>JBMFIE010000161.1:0-3968 GCA_049976465.1 Thiomonas sp. | reverse complement strand
CCAGCGGCCGCCCAGTCGGCCCGGCAAAGCCCGAGGTGAGAAACGCCACGACCTTCCACCAGGTGTCGATCCGGCCATAGTCGCCCAAGGTGGCCAGGTTGGAAAAGTCGTCGAACAGAAAGGGGCCGGTGCGCCCCGGCCAGTAGGCCAGCCAGGTGAGCAGCAGCAAGGCGGCGAGAGCGAGCAGGGGCAGGGCGCTGCGGCGCAGGGGAGATGTGCGAGATTGCATGGTTTTACGCGGCCTCCACTCCAGCCCTCCCCGCCAGCGGGGAGGGGACGGAAGCATCGACGATGCGCTGTTTTCTCCTCCCCCACCCTGTGGGGGAGGCTGGGTGGGGGGCGGGAGCGGCTCGTGCTCCACCCCTCCCCAACCCTCCCCGCCAGCGGGGAGGGTGAGGCTTGAGTGGTTTGCTCCTCCCCACTATGTGGGGGAGGTTGGATGGCATCCGAAGGATTCGCCTTGCGCTGTTCTCTCCTCCCCCACTTGTGGGAGAGGTCGGGAGGGGCATCCGAAGAATTCGCCTTGCGCTGTTCTCTCTTCCCCCACTGTGTGGGGGAGGTTGGGAGGGGCATCCGAAGGAGGCGCGTCGCGCTGTTCTCACCTCCCCCACTGTGTGGGGGAGGTTGGGAGGGGGATGATGCCCCACGCCCATCGCAGCCGATCCCGCCAAAAGGATCTCAACGGGCGTTCGACCCAAACAGCACCGCAGGTGCGCCCAATGGACTATTTGGGTTCAGTACTCGTTCTTCAGCCCGCCCGCCAGCGCGACGAAGGCGCGAGCGGCCACGGCGACGAAAGGGCGTAGCCACCACGGCGCGCGGGTGCGCAGGCGGGCTGGGGTGTCGATCGGCTCGGAGCGGGCGATCTGGCTTTCGATGTGCGCGCCGAGTTCGCGGGCGAACGCGCGGTCGCGCACCACGAGGTTGGCTTCGAGGTTGACCAGCAGCGACAGCGGGTCGATGTTCGAGCTGCCCACGGTGGCCCAGTCTTCATCGACCACCGCGACCTTGGCGTGCAAGTAGGCGGGGGTGTATTCAAAAATATGCACGCCGGCGCGCAGCATTTCGCCGTACAGCGCGCGCGCCGCCCAGGCAGCCATGCGGTAGTCCACCCGGCCCTGCAGCAGCAGTTCGACCCGCACGCCGCGTGCCGCTGCAGCCTTGAGCGCCTGGCGAAACGCGCGCCCGGGATAGAAATAGGGGCTGACGATGAGCACGCGCCGTCGCGCGCGGTCGATGGCGTGGATGTAGCTGTGCTCGATGGCGCGGCGATGCGAGAAGTTGTCGCGCACCACCAGTGCGGCCAAGCTCTGCGCCGCGTTGCGCGGTGTGCGCCGCCGGGTCTTGGGCGCAGCGGTTTCATTTACCGTCAGGTGGGGGTGCAGCGGCGCGCCGTCTTCGTCGACCGGCGGGGTGGCGCTGCCCCAGTCGAGCAGTTCCTGCCAGTAGGCGCGCTGGTTGGGCGAGGTGTCGAACATGCCTGGGCCCGGCAGATTGCGCAGCCGGCGCTCGAGGCTTCCGGCCAGCACGGTGCGCAGCCACAAGCGCTGCATCAACCACTGCGTCTGCCGCGCCAGATGACCGTGGTACTGCACTGCGTAATCCAGCCGGGGCTGCGCGCTCCAGCCGTGGTGGATGTCCAGCCGGTCGTCGATGATGTTGATGCCGCCGATGAACGCGATGCGCGCATCGACCACGCACAGCTTGCGGTGCAGCCGCCGCCAGCGTCCGCGCTGCACGACGTCGGGCCACATGCGCCAGGGGCGAAACACCATGAATTCGACCCCGGCGTCCGCAAAGCGTGTCGACAGCAGGCCGATGCTGCGCGACGAGCCTAGGCCGTCGACCAGCACCCGCACCTGCACGCCGCGCCGTGCGGCGTCGCACAGCGCGCCGGCAACGGACAGCGCCACGTCGTCGGTGTGAAAAATGTAGGTCTGCAGCCAGATGCTGGAACGGGCCGCATCGATGGCCTGGATCAGCGCTGGAAAAAAGGTGGCGCCATAGGGCAGCAACCGCGGCATCGCGCCCTCGGTCCAGTCCAGCGGCAGGTCGTCCAGCGCGGAGTCTGGCGGGGGTGGTTCGGCGGGGTCGGGCGATTGCCTGTTCACGCGGCGATGTCTTCGAGACGGGCGCCGGGTGCGGTATTTTGCGGGCACTGCGGCAAGGTGCAGCGCAGTGCCGCCAGCAGCGGCGCGTGGTCGGACAGCCGCGCCCAGCCGCGTCCCCAGCCCAGGCCGATTTCGCTGGCGACCAGGCCGCGGGCGTAGATGCGGTCCAGCGGCACCAGCGGCAGGCGGGCCGGGTAGGTGCGCACGCGCTGGTGCCAGGCGGTCTTGCCGTTGGCTTTGAGCGGCGGCGCGCTCACGTCGGCCAGGCCTTGCTGCAGCAGTTGCGGGCCGATGCGGCCATGCCAGTCGTTGAAGTCGCCGGCGACGATCAGCGCGGCCTGCGGCGGCACTGCGGCGGCGATGTAGTCGAGCAGACGCTCGGTCTGCCGCTGGCGGCTGGCGGCAAACAGCCCGAAATGCACCACGATGCAGTGCAGCGGCCCGCCCTCGGGCAGCGCTACCTGCGCGTGCAGCAGGCCGCGCTGCTCGAAGCGGTGGTCGGACACGTCGCAATGCGCGACATCGATGATGGGGTAGCGCGACAGCAGCGCGTTGCCATGCTCGCCGTGGCGGGTGCGGGCGTTGGTGCGGTAGGCCGCGTACATGCCCAGCGCCTGCGCCAGAAAGTCGTGCTGTGGCTGCTCCGGCCAGGCGCTGAAGCGACGCGCGTGGCGCAGGTGCAGGAACTGTACTTCCTGCAGGAATACCAAGTCAGGCTGCAACCCCAGCAGCGCAGCGCGCAGATCCAGGATGCTGGCCCGCTTGGTGGGGCCGTGGCCGAGCACGCCCTTGTGGATGTTGTACGACGCCACACGCAGCTCCATGAGCACTCCTGTCAACCGTGCGCCAGCCGGCGCGGAAGCTGGCGGATCGCGTCGGCGTTCGACGCCGAGAAACAGCGCGCAGCAGCCTGTTGCCACGGCAGCCAGATCAGCGCCCGGTGCTCGCGCTCGGCCAGCTGCACCGGGGTGCCCGCGGGCACCTGGAGGCTGAACACATGCTCGGTGTTTTTCCACACCCCGGGGGGGTAGCGGTGGCGCCACAGCGGATAGATCTCGTACACATTGGTCAGATGCCAGTCGCGCAGCGCGGTTTGCGGCACCTCGGCGCTGCCGATGCGGATGCCGGTTTCTTCCTCGACTTCGCGGACGGCGGTGGCGGCCAGCGGCTCGTCCAGCGCATCGACACTGCCGGTGACGCTCTGCCAGAAGCCGGGTTGGCGGGCACGCTCGATCAGCAGCACGTCGAGCGCGGGGGTGTGAATCACCACCAGCACGGAGACGGGGATTTTGTGGCCCGCTGCAGCGGCAGGGCTGGCGTTGACGATGGCATCCATGCGCCGCAGTGTAGGGCAAGGCGGGCAAAAAAACGCCTCCACGGCGGATGCTGTGGAGGCGTTCGGGGCGGGTGAACCGTGGGGGTCAGAGCGCCTTCTTGGAGAAGTACCAGTCGGTGACTTCCATGCCCTGCTTGGGCCCTTCGGTGACACGCTCCTCGGCCGCAGCGGTGGTCTTGGGCGGGGGCACGATGACCTTGTCGCCCGGGCACCAGGCTTCGGGGGTGGCCACGCCGTATTTGTCGCTGGTCTGCAGCGCTTGCAGCAGGCGCAGGAACTCGTCGATCGAGCGGCCGTTGCTCATCGGGTAGTACACCATGGCGCGCAGGATGCCATTCGGGTCGATGAAGAAGGTCGCGCGCACGGCCTGGGTGTCGGCCGCGCCGGGGTGGATCATGCCGTAGGCGCGGGCCACGTCCATCTTCAGGTCTTCGATGATGGGGAAGGGGATGTCCACGCCGAAGTGCTGCTTGATCGAGCGCACCCAGGCCAGGTGGGCGAAGATGGAGTCGATCGACAGG
>JBMFIE010000160.1:0-4017 GCA_049976465.1 Thiomonas sp. | reverse complement strand
GGGAGTTTCTCATGCAACACACCGCACTGGCAGCGCAGCCCGACTGGGCGCAGGCGATCAAGGTTCCGGTCGTCATCACCCTTTACTTCTGGCTGATCAAGATCATGGCCACCACCGTGGGCGAAACCGCCGCAGACTACCTCTCGGTCGATCTGCACTTCGGACTGACAGGCACGACCATGGTCATGACCGTGCTGTTCATCGGCGTGCTCGCGGCGCAGATGCGCGCGAGGCGCTACATCCCGTGGCTGTACTGGCTGACCGTCACCCTCATCAGCGTGGTGGGCACGCTGATCACCGACAACCTCACCGATCACCTCGGCGTGCCGCTGCCGCTCAGCACCCTGCTGTTCGCGCTGGCGCTGGCGGCCACCTTCATTGGCTGGTGGGCGTCCGAGCGCACGCTGTCGATCCACAGCATCAACACACCGCGGCGCGAGGCGTTCTACTGGGCCGCCATCCTGTTCACCTTCGCGCTGGGTACGGCCGGCGGCGATCTGGCTGCCGAGCGGCTGCAGCTCGGCTACGCGCTGTCGGCGTTGCTGTTCGGCGGCGCGATCGCGCTGACCGCGGCGGCCCGCTTTCTGTTCAAAGCCAGCGCGGTGACCACGTTCTGGATCGCCTACATCCTCACCCGTCCGCTGGGCGCGACCTGTGGTGACTGGCTGTCCAAGCCCGGCAGCGAAGGCGGTCTGGGGCTGGGCACCATGGGCACGAGTGCGCTGTTTCTGGTGCTTATCGTGCTGCTGGTCGGTTATCTCACCCTCACTCGGCGCGATGCCCAGCCGGCGGCATGAACCCGTCTTCAGCGGCCGTGGCGCGCGGTCTGCAGCGCGTGCTGCAGGCTGCTGCGCACCTGGTCGAACGCCTGCTGCACGCCCGCTGCGGACTGGGTCGCCGCATCCAGGTCTGTAGCTGCGGCGGTCTCGCCCATCCAGCGGGCCAGCCGCAGGGTGTCGAGCGCGTTGCCCAGATCGTTCTGCAGGCCGGTGGCCAGACGTAGCCAGGCCCGCCCCTGTTTGCCCAGCACCTGATCGGCCCACGGGGCGAGCCACTCCAGGGTGTAACGCAGCCGCTTGGCCCTGAGCCGCAGGGTGTGCAGTGCATCCCACGGGGCGTCCAGCGGGGCTGCGGATTGTCCGTCCCAGATGGCCAGCAGCTCGGCCCAGCGCCTGGGCTGCAGCTGCGAGTCGCGGCGCTCGAACCGCAGCAGGCGCGCGGCCAGCCGCTCGGTGGACAGATCGGGCGCGATCACCTGCCCGCTGCTCCAGCACTGCGCCCAACGTGCCTGCGCCAAAAGCACGCGGCCGAAGCGGGCGCTGCGCAGATACCCCAGCAGGGCGTCGAGATGCGCATCGCGCTTGTGCTGCAGGTCGCGGGAGATCGGCGCGCAAGCGGCAGGGTCGGGCCTGAGCACCTTGGCGTGTTCGAGGCAGACATCGACATCGCGCACCATGCCCAGCAGCTGCCCTGCCCAGCGCCATTCACCGCGCAGCCAGCGGCAGGCGCTGCGCTGCGATGCCGGGCCGGTGGTCTGCAGTAGCTGCAGCAACACGCGCAGACGGCGCAGTTGCACCCGCATCTGATGCACGGTGTCGGACTGCGGATCGGTCTGCAGCAATTGCGCACCCACGGCCATCAGCGCGGCCGACTGCTGCAAGGCTGCAGCCACCGCCTGCCCGCCGCTGTCCAGAGGGGCGAGCTCGCGCGCCAGTGGCGGCAGTTGCAGCGTGCTCAGCTCGGCGGCCTGCGCGGCCAGCTGCATTTTGTTGACCGGTGAGAGCAGCAGCGGCAGGTCTTGCGCCAAGGCCCAGGCCAGGTCGAAGGCATGCGGCCAGTGGCCATCGATCAGTTCGATCTCCAGTTCGCTGATCGGCAGGCTGGGGGCATCGGGCTCGGGGCCGCCCAGCGCCAGCCCGGCATCCAGGCAGACCTCGAGCCGCGTACCCTGCCAGTCCACATGCCAGACGGTGCGCTGCATTTGCGTGCCCAGCACAGCGCGCAGACCGGGCGCGAGCGCCCCGGCGTCGATCAGCGCGTCCAGCGGCGTGTCGCGCAGGCGCTGCAGCGCGGCGGCATCTGGCGCGTCGGTATCGATGTCGAACTCCCATTCACCGCGGCTGAACTGCAGGCCCTGCGCCGGGCTGCTCTTGAGGGTGAGGATGCGCCGTCCGTCGGCGGTGTGCCGCACCCGCAGCGCCATGCCGGCCTGACGCAGAGTGTGCGTCGGCGTGTCGAAATACCAGCTCTGCAGCGTCTGCTGCTGCGGCGCCGGTGCCAGTGTGAGCAAAATGGGGTGGGCGCGCACCGCGTCGTGCAGTGCGGGATCGAGGCGGAATTTGAGTTCGCGTTCCTGACTCATGTTGGGCAAACGTGAAGTGGCTCGGCCAAGCGGCTTCTGATTGTCCAATGCGCGGCAGCCGACGTCCATGCCTGCGGCGTGGGGCGATGACGGTCACGCGCCTGACACATTGGCGCGATGCAATGCGCTGCATGGTTTCGCAAACACTGTCCCGTCTGATGCGCAGCACCGCCTGCTTTGCGCCGGACCAACGCGCCGTGGACGGGCAGTGCGCCAGCGCACCGGCGGGCGCGGCAGCGGCAGTCGATGGCGATCCGCAAGTGCATTGGCGCACCTTGTGGCTGTCCGACATCCACCTGGGCACGCGCGACTGCAAGGCGCCGCAGTTGCTCGAATTCCTGCGCCACTGCAACGCCGACACCATCTATCTGGTGGGCGACATCATCGACGGCTGGCAGCTCAAGAAAAAAGGCATTTACTGGCCGCAGGCGCACAACGACGTGGTGCAAAAACTCTTGCGCAAGGCGCGCAAGGGCACGCGGGTGGTGTTCGTTCCGGGCAACCACGACGAGTTCGCCCGGCCGTACGACGGCCTGCACTTCGGCGGTATCGAGGTGCTCAACCAGGTCCGGCATGTCACCGCCGACGGCCGCACCCTGCTGATCGTGCACGGCGACCAGTTCGACAGCGTGGTGCTGTATGCCAAGTGGCTGGCGCACCTGGGCGACGCCGCCTACATGTTCAGCCTCAAGCTCAACCGCTGGTTCAATCATGCGCGCCTGAAACTCGGCCTGCCGTACTGGTCGCTGTCGCAATACCTCAAGCACAAGGTCAAGGCGGCGGTGAACACCATCTCCAGTTTCGAGACCCTGCTCAGCGACGAGGCGCGCCGCCAGCAGTGCGACGGCGTGGTCTGCGGGCATATCCACCATGCCGAGCTGCGCAGCGAGGACGGGCAGATCTACGCCAACTGCGGCGACTGGGTGGAAAGCCTCACCGCCCTGGCCGAAGACGCGGACGGTCGGCTCAAGCTACTGCACTGGAACGCCGGCCTGCGCGTGCTGGCCGAGCTGGCGCCTCGTTCTGCGGTGCACAGCCACACCCGGCCGGGGCCTGTGCCGGTGATTGCCGCATGATCGCCTTACCCGTGAGCCCCGGCATGGCTGCTGCCGCGGAAAAACCCTGGCCGGCTGCGGGCGGCACGCCGCCGCTGCGCATCCTCATCGTGACCGATGCCTGGGAGCCGCAGGTCAACGGCGTGGTGCGCACCCTCAAGACCACCATCGGTCTGCTGCGCGACATGGGGCAGGAGGTCGAGGTGATCGAGCCGAGCAGCTTTCGCACCGTGCCCTGCCCGACCTACCCGGAAATCCGCTTGAGCCTGTGGCCGCGGGCGCAGATCATGCAGCGCATCACCGCCTTCATGCCCGATGTGGTGCATGTGGCCACTGAAGGCCCGCTGGGGCATGCGGCGCGACGCCTGGCCAGGCGTCTGGACATCACGCTGACCACTGCGTATCACACCCGCTTTCCAGAGTATGTGCATGCGCGGTTTCGCATTCCCCTGGCCTGGACCTATGCCTATCTGCGGCGTTTTCACAACGCCGGGCGTGCGGTGCTGGTGCCCACGCAAGTGGTACAGCGCGATCTGCAGGAGCGCGGCTTTCGCAATGTGCGGCTGTGGTCGCGCGGGGTCGATCACCGGGTGTTCTACC
>JBMFIE010000159.1:0-4017 GCA_049976465.1 Thiomonas sp. | reverse complement strand
GCTTCTCAGTCAGGCCCAAACTGGCGCGCCGCTGCATCCGCCTGCCCTCCAAACCCCAATGAACAATTTGGGTTGAATAGTGGCGGATGGGCGCTGGTTGGTTCTTGCCTACCCCCGAAGTGCCGCGTTCGCGTCACAACATCACGGCCAATTGGCTGCCAGGCACCTCAGCAGCGTTCAGCGGCGGCCCGGAACGGATCAAAAGCTACTTCCAGCATGCGCCGGTGCGGTATGCAGCTTGAGTTCAACAGTTCAATGCCGGATCAATAAAACCGAGAAGATCAAGGCCGGGCATGTGTTCGATCTGCCGCCCATCGCTTGCACGGGTCGGCTGCGGGACGTGCTGGCCCGCATGACCGATGACGAGCTGGCCTTGCAGCTGGGCGAGACCGCCGGTCAGGATCGCGAGCGCTGGCGTGTGCTGGCCGAGCTGGCCCGGCGGCGAACTGGAAAAGGGCAGCCCGGAGCCGCTTGTATGTTTTTTACGATTTTATGTAAAATAACAATCACGCAAACGCGGAAAAAATGAAAACATGATCGTCGGACTTCTGAACCAGAAAGGCGGGGTCGGCAAAACCACCCTCAGCGTGAACCTGGCGGCCAGCCTGTCCCGTTCCGGGGCGCGGGTGCTGCTGATCGACGCCGATCCGCAGGGAAGCGCCCTGGACTGGGCGGCTGCCCGGCAGGGGGAACCGCTGTTTTCCGTGGTCGGTCTGCCAAGGCCGACCGTCCACAAGGAAATCGCGCAGATCGGGAAGGGCTACGACTACATCATCATCGACGGTCCGCCGCGAGTTACAGACCTTGCACGGTCGGCCATCATGGCCGCCGACGTGGTGCTGATCCCGGTGCAACCTTCGCCCTATGACATTTGGGCAGCCGACGAGGTGGTGAAGCTGATCGACGAGGCCCGCGTCTATAAAGAAAATCTGAAAGCCGCGTTTGTGGTTAATCGTAAAATTGTAAATACGGCAATTGGTCGAGACGTGGGCGAGGCGCTGGCGGCCTATCCTGTGCCGGCGCTGGCGGCCACCATCACGCAGCGCGTGGTGTTCGCCGAAGCGGCTGCGCAAGGGCTGGCCGTTCATGAGATTGACCAGGAAGGGCCTGCTGCGGCCGAGATTGATGCCGTAGCGGCCGAGCTGATGGAGTTCGCACGATGAGCACGAAGAAGATTTCGATTGGCTCCAAGCCGACCGCCAAGCCCGCGCCGCTGGCGGCCGATGCCTGGGTGGAAAGCCGTGTCCCGGCCGAGGGATCGGAGCCGATGAAGCGCCTCACCATCGACGTGCCGGAGAGCCTGCACCGCTCGATCAAGGCGCAGTGCGCCATGCGCGGCACCAAGATCGCCGATGAGGTGCGCGAGCTTCTTTTGCAGAAATACGGGCAAGCGTAAAAGCGTGTTTCTGTAATTTGGCCGCTAAAGGTTTTCCATGCCTCGCAAGCCAAAGATCAAACCAGCGTCCAGCCATACCGATACGCAAGGCCAGCTGTCTCTGTTTGACGGCATCGTATCCGACGATCTGCGGCACGCAGGAATCCCGGGCGTGGCCGTAGAGGTCTTGCCCGAGGACGCAGCGATGATGGGCGCGTTCGAGGAGGACGCCATGGGCTTCGAGGACGTGATGGACTGCCAGGATGCCCCAGAGGCTGCGCTGTCATCGCCGGAGGATGCCCATCGGCAGCGCATCGAGCGGCTGCGCGAGCATCACCGCGTGCTGTCCGAGCTAATCGTGAGCACGAACCGCGACATCGCGCGGATCGTGGGCAAGGCCGGCCGCCTGGAGTCTCCCGAGGCCTCTGTGCTGCTGGCACGGATCAAGAGCCTGCAAGAGCAGCGGGCCGCCATCGAGGCGGAGACGCAGGATGTCATGAAGGCACTCAAGGCGCTGGAGCGCCGCCTGACCCCAGCGCCGCGCAGCATCGACGGCAAGGGCGGGCTGATCAAGGTGCGGCATCCCCAAAGGGATTTTTTCCTGGCAGATCTGTTCGACTACGCGATGAAAGACGACGGCGCGAGCATGGAAGCGCCGATCTTCACGCTCTCGACCAAGCCCGATCTGTCGATCTGGGAATGGCGCAGCAAGGATGGCACCAAATATGTGAAGGTGGCGCCGTCCGTACTCGGCCGCGCCACGCAGTACGACAAGGATATCCTCATCTACGTGGTGTCGCAGCTTGTCGAGGGGCTGAACCGGGGCAGGGAGGATGCGCAGCATCGCACGGTGAGATTCACCGTGTATGACCTCCTCGTGACGACCAACCGGCAGACGAGCGGCGACGGCTACCAACGCCTGCACGAAGCTTTTGAGCGGCTGCGCGGCACGACCATCACGACTGACATTCGCACTGGCGGCGAGCGCATCCGCGAAGGTTTCGGCATCATCGACTCGTGGCGCATCATTGAGAAGTCACGCACTGACGAACGCATGATCGCCGTCGAGGTCACGCTGTCGCGCTGGCTCTATAACGCAGTGCAGGCCTTCGAGGTGCTGACCATTCACCCCGACTATTTTCGGCTGCGCAAGCCGCTGGCCAGGCGGCTCTACGAGATCGCCCGCAAGCATTGCGGCCACCAGGCGCGATGGACAGTGAACCTTGATCTGCTCCAGGAGAAGACCGGCAGCAAATCCACGCTCAAGGAGTTCCGGCGGGCACTGCGGGCGATCCAGGACGACGACAGCCTGCCGGAATACCGTTTCGTGCTCCATCAGGACAACCGCGTGACCTTCTACGTCCGCAACCCCCAGCGGCTGGCGCGGAGCATCACCCGGCGCATCGTGGACAGGGAAGAACGATGCTGACACGTCGTTTCACCCACCTTTTCCTGTGGATGGACACGTCGTTTCACCCACCTTTTCCTGTGGATGGACACGTCGTTTCACCCACCGGCGACACGTCGTTTCACCCACCACACCGCCCCGCTGAGCCAATAACCGCGCGGGTTTCAAAAACCGTAACGCGCGCGCGCGATCTTTAACTTATAAAACCTTTAACACATCGCATGGATCCAGCCTGTGGATAACTCAACAAGAAGAAATTGCATCTACGGGCGGAATGGAATCCTTTTCTTTTAAGTGCCCCCGCTACGCGGGGAAATCACGCCCCGTTGGGGCTTGACGGCCCCAGGCGGCGGGGAGCGTGCCGCTCCCCCTGTCCTGCGCTGCTCGGCCCTACGGGCCTGCGCTGCTCGCCGCCTCGACCCCCTCGGGGGCTTGCAGCCCCCACGCCCTACGGGCGCGGCACCCCCGCTCAGGGCCAACACGGGGGCATTACCTTTCTTCTCCCCCGCTGGTGCCCCCCTCCCCCGCCAGGGGCGGGGGCACGCCGCGAACAGTGCGTCGGGTGTTGGAGGAGAGGGATCCAGGCGGCAAGCGCATGCCGTCGGCTGCCGAACTGTTGGCCAACGATCCCCAAAGCCAGCAGCGGGCCTCTGAAGCCGCCCGCGCGGCCATTGCACGGCTGAGGGAAAAGGGGTTGTTGCGGTAGCGGACAAAAAAAATCCCCCGGCAGCGGCGCTGCGCAGGGGATGTAGGTCACTTGAGCTCGATGAGCTCGTGATGCTCTTCTGCGGCTGACTTTGCAGCCTTTCACATCGGCACACACAATGTGCCTTTTCAGGGTAGCTTGCTTGCCAGACAAGCTGTCCAAGGCTTTAAGTCGCACACCTGGTTCGTTGGCACTCGGATTACTGGAATCCGCCAGGCGCCTTGACCCGCAGGTCACTTGTCTCGTTCGTGAGACCAGACGGCGTTTGACACGCGAGCACTAAGGTTGAACATCCCGCGCCGAAGCGCGGCCCACAGATAGTTCGGGCTGCCAAGCCTTCCCTACCCGTCATCGCACGACGATCTTTACCCGCCAAGGCATCGATCTGCGGCCTGGGTCGCCAAACCCGGGCCATCAAGCTTTGCTTCCGATCTTGGACATCCAAGTCCACCGTTTGCCCTTGCGGGCCTTTACGGTTGAGGTCAGTTCCTCGCAGCGTTTCGTCCCCTGCGCCACCTGCTATCTCCC
>JBMFIE010000158.1:0-4024 GCA_049976465.1 Thiomonas sp. | reverse complement strand
CAGGCGGGGCGTCTGCGGCGTTGTCAGCCAGGGGCAAGGCGTCCAGCCTTGCCCCTGGCCTGCGCCTTGCATCCATCCCCGCCTGGGGGCAACGCGGGTGCACCAATAGCGTGAACAGGCCCTAGATGCGCGGTGTCAGGAAGAAAAACGCAACCGTCTTTCTCGGCTGTGCGGGGCGAGCTTTGCGCAATCCTAGGGAAAACGCGGGATAATGCAATGCTTTGAGCGGTCAGGTCTGTCCACGCACTTTGCCGCAGACATTGCGCGGCCCGGGCCAGCGCCGACCCGATGGCATTTCACAGGAGAAACCCATGCGTATTGGCATTCCGGCAGAAACCGTGGCCGGCGAAGCCCGTGTTGCAGCAACGCCGGAAACCGTCAAGAAATTGGTTGCCCAGGGCCATGCCGTGGTGCTGCAGTCTGGCGCCGGACAGCGCGCGGATGCGCCAGACGCAGACTATGTCGCGGCCGGCGCCACCGTGGGCGAGCGCGCGCAGGCGTTCGACGCCGAAATGGTGCTCAAGGTGCGCGCTCCCGCAGCCGACGAACTGGCCTTGATGAAACCGGGAACCGTGCTGGTGGGCATGCTCGATCCATTCAACATCGACGGCCTGAAGGCCATGGCGGCCGCGGGGCTGACCGCGTTTGCGCTGGAGGCCGCGCCGCGAACCACGCGGGCGCAGAGCATGGACGTACTGTCCAGCCAGGCCAACATCGCCGGCTACAAGGCGGTGATTCTCGCGGCCAACATCTACCAGCGCTTCATGCCCATGTTGATGACCGCCGCCGGCACGGTCAAGGCAGCGCGTGTGGTGGTGCTGGGCGCCGGCGTGGCCGGTCTGCAGGCCATCGCCACGGCCAAGCGACTGGGCGCGGTGATCGAGGCCTCTGACGTTCGGCCCGCGGTGAAAGAGCAGGTGGAGTCTCTCGGGGCCAAATTCATCGATGTGCCGTTCGAAACCGACGAGGAACGCGAGATCGCGCAGGGTGTGGGCGGTTATGCCCGGCCCATGCCGGCGAGCTGGATGCAGCGGCAGGCCGCCCTGGTGGCCGAGCGGGTCAAACAAGCCAATGTGGTGATTTCCACCGCGCTCATTCCTGGGCGCCGTGCGCCGGTGCTGATCACCGAGGAGATGGTCCGGTCGATGAAACCCGGCTCGGTGATCATCGACATGGCCGCGGCGCAGGGCGGGAATTGTCCGCTGACCGAAGCCGGGAAAACCGTGGTCAAGCACGGCGTCACGCTGGTGGGTGAGACCAACCTGCCCTCTTTGGTCGCAGCCGATGCGTCTGCACTGTATGCGCGCAATGTGCTCGATTTTCTCAAGCTGGTGTTCGACAAGGACAAGCAATTTGTCGTCAATATGGAGGACGACATCGTCGCCGCCTGCCTGATGTGTCGCGATGGCCAGCTGCTGCGCAAAACCGCCTGAGCCGTTGCATTTTGCCTTTGTTCGAGGAACGCACCATGCATGAAATCTCCCCCCTGGTGATCAACTTCACCATTTTCGTCCTGGCGGTTTACGTCGGTTATCACGTGGTGTGGAATGTCACCCCGGCATTGCACACCCCGCTGATGGCCGTGACCAACGCGATTTCCGCGATCATCATCGTCGGCGCCATGCTCGCTGCGGCGCTGACCGTCACGCCTCTGGGCAAGATCATGGGAACCCTGGCCGTGGCACTCGCCGCGGTCAATGTCTTCGGGGGGTTTCTCGTGACCCGGCGCATGCTGGCGATGTTCAAGAAAAAAACCGGCGACAAGAAATAACACATTACCCAAAGGCCACCTGACACGGTCGCAACGACGGCCTGGCCTGCAAGCCGGTCGATGCGGAGCAGCCGCCGTACAGCACCAAGGAATCTCGGTATGACTCTCAGCATGAATCTGGTCACTCTGCTCTATCTGCTGGCAGCGGTGTTTTTCATCCAGGCACTCAAGGGCTTGTCGCACCCGACCACCAGCCGGCGTGGCAATGTGTTCGGCATGGTCGGCATGGCGATCGCGGTTTTGACCACCGTGGCGTTGATTCTGAAGATCGGCGGCGATTCCGGCGCGCTTGGCCTGGGGTATGTGCTCGTTGGCCTGGTGGTCGGCGGTGGCATCGGGGCCGTGATGGCCAATCGGGTGGAAATGACCAAAATGCCCGAGCTCGTGGCCTTCATGCACAGCATGATCGGTCTGGCCGCAGTATTCATCGCGGTGGCTGCGGTGGCCGAACCGCATGCGTTTGGCATCGTTGCGGCGGCCGGCGATCCACTGCCGCCCGGAAACCGTATCGAATTGTTCGTCGGCACCATCATCGGTGCGGTCACGTTCAGCGGGTCGGTCATCGCCTTTGGCAAATTGTCCGGGCGGTACAAATTCCGCCTGTTCCAGGGTGCACCGGTGCGGTTTGCCGGACAGCACTGGGTCAATCTCGTCATCGGTCTGGCGGCAATCGGTTTCGGGCTGTGGTTTTTCGCCACCCAGGCGTGGACCCCGTTTCTCATCATGATGGCGCTGGCCTTCGCCCTGGGCGTGCTCATCATCATTCCCATCGGCGGTGCGGACATGCCGGTGGTGGTGTCGATGCTCAACAGCTACTCCGGCTGGGCTGCAGCGGGAATCGGTTTTTCGCTCGAAAACAATATGCTCATCATCGCGGGGTCGCTGGTCGGTTCGTCGGGTGCGATTCTGAGCTACATCATGTGCAAAGCGATGAACCGATCGTTCATCAGCGTGATTCTCGGTGGCTTTGGTGCAGAGGCCTCAGGCGCTGGAGCACAGGCGCAGCAGCGCACGGTTAAAACCGGCAGCGCCGACGATGCGGCTTTCCTGCTGGCGAATGCCGAAACCGTCATCATCGTTCCAGGTTATGGCCTGGCCGTGGCGCGTGCCCAGCATGCGGTCAAGGAACTTGCGCAGAAACTCACTGAACGCGGCGTACAGGTGAAATACGCCATTCATCCGGTGGCTGGCCGCATGCCGGGCCACATGAATGTGTTGCTGGCCGAAGCCGAAGTCCCCTATGACCAGGTTTTCGAGATGGACGACATCAATCCCGAATTCGGCCAGACCGATGTCGCGGTCATCCTCGGTGCCAATGACGTGGTCAACCCGGCAGCCAAAACCGATCCGAAGTCGCCGATTTACGGGATGCCGATTCTCGAGGCATACAAGGCGAAAACCGTGATCGTGAACAAACGCTCGATGGCCGCCGGATATGCCGGGCTGGATAATGAACTGTTTTACATGGACAAGACCATGATGGTGTTTGGCGATGCCAAAAAGGTGGTCGAAGACATCACCAAGGCGATCGAATAATTCCAAAACGGATGCGCCGTCAATCGGGCCGCCCGCTTGAAGCGGGCGTTTTCATGGGCTTATCGTTGTATCATTGTGCGTGTTTTCTTTTTTCGCTCAGGAGCGGATGCACATGGCAACATACAAAGAATTGCAGGCTCAGATCGAAGCGCTCAAGCAACAGGCCGAGGCGCAGCGCAAGGCGGAGGTTGCGGCAGTCGTCGCAGAAATCCGCGCAAAAATGGACGAATATGGCATTACCCTGGCCGATCTGGGTTCCCGCCGCGCTGGCGGCACATCGTCCAAAGGCTCGCGGATTGCGCCCAAATACCGCAATGCACAGACCGGAGAGACCTGGACCGGGCGTGGCAAGATGCCACGCTGGCTGCAAAACGCGGTCGACAGCGGCATGAGCAAGGAATCCTTCCGGATCTGATTGCAGTCCCACATCAACTGCAAACGCTAGGCTGCGGCGGCAGATACCAAAGACCGGGGTCTGCTCCGGTCTTTTGTTCGGGACTGACGACCTGTGGCCAAATTCACAAACCGTCGCTCAAAGCCTTCGAAAAATGACGACCATGAAGCCCATGTCGTCGAACCACGCGATGAGCGACCGGGAAATTCCAAACTGGGCGGCACGCTGCGGTTGAAGGGCCCACGTTAAGTACCTATCCGTAAATAATGTTGACCTTGAGCGGCACTTTCCGAAACGCGATGATGGCTGCGGCGAGGTGGTTG
>JBMFIE010000157.1:0-4046 GCA_049976465.1 Thiomonas sp. | reverse complement strand
GCCAGCATCGAGGTGGTCGTGGTCTTGCCGTGCGTGCCCGCGACCGCCAACGTCCAGCGGCCCTGCAGCACATGCTCGGCCAGCCACTGCGGTCCGCTCACGTAGGGCAATCCAGCGTCGAGAATCGCCTCCATCAGCGGATTGCCGCGCGACACCACATTGCCGATGACCCATAGATCGGGATCGAGCGCGAGCTGGTCCGCGCCGTAGCCTTCGATCAGATCGATGCCCAGCTGCTGCAGCTGGGTGCTCATGGGCGGATAGACCTGTGCGTCGCAGCCGGTCACACGGTGGCCGCATTCTTTCGCCAGCGCCGCCACGCCGCCCATGAACGTGCCGCAGATGCCAAGGATGTGGATGTGCATGCGCGGATTCTATTGACCCAGCGCGAAACGGTTGACCGCCGCCTCCCAACCGCCAAACGGTGAGGGGCGCGGCTTGCCCTGCCGCGTGCCAAACACACGGGTCATCGTGTTTGCGCAGACAATCGATCCATCGAACCCGACGGCCGCCCCACATGTCCACGTCCCTGCACGCCGCACCGCATCTGACGGTTTACCTCGCTTCGGCCAGCCCGCGACGACAAGATCTGCTGCGGCAAGTGGGCGTGGATTTCGCGCTGCTCGCCCCCGCGCCCGACGAGGACAGCGAAGCGCTGGAGCGGGCGCTGCCCGGCGAGCGCGCCGCAGATTATGTTCTGCGTATCACCCGGCTGAAGCTGGAGGCCGCGCGGCAGCGGCTGGTGCGGCGACATCCCGAAGTGCATCCCGAAGCAGCGATCTTGCTGTGCGCCGACACCACGGTGGCGCTGGACGAGACCCTCTACGGCAAGCCGCAGGATGCCAGCGATGCCGCGCGCATCCTGTCTGCCCTGTCGGGCAGGACGCATGCCGTGCTCACCGCGGTGTGTGTGCAGCGCGGCACAATCAGGCAGGAGGCGCTGCAGATCTCGCAGGTGCGCTTTGCCGCGCTGAGCGCGTCCGATATCGCCGCCTACATCGCCAGCGGGGAGCCGTTCGGCAAGGCCGGCGCCTATGCGCTGCAGGGACGCGGCGCCGCGTTCGTCGAGCACATTAGCGGCAGCGCCAGTGGCATCATCGGGCTGCCGCTGTTCGAAACCCTGCGCCTGTTGCGCGCAGTCGGCTGGCCGGGCGGCATTGCAGACCCATCCCAATCCGTGACAACCCGCAGATGAATCCGACACCCGAGGACATTCTGATCAACATCACCCCACAGGAAACCCGCGTGGCGCTGGTCGCGCATGCTGCGGTGCAAGAGCTGCACATCGAGCGCAGTCTGGAGCGCGGGCTGGTGGGCAATATCTATCTGGGCAAGGTGGTACGGGTGCTGCCGGGCATGCAATCGGCCTTCATCGACATCGGCCTGGAGCGCACTGCGTTTTTGCACGTGGCCGACCTGTGGCAGCGCCAGGCCGTTCCGGTCGCGGGTGAGACCGCCGCCGACAGCCCGGGCCCGCCGGTCTTGCAGCCGATCGAGAAACTGATCTTTGAGGGCCAGACCCTGATGGTGCAGGTGCTCAAGGACCCGATCAACACCAAGGGCGCGCGCCTGACCACACAAATCAGCCTGGCCGGGCGGCTGCTGGTGCACCTGCCGCAAAACGACCACATCGGCATTTCGCAAAAGATCGAGGGTGCCGACACCCGCGCGGCGCTGCGCGAGCGCATGAGTGCGCTGCTGGCCACCGATGCCGCAGGCTCGCAAGGTTTCATCGTGCGGACCAATGCCGAGGACGCCAGCGACGCCGAACTGGCCGAGGACATTGCCTATCTGCGCAAGACCTGGGCCGCGATCCAGCAGCGCGCGCAAAGCAGCAGCGCGCCAGCCCTGCTCTATCAGGAGCTGAGCCTGGCGCAGCGCGTGCTGCGCGATCTGGTCAGCGATGCCACACGCAGTGTGCAGATCGACTCGCGCGAGAACTACGAGGCGCTGCAGGCTTTCGCCGCTGAATACATGCCGCGGGTCAGTAAGCTGCTGCAGCTCTACCGTGGCGAGCGCCCGCTGTTCGAGACCGCCAACGTGGACGAGGAGATCGAGCGCGCGCTCGGGCGGCGCGTCGACCTCAAATCAGGCGGTTATCTGATCATCGACCAGACCGAGGCGATGACCACCATCGATGTCAACACCGGCGGGTATGTGGGCGCGCGCAACTTCGACGACACCATCTACCGCACCAACCTGGAGGCCACGCAGGCGATTGCGCGGCAACTGCGGCTGCGCAATCTAGGCGGCATCATCATCATCGACTTCATCGACATGCACAGCCCGCAACACCGCGCTGCGGTGCTCGACGAGTTGCGCAAGGCGCTGTCACGCGACAGGGTCAAGGTCACGGTCAGCGGCTTTTCGCAGCTCGGCCTGGTCGAGCTCACCCGCAAGCGCACGCGCGACTCGCTGGCGCACATGCTGCTCGAGCCCTGCCCCACTTGCGGCGGGCGCGGGCAGGTCAAGACCGCGCGCACCGTCGCCTATGAAATCCTGCGCGAAATCCTGCGCGAAGCCAAGCAGTTCAACCCGCGCGAATTCCGCATCGTCGCTGCTGCCGATGTCATCGACCTGTTCCTCGAAGAAGAAAGCCAGCACCTGGCGTCTCTGTCGGACTTCATCGGCAAGCCGGTATCGTTGCAGGTGGAGCCGGCGTTCTCGCAACAGCAGTACGACATCGTGCTGACCTGATCCGCCGGTGCAACGCGGCGTGCCGCAGCACGCCGCCGTGTTTCAGCCCGTGCCTGGGCTTATTTCGGGCAGGTCGCGGTGCTGGCGGGCACCTTGCCGATCAGCAGTAGAAAGGCGGAGAACGGATCCATCGCCCGCATGGCCACCATTTTCGGCCCCTGGAATTCGAGGCGGCCGAACATCATGGCTTTCATCGGGCCGTACTCGCCGCGGCCCATTTCTTCCCAGCGCTTGGTGTCGGCGTGCATCAGGAAGTCCACATCGAAATTGGGCTTGAGCGTCGGGGCGCCGCCATAGACGCACATGGCCTTGTCGTTCTGCAGCTGCAGCTTGAGTTCGACCACGCTGTCCTTGCCGCAGTCGGTACGGTACATCTCGACCAGCTTGTACCCGCGCCCCTTGTCGTCGTGCATGAACTCGCCCTTGAGACCGTCGGTCAGCGCGGGGGTGTTGTTCCACGCGGTGCAGGCCTGGCTGGCCCATTGAGGCGACATCAGCACGGGGGGATCTGCCCAGGCGGTGGCTGCCGCGCAGCTCAGGGTCAGGCCGGTAGCCAGCGCGAGGGCCTGCAGGGGACGGCGGGAATGGAACAGGGCTTTCATGTGGGGTTGTCTCCAAGAGGTTTTCGATGTCGCGCAGGGTGGTACAGCCCTGCCGTGGCGCGACGACACAAGGCAAGGCCAGGGAGAACTCGGACGATCAGTGCAGCTGCTCCTGCGCCCGCGTGGCAAAGGCATCGGCCTGCCGCTCGTCGATGAACAGGCGGATGAACTTCACACAGGCCTGCACCGCCGCAGCGCGCCCCTCGGGCGTGTCGGGATGTTGGGTGATTTTTTGCACCAAGCGGGCGGCTTGCGCCGGGAACTGTTGTTCGACCAGCGCGATGAGATGGGCATGGGCCGCTGGCGCCGCCGAGGTCGGGCCGGGTGCAGGTGCCGGTGCAGCCGCCGCGCCCGGGGCCGGCGCACTTGCGCACAGCGCCAGAAAGCCGGAGTCGATCAGCCACTGCAAAGCCTGCATGCAGCGCTGCGGGTCGGTGCCGGCCATGAGCAGCTCGCGCACGCTGCGGTGACCGTCGGCCAAGATCAGCAGATTGCGCTGCCCGGGCAGCAGATGATGCGAGCGCGTGGCCAACTCCTCGCGTCCCTTGGGAGTTTTTTCCAGCACCCAGTCCAGCGGCAATTCCTCAGACATGTCTCCCAGCAGGCGTGCATGCGCCGCGCCTGCCTCCTCGTTGGATGTGCGTATGTATACACCCGCGTCGTGTTGCGCGTTAGGGCCTATTCACGCTATTCGTACACCCGCGCCGGGGGTCTGGGCGGATGCAATGCGAGGCGCAGGCCGCGCCG
>JBMFIE010000156.1:0-4123 GCA_049976465.1 Thiomonas sp. | reverse complement strand
CCGCGTGCGCGTGGATGCGCGCCAGCGGGGCGCAGCCGAGCTTTTCGGCGGTGGATGCGCGCATCAGCACCAGCGCGGCGGCGCCGTCGGAAATGCTCGACGAGGTGGCCGCGGTGATCGTGCCGTCTTTCTTGAACGCGGGTTTGAGGCTGGGGATTTTGTCGATCCTGGCCTTGAACGGCTGCTCGTCCCGGCTGATCTGCATCGCACCTTCGCGGCCAGGCACGGTGACCGGCGCGATCTCCCAGTCGAAGCTGCCGTCCTGGTTGGCCTTTTTGCTGCGCTCGGTGGAGGTGATCGCAAACTGGTCCATCTGTTCACGGCTGAAGCCGTATTTCGCCGCGCAGCTCTCGGCGAACACGCCCATGGCCTTGCCGCGGTCGTAGGCGTCTTCCAGGCCGTCGAGCGCCATGTGGTCGTAGAACTGGGTCAGGCCATATTTCACGCCCTTGCGCACAAAGGCCAGATGCGGCGCGTTGGTCATGCTCTCCATGCCCCCGGCCACCATCACCGAGGCCGAGCCGACCGCGAGCATGTCGTGGGCGAACATCATCGCCCGCATGCCCGAGCCGCACATCTTGGACAGCGTGACGGCACCAGCGCTCTGCGGCAGACCGGCCTTGAGCGCGGCCTGCCGCGCAGGAGCCTGGCCCTGCCCGGCCATCAGGCAGTTGCCCATGAGCACTTCATCCACCTGGTCGCCAGCGATGCCTGCGCGCTGCACTGCGGCGGCGATCGCTGTGGCGCCCAGTTCCCACGCAGAAAGCGCGGCAAAGTCGCCGAGCAGCCCGCCGATCGGCGTGCGGGCGGCGGAAACGATGACGATCGGATCGGTCATGATGCGGTCTCCAGTTCGGTTGGTGTGGAATGCGCGCGCGCCGCCTGCGGCCTTGGAAAGCGGCGCGCCGCGTCGTAGGGGAACACGTCGTACAGATGGCCCTCGCGGATGCGGCTCTGGTGCTCCTGCCAGAACGCCGGGTCGAGCAGGTCGGCGTGATGCTTGAGGAACACCGCGCGCACCTTGGGGTTGCCGAGCAGGAACTGGCCGAAGGTCTCGGGAAACACGTCGTGCGGGCCGACCGCATACCAGGGCTCGGCGGCCATCTCGTCTTCCTCGTTGCGCGGTGGCGGCACGCGGCGGAAGTTGCAATCGGTGATGTACTCGATCTCGTCGTAGTCGTAGAACACCACCTTGCCGTGCCGCGTCATGCCGAAGTTTTTCCACAGCATGTCGCCAGGGAAGATGTTGGCCGCAACCAGATCCTTGATCGCATTGCCGTACTCGATCACCGCAGCCTCGAGCTGGGCGTCGTCGGCTTCCTGCAGATAAATGTTGAGCGGCACCATGCGCCGCTCGATGTAGCAGTGGCGGATGATGAGCTTGTCTCCGTCGAATTCGAGCTGCGACGGACAGTAGGTCTGCAGCTCCTCGATCAGCTCGGGCGAGAAGCGGGCGCGGTCGAACGCGACATTCGAATATTCCAGCGTCTCGGCCATGCGGCCCACGCGGTCGTGTTGCTTGACCAGCAGGTATTTGCCCTTGATTTTTTCGCGGCTGGTGTCCTTCTGCGGGGGATAGAAGTCCTTGATCACCTTGAACACGAACGGAAACGACGGCAGGGTGAACACCACCATGACCATGCCCTTGATGCCCGGCGCGACGATGAACCGGTCGCTCGAATGCCGCAGGTGATACAAAAAGTCGCGGTAGAACAGCGTCTTGCCCTGCTTGGCCAGGCCGAGCGCGCTGTACAGCTCGGCGCGCGGCTTGCGCGGCATGAGGCTGCGCAGAAACTGCACATAGGCCGAGGGAATTTCCATCTCGACCATGAAGTACGCGCGGGCGAACGAGAACAGCAGCAGCATGTCGTCCTCGTGGAGCAGCGCGGTGTCGATGAACAGCCCGCCGCGTTCCCCATGCAGGATGGGCAGGACCAGCGGGAATTCGACATACCCGTTGATCACCTTGCCCACCGCGTATGCGCCCTTGTTGCGGAAGAACAGCGAGTCGAGCATCTGGATCTGGAAATTCGGCCGCAGCCGCACCTCCGGCCCCAGGCGTTGCATCACCGCGGCAACCACATGGCCCACATCGTGCTCCAGATCCTCGAACGGCACGCGCAACTGGAAATTGTCGATCGCCCGCAGCAGGCAGCGATGCAACCCGTCCAGGCTGTGCGGGTAGTAGACGCGAAAGGTCGGCTTGGCTGCGGGTTCGTCGTTTTCGATGTACTCGGTGGAGATCGCCGGGCGTACGAACAAAAACTCGTTGTTGAAATGCTCGCGCCGCAGGATCTTGGTGGTGACCGAATTGAAAAAGGTCTCGGCCAGCTCGGGCTGATGATGATTGGTCAGCAGCCCGATGTAGTGCAGCTTGGCCTGCTGCCAGATGTCCATCGGCTGGTTGCCGGCGTCGAGCTCCTTTTGCAGCCGCTCGGTGGCCTCGTCCACACGCTGGTCATAGAACGCGATGCGCTCGCGCTGCGCCGCCTGCTGCGCCGCCCAGTCGGCGCGCTCGAAACGCTCCTTCGCCGCGGCGCTCACCTGCCGGAACAGCCGGTAATGGCGGTTGAAGCCCTCGAGCATGGTGCGCGCCATGGCAAAGGCAACCGGGGAATCCAAACGCGGGGGGAACTGATTCATCGGGCACCTGCACGCTTGATCGACCCGGGCAACTGTAAGCCTGCACCGACGACAAGGCAAAGCGGTCGGCGCATGCGCGCAGCGCATGCTAGGCTTTTTGGTCGTTTGGCCTGCCGCGTGCGCAGGCCGCGCCACCCAACCCAAACCGGAGACCTGTCATGCCCGCTCTGCTGCCCAACGTCGATCCAGATGGACTGCTCGAGTATTCGGTGGTCTACACCGACCGCTCGCTCAACCACATGTCGGCGAAGTTCCAGCAGGTCATGCGCGATCTGTCGTCCATGCTGAAAACCGCGTATGGCGCGCAGGCCGCGGTCATCGTGCCCGGCAGCGGCACGTTTGCAATGGAGGCGGTGGCGCGGCAGTTCGCGCAGGGCGCGCAGGTGCTGATCGTGCGCAACGGCTGGTTCAGCTACCGCTGGAGCCAGATCATCGAGACCGGGCGCCTGACCGACAAGGTGACGGTGCTCAAGGCGCGTCGCATCGCCGAGGCGCCCGAATCGCCCTTCGCCCCGGCACCGATCGACCAGGTGGTGGCCACCATCGCCCGCGAAAAGCCCGCCGTGGTGTTCGCCCCGCATGTGGAAACCTCCGCCGGCCTGATGCTGCCCGACGACGATCTGCGCGCCGTGGCCGATGCGGTGCACGCAGTGGGCGGCCTGTTCGTGCTCGACTGCATCGCCTCCGGTGCCATGTGGGTGGACATGCAGGCCACGGGCGTGGACGTGCTGATCTCGGCCCCGCAAAAGGGCTGGAGCGGCCCGCCCTGCTGCGGCTTTGCCCTGCTGGGCGAGCGCGCACTGGCGCGGCTGGAGCAGACGCAGAGCAACAGCTTTGCCTGCGACCTGAAAAAATGGCACCAGATCATGCAGGCGTATGAAAAGGGCGCGCACGCCTATCACGCCACCATGCCCACCGATACTCTGGCCGAAGTGCGCGACCAGATCCGCGAGGCATTCGACCTCGGCCTGCCCCGGCTCAAGGCCGCGCAGATGGAACTCGGCCGCCGGGTGCGCGCTTCGCTGGAACGCCGCGGGGTCAAGAGCGTGGCCGCGCCGGGATTTCAGGCGCCGGGTGTGGTGGTGAGTTATACCCGCGATCCGGAGGTGCAAAGCGGCAGGGCGTTCGCCGCGCACGGCATGCAGATTGCCGCCGGCGTGCCGCTGGCCTGCGACGAACCGGCGGACTTCATGAGCTTTCGCCTCGGACTGTTCGGGCTGGACAAGTGGAAAGACGTGGACGGCGCGGTGCGGCGGCTGGAAGAAGTGCTCGACGCCGTGGGCCTGCGCGCCGAAGAAGCGGTGCATCGCTGATTCGCCGCGGCGCGCGCCGCGCCGCACTGTTGCCTGCCGCATTCCTCAAGCCGTCTGCGCAAACAGCTCGCGGCCGATCAGCATGCGGCGGATTTCGCTGGTGCCCGCGCCGATCTCGTAGAGCTTGGCGTCGCGCCACAGCCGGCCCAGCGGGTAGTCGTTGATGT
>JBMFIE010000155.1:0-4171 GCA_049976465.1 Thiomonas sp. | reverse complement strand
GCGGTAGAGGTGGCAGTCTCCGCCGGTCCAGATGAAATCGCCGGGCAGCAGGTCGGTCTGTTGCGCGATCATCAGGGTCAGCAGGGCGTAGCTGGCGATGTTGAACGGCAAGCCCAGAAAAATGTCGGCGCTGCGCTGGTAGAGCTGGCAGCTCAGCCGTCCGGGTTCGCCGGGCTGGCGGGGCGGGGCGACGTAGAACTGGAACAGGGCATGACAGGGCGGCAGCGCCATCTCGGCGATCTGGCCGACATTCCACGCACTGACGATGATGCGGCGCGAATCGGGCTGGGTGCGCAGCAGCCGCAGCACCTCGCTGATCTGGTCGATGGTGCGGTGGGGATCGTTTTCGGTCGGCGCCGGCCACGAGCGCCATTGCACGCCGTAGATCGGCCCGAGTTCACCGTCCTCACGCGCCCATTCGTCCCAGATGGTCACGCCGTGCTGCTGCAGCCAGCGCACATTCGACTCGCCTCGCAAAAACCACAGCAGCTCGTACGCGACGCTCTTGAAATGCACTCGCTTGGTGGTGATCAGCGGAAAGCCGGCCGACAGATCGAAGCGCATCTGGTGGCCGAACACGCTGCGCGTGCCGGTGCCGGTGCGGTCGGTCTTGTCCTGGCCGCGGGTGAAGACATGACGCATCAGGTCTTCGTAAGGGGTAGGAATGGCAGGCATGGGATGGGACAGGGATTGCGCGCATGATGCTACGCCATGGCGGCAGACCCGCCGCGCCAATGGCTTGTGTCACTGCATGAACTGCAGCGCGGCCAGACTCGCGTAGAGCCCGCCGCGGCGCATCAGTTCAGCATGCGTGCCGATATCGACGATGCGGCCCTGCTCCATGACCACGATGCGGTCGGCGCGCTGCACAGTGGCCAGGCGGTGCGCGATGACCAGTGTCGTGCGGCCACGCATGGCCTGTTCGAGCGCGGCCTGCACGGCGCGCTCGCTGGCGGCGTCGAGCGCGCTGGTCGCCTCGTCGAGCAGCAGCAGCGGGGCGTTTTTCAGGATGGCGCGGGCGATGCTGATGCGCTGGCGCTGTCCGCCCGACAGCCGCACACCGCGTTCGCCGAGATAGGTGTCGTAGCCCTGTGGGAGCTCGAGGATGAAGTCCTCGGCTTGCGCCGCGCGCGCCGCCGCCCGCACCTCGGCGTCGCTGGCGTCGGGGCGGCCGTAGCGGATGTTGTCGGCGGCGCTGGCGGAGAAGATCACCGCGTCCTGCGGCACCAGGCCGATACGCCGGCGCAGTGCCGCGAGCTCGGCCCGCCGCACGTCGACACCGTCGATGCGCACACTGCCTTCCTGCACGTCGTAAAAGCGCAGCAGCAGTTGCAGCACCGTGGTCTTGCCGGCACCACTCGGGCCGACCAGCGCTACCGTCTCGCCGGGGGCGATGCGCAGCGTCACGCCGTCCAGCGCGGGCCGCTCAGGCCGCGACGGGTAGAAAAAGCGCACCTGCGCGAGCTCGACCGCAGAGCCCCGGTGCACCTGCGGCAGCACGACCGGCTGCGGCGGGTTGCGCACCGGAGACTGTTCTGCGAGCAATTCCATCAGCCGCTCGGTCGCTCCTGCGGCGCGCAGAAGGTCGCCGAACACCTCGGCCAGCGCTGCTGCGGAACCGGCGACCAGACCGATGTACAGCACCGTCTGCCCGAGTGTTCCGGCACTCATGCGTCCTTCCATCACCGCCACCGTGCCCAGGTACAGGCCATAGAGCAGGGCGCCGAACAGCGCGACGATGATGAATGCAGTCAGCAACGCCCGCACTCTGTTGCGACGGATCGCGGTGCGGAACGCGTTCTCCGCCGAGGTGCGAAAACGCTGCGCCTCGTCGGCCTCGCGCGCATAGCTTTGCACCACCGGCATCGCGGCGAGCACTTCGGTGGCGATCGCACTGGCGTCGGCAATCCGGTCTTGGCTGGCACGTGACAGGCCGCGCACCCGCCGGCCGATGAGCACCGCCGGAGCCACCACCAACGCGATCACCACCAGCACACCCAGCATCAGCCCCGGATTGGTAACGATGAGCATGGTCAGGCCGCCCAGCAGCACGACCACGTTGCGCAGGCCCATCGAGAAACTGGTGCCCACCACGGTCTGCACCAGCGTGGTGTCGGTGGTCAGCCGCGATATCACCTCGCCGGTCTGGGTGTGCTCGAAAAACTGCGGGCTCTGCCGCAGCACATGGGCATAGACCGCGCTGCGCACATCGGCGGTGACGCGCTCGCCCAGCCAGCTCACCATGTAGAACCGCGCGGCGGAAAACACCCCGAGCGACACCGCCAGACCGAACAGCCCGGCGAAATGCCAACCCAGCGCGGCAGAACTGGCCTGCGCATGCAGCAGACCAGCATCGATCAGCCAGCGCAGCGCCAAAGGAAAAGCCAGGGTACTGCCCGCAGCCAGCAGCAGGAACAGCAGTGCGGCCGCAATGCGTCCGCGATACGGACGTAGAAACGGCAGCAGCCCGCTCAGCGAACGGATCGAGCGGCTGCGGGGGCGCTTGTCGGCAAGGGGGAGGGAGCGGGACGGGGCATGTTCGGCAGGCATGCGGCATTACAGCATGGCGCTGAGGCTGCTCGCTCGACGGTTGTCAAAGCGCTGGATGCTGTGCTTCTGCTGCGCCGTCGTCGCCTTGGGCGGCTGTTGCGGCGTGATCGAGCTGCGGCACCTCGGGCGGTGGTTGCACGCCGGTGCGGCTGAAACCGATGAAATGCGCGCCCGCTTCGATGTCGAGCGACTGCGCGGTGACATCGCCCTCCACCCGGCCCTGGCCGTGGATGCGCAACTGCTCGGCGGCATGCACCTTGGCCTTGATGCGTCCGTGCACCAGCACGCTGCGCGCGCTGACCTGCTCGCCCTCGATCGTGCCGGTGGACGAGACTTCCAGATCGCCGTCGACCTGGACGTTGCCATACAGGCTGCCGTCCACGCGCAGATTGCCCGCGGTGCGCAGATCGCCGCGCAGTTCGCTGTCGGCACCGATGAAGGTCAGCGCCGACGGCATGACCGCAGCAGACGGGCCGGACGCCGCGGCGGCATCATTGGCCCAGACATCGGTGGACTTGGACTTCTTGGGCTTGAACATGGGCAGGTCCTATCGAGTGGCGAGAAGGTAGCTGGCGGGATCGAGCGTGCGGTCGCGGTAAAACAGGGTGTAGTGCAGGTGCGGGCCGGTTGAGCGGCCGGTGTTGCCCGATAGCGCAATGGTCTGCCCGCGTTCAACGCTTTCGCCGGGTTTGACCAGGATCTTGCTCAGATGGCCGAACAGGCTGCGATAGCCGAATGGATGGTCGATGACCACGCAGTTGCCATAACCCGGCCTCCAACCGGCGCTTTCCACGACACCGTTCGCCGTGGCGTGAACCGGGGTGCCGATGTCCACGCCAAAATCGACGCCGTCGTGAAACTCCAATCCCCGTCCCAGCGGGTTGGGGCGCAGACCGTAGTCGGACGTGATGTCGAGCGGGCCGGACACCGGGGCGCCCATCGGCCGCGCCGCCTCGACCGCGGCGAGTTGCTGCGCCTGCGGCAGGAGCTGATCGAGCCGTGCGGCGATCACATCAGCCTCTTCATGGATCAGCGCCGGAGCGTTGGACAGGGTCAGCGGGGTGGCGATGCCGCCCTGATGCCCCGATTTTTGCTCGACGGGAAACTGCTGCGCACGATGTTGCACAAAGCTGCGCATGGTGCTTGCCAGACCGTCGACCCGCTGCTTCAGGCGAAGCAATGTCTGCGCCATGGCGCCGTTTTCGGCCTGCAGTCGGGCATTGGCCGATTGCACCGCAGCCGTCTGTGCCGCCAATCGCTCGGCACGCTGGCGGGCATCGGCGCCAAGCATCTGCGACCAGGCCATATAGACCGTGGCCAGCAGCCAGACCGCGACCGCACCCGCAGCCCACAGCGCTGCGCGGCGCAACGCATCGAGATCGATGCGCAGACTGTATGCCGGGTGGCCGGGGCGAGTGATGAGGATTTGCAGATGCCGCGAACTCGCCGCCGCGCGTGCCGTCTTCGGCTTACCGAACAAGGCGTGGAGCAGGGCGGAGCGCTTGGGCAGTGGCATGGTCGCAGCACGGCGGGGCGGGCGGGTCAGGACGCCGAAAAATTCTAGGGCCTGTTCACGCTATTGGTGCACCCGCGCCGGGGGTCTGGGCGGATGCAATGCGAG
>JBMFIE010000154.1:0-4205 GCA_049976465.1 Thiomonas sp. | reverse complement strand
TGGTTCGTTCTTTTTGCCCATTTCAGTCTCCCAGTCCCAGATCGGATTTCAGCGGTGGATCTTCGGGCAGATGTTCCGGCAAGACATTGCTGCCTACCGGGGTGAGGTAATCGACCATGGCGTCCCAGGGTTTGCTCTCGGCGAGTTGTTCGTAATAGGCGCGAGCGAGCTTGCCGATTTCGCTGTTGGGATCGAGCAGGTCGCGCGATGCGTTGTCGTCGAGTCGCCCCATGGCTCGCCAGATGAACTCCTCGAACGCCCGCATTTTTTCGGGCGACAGTGGTGCCTGTTTCATTCCCTAGGCCTGTGCACCGGCGGGCAGGCCGAATTCGTCAAGTGCCTTGAGCAAGGGCGTCATGTACATCATTGCCGGACCGCCGTGCATCAGCACCGCGAGAAAACCAGCCTCGATCAGCTCGTCGCGTTTCGCCCCGGCCTGCGCTGCCTGCTTGACATGAAACGCGATGCACCACTCGCACTGTGCGGCAACCGACAACGCGACATTGACCAGTTCCTTCTGTTTGCTCGAAAGCGCCGGCCCGGCCTCGGCCTTGCCCATGAAATTCATGAAGGCCTGCACTTCATTCGGATGGCTCTTGCCCAGCGTGGACAGCAGCGATTCGATGTCCTGGAGGCGCTCGCGCATCGAACTGGCTGTCATGGGCATGCTCCGGGTTGGCGAATGGACGCATGCAGTGTGCTTGCTGCAATGCCGCATGGATTTGATTTGCATCAAGTCAAATGCATTGATCGTCCGTCAAGCGGCAGAACCTGTGGCAGATCTGGAGACCGTCAGCCAACTCCCTGTGGACGAAGACTGTGCACATGTCTGCCATCGGCACCTTCCCCGCAAGTCTGGCCGCATCCAGGGCTGCGCGGCCGCCTGAGATACGGCCAGGGTCAGTGGCGTGGGAACAGCAGCTGGTGCACGGTCTCGTTGTCGATCGGTTCATCGAACAGATCGCGCGCCAGGAGTTGACTGCCCAGCAGCTGAGGCGCGAACAGCACATCGGGCTGCACCCGTCGAATCTTGTTCACATGCCGCACATCGTTGACCCCGGCGATGGTCTTCACCCCCGGCGCCAGTTCCTTGACCGCGAGCACGGCAAACGCGTTTTCGGCATCATCATCGCGCAGGGTCAGCACCGCCTTGGCCTGCGGCACGCCGGCCTGCTGCAGCACCTCGCTGCGCGTGGCATCGGCAGTGATCACGTCCGCGTCTGGCGGATACGGGGAGACATGCCCGGCCGGCGCGATCACCGTGACCGCGGCGCCACGGCTGGTGAGCTCCTTCCACATCGCGTACGCCAGACTCGATGCGCCGATGATCACATAATGGTTTTTGCGTTGCTGCTTTTGCATCTTGCCCTCCAAGGCGCGCTTGAGGCTGCCGCCCACCAGCGGGCCGACCACCACCGACAGCGTGGTGGCAAACACCGAAATGCCCAGCACGATCATCGATACCGTGAACATGCGCCCCTGCGTGTCGCGCGGAATGATGTCGCCGTAGCCCACCGTGGACATGGTCTCGATGGTGTAGTAGAGAGCCGTGGGCAGGTCGGTGATCGGCGGGTTGTAGTCCGCGCCGAACCACAGACTGCCCAGGACGCCGTAAATCAGCAGGCTGCCCACGCCGAGCAGCGCAAACAGGGAACTGGCGGCAAGACTGCTGCGGCTGAAATGGCGGGCATACACCAGCAGCGCAAGCAGTAGCGCCGCGGAAAAAATCACCGCGGGATCGATCCGGCGCGCCGCCCAGTATGCGAGTCCGGCCGACAGCAGTCCCAGCAGCACGCTCAGCACCCAAGCCACCCGCGCACGCAACAGCAGCCCGGGAATCATCAGAATGAGTCCGGCACCGATGATCACATGCGGAAACGCCGCCAGATCGGCCAGCCTGGAAATGCCGCCTGCTCCCTGCCGCAGGATGGCCAGTACGGCTTGCCGCAGATCGGCGAAATGCGGGCTGATCTGCAGCGCGGCGCTGACCAGCGCCAGCGCCGCGGTCAGCAAAGACGGCCCGAGTTCTCTGCCTTTCCTGACCGTCAGCCTCGCAGCCTTGCTCAGGCTGGCCTTCAGCCTGCGCCAGCGGCTCGCCTTGGGCAGGGCATCGATCGCCGCGGCGGGCGGCTTGGGTGGGAGAGGAGAACCGGTCATGGCGTAAGTATCAACCATCCGGTGGCTGACCGCATCCTGCAGCGCCGGCCCTATACCGCGATCCAGGCGCGCTGCCCGCCTGCACCGTGCAGGCTGTCCCACCGGCAGCCATACAGCGCCTGCAGCCGCTGCGGTGTCAGCGCGGTCTCTACCGGAGCACAAAACCAACCCGGCCCGTCGCCCGCCATGCCAAGCCCGAGCACCTGCGTGGCGTGCCGCGCCACCCAGTTCACATCGTGCGCGCAGAACACCACGATGCGATCGGAAAGCGTCTCCAGCACGCCGCCCACCAGACGCTGGTGACCGGGATCCTGAAACGCCACTGGCTCGTCGAGCAGCAGCAGCGGACAGTGCTGCACCAGTGCCTGTGCCAGCGCCACCCGCTGTCGTTCGCCTGCAGACAGCGCCAGCACGTCGCGATCGCGCAGCGCCCAGGCGTCCAGCCGCTCCAGGGTCTCTCGCGCCGACACGGCGTCCGCTCGGGGTTGCGCCAGTTCGAGCAGCGCCAGGACGGAGAGATTGAAGCGGTCGCGCGGTTGCGACGGCATCAGGGTACGCAGCGCGGCCAGCCGTTCCGGGCCGAGGGCGTGCAGACTCTGCCCGTTCAGCAGCACCTGCGCCCCGGACCCGGCCAGCGGCAACAGTCCCGCGATCTGCCGCAGCAGGGTGGATTTTCCAGCACCGTTGCGGCCGATCAGCCCGAGACGGTCGCCCGGGTTCAAGCACACCGACACGCTGCGGGCGAGCGCCGGCAGATGCGGCGCGGCCACCACGTCCAGCCCGTCGACATCCAGCCATGCCCGCGTACTCATGATCCCCGCCGCAGCATCAAAATGAACACCGGCGCGCCCACCAGCGCGGTCACCGCGCCCACCGGGAGTTCATACGGCATCGCCACGCTGCGCGCCAGCGTATCGGCGGCGACCACCAGCCCGGCTCCGCTGAGCGGCACTGCCCAGGCCAGATCGCGCAGGCGCTGCAGCCCCAGTCGCCGCAACGCCTGCGGCACGACCAGGCCGACGAAGCCCACCGCTCCGGCGACCGCGACCGAGGCCCCCGTGGCCAGCGCGGCAAGCAGCACGAGTTCGAACCGCGCGCGCGCCACCGGCTCTCCGAGCAGCCAGGCCATCTCGCTGCCGAGCATCAGCCGGTCATAGCGCCGCTGCCGCCATCGCATCCAAGCCGCAAGCAGCGCGGCCAGCGCGCACAGCGCCGCGCCGTGGTTCGCGCCGGAGAGATTGCCGACCAGCCAGAACATCGCGCCGCGAAGCTGCTGGTCGGGCACCAGGCTGAGCAGCAGCGTGGACAGCGCCCCGGCGAGTGCGGCGAGCATGGCGCCGATCAGGATGAGCTGCGCCGAGGCTTCGTCGTCCCGGCTGGCGAGCACCCGCCGGCCCAGCAGGAGCAACAGCAGCAGCGCAAGCGCCGCACCGAGCAGGCTGCCCGCCCACAGCGCCAGGCCGAGCAGCAGCGCCAGGATCGCCCCCAGCCCCGCGCCACCGGACGCCCCGAGCACATACGGGTCGGCCAGCGGATTGCGCAGCAGAATCTGCATCGCCAGTCCGGCCTGCGCGAGCAGCGCGCCGACCCCAAGCCCGGCAAGCACCCGCGGCAGGCGAAGCTGCCAGATGATCGCCTCATTCCACCCGCCCTCGCCGACCGCTAACGCCAGCAAGACCACCAAGGCGAGCGCGAGCGGCAGCCCCCAGCGCCACTTCTGCGTGCCGGGGGCGACTTCGATGCGCATCTTGCGCGGTCGATCAGAACGCCGGACGCCAGGTCAACCCGACGAACACCCCGAACGGCTCACGGTTGTAGCCGTAGGCCGTCTGGTATTTCTTGTCGAACAGGTTTTGCACCCGCGCGTTCCAGCTCCACGCCTTGTCGATCGCGCCGCTGGCGGTGAGATCGACCGTGGTGTAGCTGCCGAGGGGGACAGGTTGGCAGGGATCAAAGTTGTAGTTGCAATCGGCACGCGGTCCACTGTAATGCACCGTGGCGCCATAGAGCACCGCGCCGAATTCGCGGTTGAGCGACAGATTGGCAAG
>JBMFIE010000153.1:480-4208 GCA_049976465.1 Thiomonas sp. | reverse complement strand
GCGACGGCGGCCTGCTTGGACTGTTGGTGGCGCTGTCGATCTCGCTGCAGCAGATCGGGCTGGAATCGACCACGGTGGCCAATGCCGGGTTCATCAGCTCGCTCTACGTCGTGCTCGTGCCGCTGCTCGGGCTGCTGTGGGGACGGCGCATCGGCGCTGGCGTGTGGCTGGGCGCACTGCTCGCCATGCTCGGCATGTATTTCCTCAGTGTGCGCAGCGGTTACTCAGTGCGGCATGGCGACTGGCTGGAACTGGGCGGCGCACTGTTCATCACCGGGCAGATCCTCCTGCTGGGCAGGGTGGCGCCGCGTCACGATCCGCTGCGACTCGCGGTGGTGCAGTTCGTGGTCTGCGGCGTGCTCTGCCTGGGTGCCGGTGTGCTGGTGGAGAGCATCAGCCTCGATGCGCTGCGGCGCGCTGCGTGGACCATTGTGTACGGCGGCGCGCTGTCGGTCGGCGTGGCCTATACCCTGCAGGTGGTGGCGCAGCGCGACGCGATCGCCGCCCATGCCGCCGTGATCTTCAGCATGGAAGGCGTGTTCGCCGCGCTGGCCGCCTGGCTGGTGCTGCAGCAGACGCTGGACGCCCGCGCCCTCTTGGGCTGTACGCTGGTGTTCAGCGGACTCGTTCTCTCGCAACTGCCGCTGCGGGAACTGGCGATCGGCATGCATGCCCGCCTGCGACACGCGCCCGCGCCGCAAACCATCGATCCATGAGCTCGCCAAACCGTCCCGGGGCGCTCATCCCACAGCGCAGCGCGCAAAGGGCAATCGATTGAGCACCAAACCCCGCCCCGCTTCCGCCTGGCCGGGACGTCCGCTGCGCGCCGACGCCAGTTCCCCTTCCCGCCGCCAAACACCTTTCAAGGCGGCAGCCTCTTCCGCTGCGCAAGGCGACCCGAACACCGCTGTGCGACTGTCCAAGCGCATGTCCGAACTCGGCCTGGCCTCCCGGCGCGAGGCCGATGCCTGGATCGAACAGGGTTGGGTCCTGGTGGATGGCGCCCCGGCGGTGCTGGGCACCAAGGTCGCGGCCAATCTGCCTGCGTCGCGCATCGCCATTCGCAAGGTGGCGCAGCATCAGCAGGCTGCGCAGGCCACCATCCTGCTGCACAAGCCAGTGGGCTATGTCAGCGCGCAGGCCGAGCATGGCTATACCCCGGCCATTGCGCTGATCAAGGCCGAGAGCCGCTGGGAAGAATGCGACGCGCCGCGCCAGTTTTCGCCCGCTCACCTGCGGCATCTGGCCGTGGCGGGGCGGCTGGACATCGACTCCACCGGCCTGCTGGTGCTCACGCAGGACGGCCGCATCGCCCGCCAGCTCATCGGTGAGGACAGCGCAGTCGAGAAGGAATATCTGGTGCGCGTCAGCCTGCGCGACGCGCCGGCGGGCAACGCGGGGGAAGAGGATGTGCAGGCCGCCTTCCCTCAAAGCAAGCTCGCCTTGCTGCGCCACGGCCTGATGCTGGACGACCAGCCGCTGCGCCCAGCGCAGGTGGAGTGGATCAACCCGCAGCAGTTGCGCTTTGTGCTGCACGAAGGCAAGAAGCGCCAGATTCGCCGCATGTGCGAGCTCGTCGGCCTGCGCGTCACCGGGCTCAAGCGGGTACGCATCGGCCAGGTGCGGCTGGGCGCGCTGCCGCTCGGTACCTGGCGCTATCTGCGCGACGACGAGCAGTTCTGAAGGCCCTGGTCAGGCCTTGCGCTCGCGAACAGGTCGAGCGACTCCTCGGTGTGTATGCCTGTGCAATCCACCCGGCAGGCCGTGATGGCCATGAGCGGCCGTTGCGCACGCTCGTGCGATCCTGATCTGGAGTGACACAGCGCAGTCATCTCCGCGTGTTACCAACGCGGCATGTCTGCTGAACCCTCGATGCTGCCTCCGGGCGACCTGCTCGCTGCCCTCCGCCAACTCCGCACCGCGGCGCTGCAGCAGGAACTTGCGCATGCCGAGCGGATCGCCGCCCTGCCTGCTGCGCGGCAGGCCAGTGCACGCAATCTGCTGCACTATCTCGCGGTGCGGCAGGTAGATCTTCGTCCGCTGCAACTGCGTCTGGCCCAGCTTGGTCTGTCGTCCCTGGGCAGCATGGAGACCCATGTGCTCGCCGCGCTGGACACCCTCTCCGCGCGGCTGGAAGACATGCTCGGCCAGCCCCACGCCCATCGTCCAGTCCCCTGTTGCTCGCATGGCCAGGGCGCGCAGCTGCTGCAGGACAACGCGACCGCCTTACTCAACCCACCGCGGCCGCAGCGCGACGTGCGCATCATGGTGACTCTGGCGACGCAATCCGCGCAGGACGCCCAGGGCATCCGCGACCTGGTGGATGCCGGCATGGACGTGGCGCGCATCAACTGCGCGCATGACGATGCCACGATCTGGCAGCGCATGGCCGCGCTGATTCGCGCCACACCCGGCGCGCAGGAGCGGGTGCCGCTGGTCCAGATCGATCTGGCCGGCCCCAAGTCACGCACCGGCGCCTTGCCGCCGCAAGGCCGGGTGCTGCATCTGCGGCCACGGCGCGATCTGCACGGGCAGACGGTCGAAGCGGCACGGCTTGCCCTGTGGTTCGGCGCCAACCCGGCACCGCAGAACAGCGCCGTCGAGCCCGTTCTGCTGGCCACCAGCCTGCACCCCGCACTGCCCGACGTCCTGCCGCCCGCACTGCGTCTGCGTGTCACCGACGCCCGCAAGCGGGTGCGTTACGGCACGCTGCTGCAGCGTGACGGCGATCTGATGCAGTTCACCTTCGATCGTTCTGTCTATCTGGAAGAGGACATGGCATTTGCCTTGCAACAGGGGCGCAACATCCTCTGTACCGGCACCCTCCAGGGCATCCCCGAGGTGCCCGGCGAACTGCGGCTGTGCGTCGGCGATCCGCTGCTGCTCCTCAAGGAAAACCGGCCTGGCCGCCCCGGAGTGCGCAACGCGCGGGGCACCTTCACCGAACCGCCGCAAATCCATTGCACCCTGGCCGACGCGTTCCATTCCGCCCGCGCGGGACAGTCGGTCTGGCTGGACGACGGACGCATCGGCGCCGTCATCGAGACCTGCGCACCGGATGTCATGCGGCTGCGCATCACCCATGCCGCACCCAACGGCAGCAAGCTCAAGGCGGAAAAAGGCATCAATTTCCCCGACACCACCTTCGACACCCCGGCGCTGACCGACAAGGACCGCGCCGATCTGGCCGCGATGGCCGCACAGGTCGACCTGGTCGCCCTGTCCTTCCTGCGCGCCCCGCAGGACGTGGCCTCGCTGCGTGCGGAGCTTGCCGCGCTCGGGCGCAGCGATGCAGGCATCGTGCTCAAGATCGAGAACCGACAGGCCTTCGCCCAACTGCCGTCCATCCTGCTCGAGGCGCTGGCGCATCCCCGCGTGGGCGTGATGGTGGCACGCGGTGATCTGGCGGTGGAACTCGGGTTCGAGCGTCTGTCCGAGGCGCAGGAGGAAATCCTCTGGCTGTGCGAGGCGGCGCACTTGCCGGTGATCTGGGCCACCCAGATCCTGGACACCCTGGCCCGCAGCGGCCAGCCCTCGCGCCCCGAAGTGACGGATGCGGCCATGAGCATCCGCGCCGAATGCGCCATGCTGAACAAGGGGCCGCACATCGTCGACGCCGTGCGCTTTCTCTCCGGGGTTCTGGAGCGCATGGAAGGCCATTACGCCAAGCGCATGACCCTGCGCCGCCCGCTGTCCATTGCCGGGCCACGACTGCCGCCGACGCAGCC
>JBMFIE010000153.1:0-470 GCA_049976465.1 Thiomonas sp. | reverse complement strand
CTTTCACAGTCGGGGCACTGAGCGCAAACGCCGCATGCGCCGCCCATCAAGCGGTGGCAACTCCTGCCCGGGGCTTGATATTGTTGCAACGCAGCAGGGTTCCATTTGACATTCATCAACGACAAGCGCCTAAATCAGTGCGTGCTTATAGAGGGTTCTCCTAATGTCCAAGCCCGCGCGCGCAAGGAACAATGCGCCATCTTCTGTGGAGCCTGAGCATGGATTCGAAACGTCGCACATGGTTGATCGCAACGGGCTGCGCCGGTTGCGTGGCAGCAGGGGGTGCGGCCGTCCCGTTCGTGGACTCGCTCGCCCCGTCTGCCAAGGCGCGGGCCGAGGGAGGGCCGGTGGACGTGGACATCAGCACCCTGCGCCCGACTGAAAAGATCACGGTGCTGTGGCGTGGTCAGCCGGTCTGGATCCTGCACCGCACTCCGGCCATGCTTGCGTCGCTCAATGAAACCCAGTCG
>JBMFIE010000152.1:0-4310 GCA_049976465.1 Thiomonas sp. | reverse complement strand
GGGTTTTGTTGCAATGCACAAAAGTGTAGTCCTACCCGCTTTGTCGTGCAGCTAGAGCGTTTGGCAGTGTCAAGGCCCTAGCCGGACTCGAGTAGCTGAGACAGACCATCTCGTGATGCGCTCAGCCTGACCCGGCCTCTGCTTGCCTGCCCAGCCTCTCCCGATGGTGGGCACAAGGCGACAATCTATCGGCTCCGTCCATCCCCTCATTACTGCATCACCGTGGCAATCGCCTTGGCGACGTAATCCACGTTGTGCAGATTGAGCGCGGCCACGCAAATCCGCCCGGTGGATACGCCGTAGACGCCGAATTCGGTGCGCAGGCGTTCCATTTGTGCAGGGTTCAGGCCCGAGTAGCTGAACATGCCTTTTTGCTGGGTGATGTAGGACAGATCGCCCTTCACGCCGGCAGCGGTGAGCTTGTCGACCAATGCGTGGCGCATGGCGCGGATGCGCTCGCGCATGCCGGCAAGCTCTTGCTCCCACTGCGCGCGCAGCTCGGGCGAGCCCAGAACGGTGGCGACGATCTGCGCGCCGTGGGTGGGCGGGTTGGAGTAGTTGCTGCGGATCACGCGCTTGAGCTGCGACAGCACACGCGCGGCTTCATCCTTGCTGGCGCAGACCACGCTGAGCGCGCCCACGCGCTCGCCATAGAGCGAAAAGCTCTTGGAAAACGAGGTGGCAACAAAGAAGTCCATGCCGGAGGCGAGGAACTGCTGGATGACCGCGCCGTCCTCGGCGATGCCCTCGCCAAAGCCTTGGTACGCCATGTCGAGGAAGGGCACCAGGCCGCGCGCCTTGAGCGCGGCAATCACCTGATCCCACTGCGCCGGGGTGAGGTCGTAGCCGGTGGGGTTGTGGCAGCAGGCGTGCAGCACGACGATGGTGCCGGCAGCCGCTGCGTTCAGCGCGGCGAGCATCGCCTGCAGATTCACCCCGCGCTTTTCGGCGTCGTAGTACGGGTAGGTACCGACGGCAAAGCCGGCGGCCTCGAACAGTGCGCGGTGGTTTTCCCAGCTCGGGTCGGAAATCAAGACCTGCGCGTCAGGATTGATGCGCTTGAGAAAATCCGCGCCCACTTTCAGCCCGCCGGTGCCGCCCAGTCCCTGCACCGTGGCGATCCGGCCCGCGGCGACCGCCTCGCTGCCTGCGCCAAACACCAGCCCCTGCACCGCTTTGTCATACGCCGCGATGCCGTCGATCGGCAGGTAGCCACGCGGCTTTGGGGTCTGCATCATCTGCGCCTCGGCGGCCTTCACACAGGCCAGCAACGGCAGCTTGCCGTCGGCATCGGTGTAGACGCCGATGCCCAGGTTGACCTTGTTCGGATTGGGGTCGGCGGCGAATTGTTCGTTGAGGCCGAGGATGGGGTCGCGCGGGGCCATTTCCACGCGGGAAAAAAGCGACTGGGTCATGGGAGATGTGGGGTGAGGTGACGGAAAAACCGCGCTTGCGGGACAATTGGCCTTGATCAAGCGCGGCAAAGAGCCGCAATTTTACGCCCCGTGCCTGTCGCCTCGGGTCTGCTGATGCGCCGTGCAGACGCCACTTCCACCTGCTCCGATCACCCGCTCATGTCCGCCCCGCAACCCGTCCCGTCGCTCGATCCGGACAAGTTCGTCAGTTTTCCCGGTTCGCCGTTTCGCCTGTATCAACCCTATCCCCCGGCGGGCGATCAGCCCGCGGCGATCGCGCAACTGGTCGAAGGGTTGAACGATGGCCTGAGTTTCCAGACCTTGCTGGGCGTGACCGGTTCGGGCAAGACCTACACCATGGCCAATGTGATCGCCCGCATGGGACGCCCGGCCATCGTGTTCGCGCCGAACAAGACGCTGGCCGCGCAGCTCTACAGCGAGTTTCGCGAATTTTTCCCGAAAAACGCGGTGGAGTATTTCGTCAGCTATTACGACTATTACCAGCCCGAGGCGTATGTGCCGCAGCGCGATCTGTTCATCGAAAAAGACAGCGCGATCAACGAGCACATCGAGCAGATGCGGCTGTCAGCCACCAAAAGCCTGCTCGAGCGGCGCGACGTGGTCATCGTGGCCAGCGTGAGTGCAATTTACGGCATCGGCAACCCGGCCGACTATCACGCGATGATCCTCACCGTGCGCACTGGAGACCGCCTCGGCCAGCGCGACATCATCGCGCAGCTGGTGCGCATGCAGTACCAGCGCAACGAGACGGACTTTGTGCGCGGCACGTTTCGCGTGCGCGGCGACCGCATCGATGTGTTCCCGGCCGAACATGCCGAGCTGGCGGTGCGCATCGAGCTGTTCGACGACGAGATCGAGTCGCTCAGCCTGTTCGACCCGCTCACCGGCGTGGTGCGGCAGAAGATCCCGCGCTTCACCATCTACCCCAGTTCGCACTACGTCACGCCGCGCGAGAAGGTGCTCGACGCGGTGGAGAGCATCAAGCAGGAACTGCGCGAGCGGGTGAAGGAGCTCACCAGCATGGGCAAGCTGGTCGAAGCACAGCGGCTGGAACAGCGCACCCGCTTCGATCTGGAAATGCTCACCGAGCTGGGGCATTGCAAGGGCATCGAGAACTACTCGCGGCATCTGTCGGGCGCCGCCCCGGGCGAGCCGCCGCCCACGCTGGTGGACTACCTGCCGCCAGACGCCATCATGTTTCTCGACGAAAGCCATGTGCTGATCGGCCAGTTCAACGGCATGTACAACGGCGACCGCGCGCGCAAGCAGACCCTGGTGGACTATGGCTTTCGCCTGCCATCGGCGCTGGACAACCGGCCGCTGAAGTTCGAGGAGTTCGAGCGCAAGATGCGGCAGGTGATCTTCGTCTCGGCCACTCCGGCAGACTACGAGGAGCAGCACGCCGACCAGGTGGTCGAGCAGGTGGTGCGGCCCACCGGGCTGGTCGATCCGCTGGTCGAGGTGCGGCCGGCCTCCAGCCAGGTGGACGATGTGCTCGGCGAAATCCGCCTGCGGGTGAACAAGGGCGAGCGCGTGCTCATCACCACGCTGACCAAGCGCATGGCCGAGCAGCTCACCGACTATCTCGATGAGAACGGCGTGAAGGTGCGCTATCTGCACTCCGACATCGATACGGTCGAGCGGGTGGAAATCCTGCGCGACCTTCGGCTGGGCGTGTTCGACGTGCTGGTGGGCATCAACCTGCTGCGCGAAGGGCTGGACATTCCCGAGGTGTCGCTGGTGGCCATTCTGGATGCGGACAAGGAGGGCTTTCTGCGCTCCACCCGCTCGCTGATCCAGACCATCGGCCGCGCTGCGCGCAATGTCAACGGCATGGCGATTCTGTATGCCGACCGCATCACCGACTCGATGCGCCGCGCCATCGACGAAACCGAGCGCCGCCGCGCCAAGCAGATCGCGTTCAACGCCGAGCACGGCATCACCCCGACCGCGCTGAACAAGTCGGTGCGCGACCTGATCGACGGCGTGGTGCAGACGCCGGGCAAGGGCTTGCGCGCCGGCAGCGTGGAGAGTGAAATTGCGCAACTGCAGATCGACAACCCGCAGGAGGTGGCGCGCGAGATCAAGCGGCTGGAAAAGCGCATGATGGAACATGCGCGCAATCTGGAGTTCGAGCAGGCCGCGCGCGTTCGAGACCAGCTCGCCGCGCTGCGCCAGCGGGTGTTCGGCGGCGGAGACGATCACGACACCGACGCGCAGCAGATCGCCTGATTCGGCGCTCATGCAGCCGGCCTCGGGATCACAGGAGGAGCCCCCATGTCCCGTTCAGGTCAACCCATCGCGCCGCCGCGCCGCCGCGTGCTGCACTGGCTCGGCGCCGGCGTGGGCAGCGCTGCGCTTGCCTCCTGCGGCGGCGGGGTCGTGTTGGTGTGGGGAGAGTTTCCGGCATCAGCCGCGTCCACCCCAGCGGGGAAAAACCCACGACCGACCGTGCGCATCGTCGCCAGCGGCCTGTCCCGGCCCTGGGCGCTGGTGTTCCTGCCCGATGGCCGCATGCTGGTGACCGAGCGCACCGGGGCGCTGCGCATCGTCACTGCGGACGGCCGCATCGGCGCGCCGATCGCCGGCGTGCCTGCGGTCGATGCCCGCGGGCAGGGCGGTCTGCTCGATGTCGCGCTCGACCCGGCGTTCGCCAGCAACCGCCGCATCTATCTGAGCTATGCCGAGCCGGGCAGTGGGGCGGATGCCGGGCGCAACGGCACCGCGGTGGCGCGCGCCGTGCTGTCTGCGGACGGCACGCAGCTGACCGAGGTGCAGGTGATTTTCCGCCAGACGCCCAAGATCGACAGCACCGCGCACTTCGGCTCGCGCCTTGCGTTCGCGCCGGACGGCACCTTGTTCGTCACCCTGGGC
>JBMFIE010000151.1:0-4328 GCA_049976465.1 Thiomonas sp. | reverse complement strand
GCCCGCGTGTGCGGCTGCTGGCAATGTTCTGGAAGGTGCTGGTGTTGAAGTCATATTGCCACTGGTCGGTCGCCTTGGTCTGGAACAATGTGGCGCGCACGACGTTGGCACCCTGCGACCATTGCAAGCCAGCCTCGACGGAATGCGCTTTTTCCGGCTTCAGGTTCGGATTTCCGTAGTAAGGCGCGTAAAGGTATCCGAGCGGGGGTGCGTTGAACGCGGTCGAGTAGCTTGCGATGGCCTTGAAACCGCCACCCAGCTCACGGCCGTAGCCCAGGTAGCCGGTGTTCTGGCCCGAATAGCCATCGATCGCGTCATGGCGCAGGTTCAACTGCAGTTCATTGCCGCTGAAGGTGCCGTTCAATCCAACGAATGCAGCCTTGGCATTGCGCTCCTTGGCGGGGATCGAGCCTGTGATCGAGCCGATGGACTGGCGCTGTAACTCCAGCCCACCTGTGGCCGTCCAGCCGCTGCCCAGGTCCACCACATTGCGCCACAGCAGTTGTTGCACCCGGGTGCGGTAGGTGACGCTGTAGGGATAGGCGCTGAAGTTCTGCGCGGTGTTGGTCGTGCTTTGCTGCGACAAATTCAGGTGCGACTGCCAGGCCGCGCTCAGCTGGTTGTCGCTGAACAGTTGATACAGCTCTTGCGTCGTGCTGCTCAGATTGGTATCGCTCGGGCTGGCATAAGAGCCGTAGCTGTCGTAGCTGGCCCGCCCTTCGCTGCGAAACGCGCGCAGTCCCAGCGACTGGCCCGGCGCGAGCGTTTGCACGATCGAGCCGTTCATCGTGGTATTGCGATAGCCGTTGGCGTTCGGATTGGCATTGGACAGCTGCGCCGGGTTGATCGCGCTGATCCCCTGCGTGGTGTAGCGGCTGATGCCCGCCTGCAGCGCAGTGTTGCCCACCTGGCCGCTGGCGTTGGCCGAGACCGTGGCGGTGTTGCGGCTGCCGGCAGTGATGGCAACCGACGCCTGCGGCGTCTTGCTGCCCTGCCGCGTGGTGATCAGCACCACGCCGCCGATCGCGCCGGAGCCGTAGATCGCCGAGACATTGCCACGGATGATCTCGATGCGTTCGATCTGGTCGGTGGTAAGGTTGTTGAGGTAGGCCACGCCTGTCGCGTCCTGCGCGTTCATCGGTACGCCGTCGAGCAGCACCAGCACATCCGGGCCGCTAAAGCCGCGCACGAACACATTTGCGGACTGCCCCGGGCCGCCGTTGCTCGTGACCTGAACGCCTGCGACCTGCTGCAGCAAGGTGGTGAGGTTTTGCGCGCCGCTTTGTTCGATCTGCTCGCGGGTGATGACGCTGACGCTGGGCAGCGCCTGCGCCAGCGGCTGCGGATAACCGGTGGCCGAGACCACCACCGGCGGCAGCGCGGTCGTATCGGCAGCGGTCACTGTCTGCGCCTGGGCGGACAGGCCGGTGAGTCCGGTGGAGACGACGAGCAGAGTGCGCGTCCAGCGCGGAGTGTGGCAGGCGGGCGCAAGACGCCGCAAGGGACGGGAAGGCGGATGCGCCGTGGCGTCTGCGTGCACGGCGCAGGGTGCATGGATGGTCTCAGACATGAGAGGTGTTCCAGGTTGGAGAGCGCTGCCGTGTTCCCCCGCACGGCGGGCGCGGTCGAAGCGCGCTGCATCGGGGCAAGTGAGCACATCGCAACGCCACCGCTGCGGGCGGCATGCCGGCGCGCGGTGTGGTCTGTCGTGATGCGCCAGATTCACCCCGAAGCTGCGCGTCTTCCCTTCGTTGGCCGGTATCCGGGCTGGCGACGCGATCCGGACTTCCTTCCCAAGCCCGCAGGCTCAGTGGATTGCGTGTCCGAACGGAAGGCGTTTGCCTTCGGTCGCTGACCGTTGCGGGGGCAGCACAGGCCGGAGCGTCCGCCGGTGGCTTGGCTCTTCCTGTTTCCCGTTTAACTGCGCGGCATGAACCGCCGCGCGAGCACCAACGCCGTGCATATTACAGGCGACGCCTTGTCGCGCAGGCGCAGGTTCGCCGATCGCGCGCGGATCGTGCCTGAACAGGCCCTAGAATCTCCTGATGGACGAACGCCCGCTCTCCCCCGCCATCGCGCAGTTGCACGAGCGCGTCGAACGTCTGTTGCTGCGGCATGCCGAGCTGCAGCGCACCAACGCCTTGCTGGCCGAGCGTGTGCAGGCGCTGGAGGCCGAACGTACCCAGTTACGCCAGCGCCTGAACGACGCCGCGCAGCGCATCGACAATCTGCTGCTTCGGCTGGAGCAGACCCATTCGATCCCGGGCACGCCCGACTCCCAGGCATGAGCACCACCACACTGGACGTCACCATCATGGGCCAGATTTACACCCTGGCCTGTCCTGCCGAGGAGCAGGAGGCATTGCGCGCTGCGGTGCGCGAGGTGGACAACGAGATGTGTGCGATCCGCGACATGGGCAAGGTGCGCGCCCGCGAACGCATCGCCGTGCTCGCCGCGCTCAACCTGGCGCACAACTTGATCGAGGCGCGGCAGGCCGCACAGTCCGCGAGTGCGTCCGCCGCCCCAGATCCGGGTGCATCCGCGCACAACGAAGCCGATATGCAGGCCATCGAGGCCCTGGTCCGCAAGCTCGACGAGGCCCTGGGCGCCGAGGGCAAATTGCTCTGACTGCCACGGCCGGCCCGGGCCGCCATACAATGGTTTTGTCTGTCGGGCTTGGTCGGGTCGGCATTTCCTGAACCGATAAATTCGTGCCTCGGGCTTGGAAATTCTGTGTGTGCGTGCGACGTCTCGCGCAGATGTCCCCAAAGCACAGTGACCTTGCCCACCTGTCCCAGTAGGGTTCAGGGATCATCCCCCGGTCGGGCTTCGGCAGACACCTCCCTCGCATGACTTCCCCGCAGCATCGCCGCATCTGCTGTGTCCTCGACACGCAGGTCGTGCTCGACTGGGTGCTGTTTGACGATCCTCGGATGAGCCACTGGGCGCAGGCCATCCAGAGCCGGTCTGTGCACTGGGTCTACAGCGCCGCCATGCGTGACGAGGCGCTGCGCGTGCTGCACTATCCTGCGCTGCGCAAGCGACATGATCCAGCCCACTCCACCCGGCGTCTGATTGCGTGCTTTGCCTGCTGGGGGGAGTGCTGCGCCGCACCGCACACGCAGCGCCAGCTGGTTTGCACCGACCCGGATGACCAGATGTTCCTCGATCTTGCGCTGGCGCGGCAAGCCAGTCACCTGCTGAGCCGCGACCACGCCGTGCTGCGTCTGGCGCCGCGTGCCCGGCCGTTCGGACTGCGCATCAGCCCGCCCGAAGCCGCACCGGTGCCGGACTGAGCCTCAGGAGGCGGACTGCCCCAGCGCCTCGAGCCGCTTTTGTCGGTGCAAAGACCACCAGATCATGCCGCTGCCCAGCAGGATGAGCGGGATGGACAGCAATTGCCCCATGGTGAGGTGAAACCACAGATAACCGAGGAATGCGTCGGGCTGGCGGAAGAACTCGGCGGTGAAGCGCGCTAGCCCGTATCCCAGCGCAAAGCAGCCGGCGATGAACCCGCGCGGGCGCTCACGGCGCGACAGCCACCACAGCACGGCAAACAGCACGATGCCTTCGAGAAACATCTCATAGAGCTCGGACGGAAAGCGCGGCGCCATGCTGCCGGACTCGGGATAGATCATTGCCCCAGGCCACCAGGCCGGTGCGACCCGACCCCACAACTCACCGTTGATGAAATTGCCGATGCGGCCAAACGCCAGCCCGGGCGGAATCAGCGGCGCGACGAAATCCATGATCTGCAACCAGGAGTAGCGGCGCGTGCGCGCAAACCAGTATGCGGCGATCATCACCCCGATCAGCCCGCCGTGAAACGACATGCCGCCGTCCCAGACCGCAACGATCTGAGCGGGATGCGAAAAGTAGTAGCCCGGCTGGTAAAACAGCACATAGCCGGTGCGCCCACCGAGAATCACACCCAGCACGCCGGCAAACAGCAGATCTTCGATGTCGCGCGAAGTCCAGCCTTGACGCGCGTAAGGCTGATCCTTCAGGCGCTTTTGCGCCAGCAGCCAGAAGGTGACGAAGCCCAGCAGGTACATGATGCCGTACCAGTGGACCTTGATGGGCCCGAGCTGCAGGGCGATGGGGTTGAAATCGGGATGGACGAGCATGGGCGCAGAGTGTACGGGCTCGGACTGGTCGATCCTGCGCCGCGGCGCGCGGTATGCAGGGATTTACCTTTGGATACCGATGCGCGGCGCGGCGATTCGGCTGGTCGCGGCCGGTTTCACTTCATCCGGGCAATGCGGTTGTGTGCGTCCAGCAGTGCGATGCGCGGGCGGAAAGCGCGGGCGGTGGCGGCGTCCATCGG
>JBMFIE010000150.1:0-4384 GCA_049976465.1 Thiomonas sp. | reverse complement strand
ACGGCGCGGCCTGCGCCTCGCATTGCATCCGCCCAGACCCCCGGCGCGGGTGTACGAATCGCGTGAACAGGCCCTAGGCCGATCGGCAAACCACACGGTGCGGTCTGACAGATCGCCCAGTCGCGCAATGGGCACAGCAAGGCCAGCGCATCTGCGACAGTTTGTCGCAGTTTTGTGCGCCGCAAAAATCGACATCGCGCAAGGGAAACCGCAAAAAATCAGGGTTATCCCTGATTCTCACAGTGAATTCCCTATATTGACAGGGCAATATTAGTATTCGCTAATATTGCGCTGGATCAATGAAAGCCACGCCATGGACACCACCTTCGCCAACCCTCCTTCGACCACGACGATTCCACTTGCAACATTGCGTAAGAATTTGCCGCGCAACAAGGAACCCGAACCCAGCCGCGTGGGGCATGCCGAGGTGGTCAACGCCTGGCGTGGCGCGTCCGACTGCCGCAATTGCGGGGTACGGCGCATCGCGCTGTTCGGTGCGCTGCGCATGGAGGATTTCGATTCTTTCCATCAGGTCATCGACGACATGCAGTTTGCCGCAGGGCAGCAACTCTTCAGCGAAGGCCAGCGCGGCGATTGGCTCTACACCATCAAGACCGGCTATGTGAAGCTCGAGCGCGTGTTGCCCGACGGCACCCGCCGCATCACCCGCGTGGCGCGCCGCGGCGATCTGATCGGGCTGGAATGCTTCATCCACGAGCCCTACATGCACCACGCCTCGGCCATCGGCGCGGTGCGGGTGTGCCGCATTCCGGTGGAAGTCATCCGCCGCATGGAGGAGCAGGTGCCCAATCTGCGGCAGGAATTCCTCGAGCGCTGGCATCGCGCGCTGCGCGACACCGACGAATGGGCGCTGCTGCTCGGCTCGGGCACCATCCCGTCGCGCATGGCACGGCTGCTGCTCAAGCTGGCCGACCCGGAACTCAACGACACCATCACCCTGCCCAAGCGCAGCGATCTGGGTGCCATGCTCGGTGTGGCGCTGGAGACCGCCAGCCGGGTGATCGCGCAGTTCGAGCGCGACGGCCTGCTCGAACATGTCGGCCCCCGGCTGTTTCGGGTCAACCGCCAGGCGCTCAATCAGATCGCGCTGCCCGAACGCGCCGCGTAGGCTCGTTCACACTGCCGTAGTCAATCGGCCTGATGCAACCAGGCGATGACCGGCGCCCACTGCTCGAGGTCTTTCGCGGCCTGGCTGGGCGGCAGGTCCCAGAGGGTCAGGCCGTGCGCGGCCATCTGTGGGTAGAGCGTGGTCTGCCGCAGCATGGTCAGCATCGGCAGACCGTTTTGCGCGACGAAGGCCACAAGCTGCTCTGTGGCATGGGTGCGGGGATCGATGCGCACCCCGACCAGCCCGATGTCAAAGCCGCGTTTTTCGCGGATGTCGCGCAGCCTGTCGAGAAAGTCCTGCGTGGCGTAGATGTCGAAAATCGACGCGGACAGCGGCACCAGCACCTTGTCGGCCAGTTTCATCACATCATTGAGCCGCCAGCCGTGCAGCCCAGCGGAGGTGTCGATGACCGCGTGCGCGCTGCCCTTGGGCGGTTTGGCGATGAAATCCGCGCTCATCTCCCAGGTGTCGATGCGCGGCAAGGCGGGGTCGCGCAGCGACAGCCACAGCCGGGCAGACTCCTGCCGGTCGGCGTCGCCCAGCATGACCGGCTCTCCCCGGCTGGCAAAGTATCCGGCGATCTGCGTGGACAGGGTAGTCTTGCCGACTCCGCCCTTGGGATTGGCGACAACGATGACCGACATGGGCAGCCTTTCTGTTGCGTTGATGGAGGCAAGACGCAAATTACCAGAACCGGCGCGCAAACACCACGCTGCGGCGCATCGGATCAGACGATGCGGCAGGCCTGCTCGAAACTCAGCCGCGGGCTGCGTGGGAACAGCGCCGCCGGATCGCCATAACCGAGGTTGCAGAGAAAGTTCACCTGGATGTCGGTGCCAGCAAAAAACGCGGCGTTCACCGCCTCGGCATCGAACCCGCTCATCGGGCCGCAGTCCAGACCCAGCGCGCGGGCGGCGAGAATGAAATAGCCGCCTTGCAGACTGGAGTTGCGCAGCGCAGTGGTGGCGATGTGCTCGGGCTTGCCGGCGAACCAGTTGCGCGCGTCCGGATTGTGCGGAAACAGCTCCGGCAGCTTTTCATAGAACGCCATGTCCATGCCGATGATCGCGGTCACCGGCGCCTGCAGCGTCTTGGCCCGGTTGCCCTCGCTCATGCAGGGCACGAGTTTGGCCTTGGCCTCGGGCGATTGCACGAACACGATGCGCGCCGGCGAGCAATTGGCCGAGGTCGGGCCCCATTTCATCAGATCGTAGAGCTGGCGCAGCAGCGACTCGGGCACCGGCTTGTCCAGCCAGGCGTTGTGCGTGCGGGCATCGGTGAACAGCTGGCGCAGCGCGTCTGGGTCGATCATGGGCATGGTATTTCCCTGAAGTGGCAATGGGTGAATGCTCGCTCAAAACCGCTTTGTTTGCAGATGAAAGCGGCTGCGCTTGCAACGACAATATTGAACTGGCACGCGGATGCATGAGACGTGTCTGCCAACAACTCCACCATCCCCCGTTCTGCCCAAGCGTCAGGGGTGGCGCCTCCCCAACCGCGTGGCGGAGGCTGGGAGGGGGAGTTCAAACCGCTGCGTGCCCAATCCATGAGCCCATCATGTTCAATCCCAGCAAAGACGAGGTCCGTCAGTTCTTTCTCTCCGCCTGGCAGCGGCACCGCAGCGGCGGTGTGCTCACCCCGCTGGAGCTGATCGCCGCCGACTGGATGGAGCAGCACCCCGAATACCACGCGGAGCTGTCGGATCCGCAAAGCGCCAGCCGTGACTACAGCGTGGAACAAGGTCGCACCAACCCGTTTTTGCACTTGTCGATGCATCTGTCGATCGCCGAGCAGGTGTCGATCGATCAGCCGCCGGGCATCCGACAGGCCTTCGAGTTGTTGCGCAGTCGGCTGGGTGCGCACGCGGCGCACCACGAGATCATGGAATGCCTGGGCGAAATGCTGTGGGCCGCGCAGCGCAGCGGCCTGCCGCCCGACGGCGCGGCGTATGTGGACTGCGTGCAGCGCCGCGCCACCGCGCGCTGAAAGTCGCGAGAACCGCGCAGGTCAGCCCTCCACGGCTTCAAGCACCAGCTGCACCTGGGTGACGCCCTGCCAGGTATTGGCCTCCAGCCGATAGGCGATGCGCGCCTGCTCGGGCAGGAATTCGGTGCGCCCCCAGGCGACCAGGTCGAACAGCGCTTGGCCCTGCGCACCGTCGGCATCGAGCAGCCGCACCCTGGTTTTGAGATGCCGCTCGCCGAGCAGGCGTTGCTGCTCGACCTGCACCCGCGCGCTGAACAGCGGCGCGGCAAAGCCCTGCCCCCACACCTGCGCGCCGAGCAGATGGGCCATTTCCGGCAGCATCCACTGCATCGGCAGCGGGCCATCGACCTCCAGACGGCGCTGCAGCATCGTGGGCTCCAGCCACTCGCTGGCGACCCGGGCAAAAGCGGCGCGAAAGCGCTCAAAGCCGTCGGGCACCAGCGAGCACCCTGCCGCCATCGCATGGCCACCAAAACGCAGCAGCAGCCCCGGCTCGCGCTTGGACACCAGATCGAGCGCGTCGCGCAGGTGAAACCCGGCGATCGACCGGCCCGAGCCGCGCAGCGTGCCGTCTTCTGCCGGGGCGAAAACGAAGGTCGGGCGGTGCGCGCGATCCTTGATGCGCCCGGCGACGATGCCGATCACCCCCTCGTGCCAGTGCGGCGCGAACAGGCTGATCGCCGGCTCGCCCGCGTCCGCGCCGGGATCGAGCGCATCGAGCATGGCCAGCGCCTCGGCCTTGATGCCGTCTTCGATGCCGCGGCGCTCGCGGTTGAGACGGTCGAGCAGCTGCGCGAGCTCCATCGCGCGCGCCGGGTCGTCGGTGCTCAGGCATTCGATGCCCACGGTCATGTCGGCCAAGCGGCCCGCGGCGTTGATGCGCGGGCCCAGCGCAAAGCCGAGGTCCGCACTGCCCACCCGCGCCGGTTCGCGCCCGGCCATTTGCAGCAGCGCGGCGATGCCCGGCTGGATGCGGCCTTCGCGAATGCGTTTGAGCCCCTGCGCCACCAACACACGGTTGTTGGCATCGAGCCGCACCACGTCGGCCACGGTGCCGAGTGCCACCAGGTCGAGCAGCGCGTCCAACCGGGGCTGATTCGATGCGTCGAACACGCCGCGCCGGCGCAGTTCGGCACGCAGCGCCAGCAGCACATAGAACATCACCCCGACCCCGGCGATGGACTTACTCGGAAAGTCGCAGCCAGGCTGGTTTGGGTTGACGATCACATCGGCCGCGGGAAGCACGTCACCCGGCAGGTGGTGGTCGGT
>JBMFIE010000149.1:0-4456 GCA_049976465.1 Thiomonas sp. | reverse complement strand
TCGGTTTGCGGCAACCCTTGCGCGAACAGCACGCCGTCGGCCAACAGCGCCGGGTCGCGGCTGGCGCCCAGATCAAGCGCGCGCAGCGGGTCGTTGTGCACGGCAACCCGCGCCGACCAGCCCAGACCGGCGAGCGCGCACTGCAGCCGGCGTGACAGCTTCTCGGCCTCAATGCCCGTGCCGAGAATCTCGAACTGCAACGGGCTGGGCTGCCCGCCGACTCCACAGCTCATGATGAACCTTTCCATGTAACGCAGGCGACTTTGCCCGCAACCGAATGCGCTGTCAGGGCGTTGATGGCCCTCTCCCGTCCAAAGCTTACGCGCAGCGCCGCGGCGGATGCCAGTAACTGGCGCGGTCAGGCCTGCGGGGCCGGTTGCTCGAAGGTCGGCGCGAACCCGCCGCCCGGGGTGCGGAAGTTGGTTGTCTGCCCTTGATAGAGCCGGGCGGTGAGCCACAGCACCTGTCCGACATCGGCAAAGGCGCGCAGATCGAACTTCAACGCCCTGGGCGCGTCGGGCGGGCCGATGCGGCGCTCGCCCGGCGGCGCCAGGGTTTGCGCCACATACCCGCCTTGGACGATGGCCTCCCACACCCCGCGGGTGAGTTTGGCGCCACGGTAGGCGGCGCGGCTGCCGTATCCCGCCCAGGGCTTGAAGAACAGGTTACGGCGCTGCGCCCACAGCCGCTCGGCGTTGGCCGGGCCGACGATTTCGGTGTGCGGCACATGCGCGGCCAGCAGCTCTGCCGCGGCCGCGTCCGCGCCCAGGTCGCGCAGCGCCTGCGCGTCGCACAGCAGCGCGAGGTTGCGTTTGTCGGCGAACACCGCATGCGCGCGCGGATGCGGGGTGATCACCGCGCTGTCGGTCTCCCAGGCACGGCGCAGCGCGGCGTGCTCGGGCGCGTCCAGGGCAAAATCGGTCAAGCGGTTGTAGACCAGGTCGATGGCTGCGCCCTGCCCGCGCTGGCGCAGCACGTGGCCGTCGCACTCCAGCTCGGCAGGGTCGAGCACCACGGCGTCGATGCCGGCGCGGGCAAACAACTGCTGGTAGAGCAGGAACTCGGCGTAGAGATATTGCTGCTGCGGCGCGGTATCGACGATGGCGATGCGCCGCGGCGCACCACTCCTGCCCGCATCGCGCCATTCGCGCTGGAACATTGCCAGCACCTCGGCTTCGAAGCGGTCGACTGCCGTGCCGCTCGGAATCATGCCCTGCATTTCGTCGCAGCAGGCGCGTTGCGCCCGTGCCAGCACCGCCGACAGCAGCGCGCCGCCGGGGTTGGTGTTGACCTCGATGAGGTCCAGGCGTCCGCGCTCCAGATGAAAATCCACCCCGAGGAACACGCCGGGGTTGCCCGGGCGGTGCTGCGCTGCGGCTGGGGCGTAGGCCAGCACCGCGGCCTGATAGGCCGGCAGCGCCGCCACATGCTCGAGCGCCTGCACCACCTCGCGCATGCGCTGTGCATGGGCATGGCTGAGGAACACGGGCTGCGCCGAGAACAGGTGCGGGTTGCGCTGCGCGATGAGTTGCTCCAGCCCGGGCTGACCCAGCGCGCCGTGCAGCGCAGCGGTCAGCCGTGCTGGATCGAGTGTGAGGCAAAAACAATCGCGGTTGAGCCGCTCGATCATTTGCCATCCACATGCGTTTGCAGCCACCACTCGAGCAGCGCGGCGTGCCACAGCTTGCTGCCGCGGATGCGGGTGAAGTGCTCAGGCGCCTCGGGTGCGGCGAGCAGCGCGTCGATGAACGGCCGCTGGTACAGCCCGCGGCGGCGACAGGCGCTCGAGGTGAGCACATCGCGCATCTGCTGCAAAAACGCGCCGCGCACATGATGGAGCGCGGGCACCGGAAAGTAGCCCTTGACGCGGTCGATCACCGCATCGGGAATCACCCCGCGGGCGACTGCCTTGAGCGGAAACTTGCCGCCAGCGCGCAGCTTGAGCTCGGGCGGCATCGAGGCGGCGAGCTCGACCAGCGCGCGGTCGAGAAACGGCACGCGCACTTCCAGCGCATGCGCCATCGGCAGGTTGTCCACGCGCTTGACCGGGTCGTCGACGATCAAGGCGGTGGCGTCCAGCCGCAGCACCTGGTCGACAAAGGTGTCGGCGTGCGGGCGGGCAAGCTGCGCGGCAAGCCACTCGCGGGTCACATCCGGCACATGGAACTCGGGCGCGATGAAGCGCAGCCACTCGGCATGCTCGCGGTCGACATAGTGGCGTGCAAAGCGCTCGACCGGCGCGCCGCGCTCGGCGTCCATCTTGGGGTACCAGAAGTACCCGGCAAACACCTCGTCGGCGCCCTGCCCGGCGAGCACGGCTTTCACATCCTGCCCGACCCATTCGGCCAGCAGGTCGAAGGCGACGACATCGTGGCTGAACATCGGCTCGGTCATGCGCGCAATGGTGTGCGGCAGGCGCGCAAGCACCGCGTCGTTGGGCACCGCGCGTTTGTGGTGGCGGGTGGAGAAGGTTTGCGCGATCAGGTCGGAGTAGGCGAATTCGTCGGCGCGCTCGGTGTGTGCGTCCAGCGTCTCGAAGCCGATGGAGTAGGTGCGCAGGTCGCTGGTCTTGTCGGCAAGCAAGCCAACGAGCAGGCTGGAATCGAGCCCGCCCGAGAGCAGCACGCCCACCGGCACGTCGGCGGCGTGCACATGGGTGTCGAGCGCCGCGAGCAAGGCCGCGCGCGTGGCTTCGGTCCACTCGCCTTCGGTTTTGGGCGCATCCGGGCGGGTGGCGCGCAGGTCCCAGTACGGGGTGAGCCAGCGCAGGCCGTCGGGCTGCACGCGCAGGGTGTGCGCCGGGGCGAGCTTGCGCACTCCGCGCAGGATGGTGCGCGGGGCGGGCACGACGGCGTGCAGCGAAAACAGGTGGTGCAGCGCGATCGGGTCGATCGCGGTGTCCACACCGCCAGCGGCCAGCAGCGCCGGCAGCGTCGAGGCAAAGCGCAGCCGCTGGCCGTCCTCGGCGAGATAGAGCGGCTTCATGCCGAAGCGGTCGCGCGCCAGCAGCAGGCTCTGCCGCCTGGGATCCCACAGCGCGAACGCGAACATGCCGTCTAGACGCGCGACGCAGTCTTCTCCCCAGACGGCGTAGGCCTTGAGGATGACCTCGGTATCGCCGTCGCTGGCAAAGCGGTGGCCAAGCGCGGCAAGCTCGGCGCGCAGCGCGCGGTAGTTGTAGATCACGCCGTTGAACACCAGCACGCAGCCGGTGTCGGCATCGACCATCGGCTGGTCGCTGGCCGCGCTCAGGTCGATGATCGACAGCCGGGTGTGGCCCAGCGCCACCACTCCGCCCTGCCACTGGCCCTGATGGTCGGGGCCGCGGTCGGACAGCGCGGCGCGCATGCGCGCGATCGCCTCCAAGTCTGGCTGCGCGCCGTCAAAGCGCAGCTCGCCGCAAATGCCGCACATGGTCAGGCGGCGGTCGTGCTGGTGCCGCAGCCGGCGCTGATCGGCTGCCTGGGCACGCTGCAGCACACCCGGCCGGTGGCGGCATCGAAGCGCACGCCGCACAGATCGACCAGCCGCGCGCGCAGCCGGGCGCGGGCGCGCAGCACGCGCGACTTGACCGCAGGCAGGCTCAGCCCATGCTGCTTGGCGTACTCCTTTTGCGTCATGCCCTGCAGATCGCAGCGGGAGAGCACATCGCGGTCGTCGGGGTCGAGCGCGGCCAGCGCCACGGGCAGGCAGTCGGCCAGGGTATCGACCGGCTCGGCCTCATCGCTTGGCGCCGCGAGCTCTTCGGGCAGCGGCTCGGCCACATGCCGCACGCGCAGATGGTCGGCGAGCGCATTGCGCGCCACGGCAAACAGCCAGGCGCGCGGCTCGCGCAATTCGCAAAACCGCCTGCCCTCGTGCAGCGCCTTGAGAAACACGGTCTGCAGCAAATCGGCAGCGAGCTCGCCATCTCCCAGGCGGTGACGCAGGTAGCCTTCGATTTCCGCCTGATGCACCCGCCAGGCGCGGGTGACGCAGGTTTCGGCAGGTTGCTGAGCGGCGATCTCCATGCAGACATCATAAGCGGCGTATCTGTGGGGTGCAGGCCCCTGCAGTCCCGTTTGCGCGGTCGGGTGCAACCCTGGCGTGCATCCTTATCGCATCTGGCTCGTCTTCACTGGCGAAGCGAGGCATTTGTGAGGTTCATGCCATGACCCTCCTAATCCAAGCCGCTTCCGTGGTGTGCATGCACCGGGCATGAATAGAGCCCAACGCACATACTGCACCACGTCGTCGGGCAGGAACTTTCGCTGATCCCGTTGCCAACTTTTTTCAAGGAGTTTGACCATGACCACCCAAACCATGCCTTCCGCCCAGGAACTCTTGGCCAAGATGCGTGCCGGGATGGGCCGCGTGCCCGCGGCGATCGAAAAATCCACCGTCGTCGACGACGGCCTGATCCAGGAGCACATGCGTTCGCGCATGTACGCCATGCCCGAGGGCGGCGCGCTCGACG
>JBMFIE010000148.1:0-4484 GCA_049976465.1 Thiomonas sp. | reverse complement strand
GAGCCACAGCCTGCAGGACCGCATCGTGCTGTTCCTCGACCGCACCTTCGAGCGTCTGCACAACCGCTACGAGCGCGTGCTGCACGGCTCGCTCGAGTTCCTGCCGGTGACCGCGGTGATGGCGCTGATCGTGCTCGGTTTCATCCCCTACCTGTTCACCACCTCGATGTCCGAGCTGGCGCCGCAGGAAGACCAGGGGGTGCTGATCTCGATCGCGTTCAACAACCCTGCGGCCACGCTCGACCAGCGCGCGCTGTATGCCAAGCAGGTGTACGAGGTGTTCAAACAATTCCCCGAGACCGATCACGTCTTCCAGCTCAACACCCCGAGCCAGGTGATCGGCGGCATGGTGCTCAAGCCCTGGGACGAGCGCAAGAAAACCGCCACACAACTGCAGCCCGTGGTGCAAAAAGACCTCAGCCACATCGCCGGCAGCCAGATCGCGGTGTTCCAGCCGCCGCCACTGCCCGGCGCGCGCGGGCTGCCGATCCAGTTCGTCATCACCACCAGCGAGCCGTTTTCCAAGCTCTATGAGGTCTCGCAGAAATTCCTGCAGGATGCGCTCAAGACCGGGCAGTTCATTTTCCTGCAGTCCGATCTGCGTATCGACCTGCCGCAGACCCGCATCGAGATCGACCGCAACATGGCCGCGCAGCTCGGCCTGACCATGCAGGACATCGGCTCGGCGCTCTCCGCCATGCTCGGCGGCGGCTATGTCAACTTCTTCGAACTCGATGGCCGCTCGTACAAGGTCATCCCGCAGGTCGAACAGAAATTCCGCCTCAATCCGGACGCAGTCAAGCACTACTACATCCGCACCGCCAGCGGCGCGATGGTGCCGCTATCCACCGTGGTGCATCTGAAGACCACGGTGCAGCCCGAGACCATCAACCACTTCCAGCAGGCCAATTCAGCGACCATCCAGGGCGTGGCCATGCCCTTCGTCGCGCAGGGTCAGGCGCTGGATGTTCTCAAGACCCTGGCGCAGCGCACCCTGCCTGCGGGCTACAGCTTCGACTACGCCGGGCCGTCGCGGCAGTTCGTGCAGGAATCGGGCGGGCTGCTGCTGACCTTTGGCTTTGCGCTGGTGATCATTTTCCTGGCGCTGGCGGCGCAGTTCGAGAGCTTCCGCGACCCGATCATCATCCTGGTGTCGGTGCCGATGGCGATTTCGGGTGCGCTGCTGTTCATCAACCTCGGCATCGGCCATGCCACGCTCAACATCTATTCCGAAGTCGGGCTGGTGACCCTGATCGGGCTGATTTCCAAGCACGGCATTCTGATCGTCGAATTTGCCAACAACCTGCAGCGTGAGGGGCTGAGCAAACGCGAGGCGATCGAGCGCGCCGCAGGGCTGCGGCTGCGCCCGATCCTGATGACCACCGCGGCGATGGTGTTCGGCGTGCTGCCGTTGATTTTCGCCAGCGGCGCCGGCGCGGTCAGCCGCTTCAGCATGGGCCTGGTGATCGCCTCGGGGCTGTCGATCGGCACGCTGTTCACGCTGTTCGTCGTGCCGGCGATGTACATGATGCTCGGCGCCGACCATCACGCCGAAGCGCGTGCCAAGGCGCTGCGCGAAGCCGAGTCGCAGGATACGTTGCGCCAGACGCCGCCAGGCGGCACGCGTTCGGCCCACTGAACGGGGCGCAGGCCGGCCGTGCGCCGGTCAGCAGGTGTTGGCGTCAGACCACGGTCTGCGGCAGTTCCTGCACCGCAACCGATTCGAGCGGGCGTCCGGCGCGGCGCTCCCAGTCGGCCTTCTGATCCGGGCCGATCGGGCCGACGTTGAAATATTGCGCCTCGGGATGGGCAAAATAAAAGCCGCTGACACTGGCTGCCGGCAGCATGGCCCAGCTCTCGGTCAGGGACATGCCGATGTCCTGCGCCCGCAGTACGCGGAACATTTCGCCCTTGACCGAATGCTCGGGGCAGGCCGGGTAGCCGGGCGCCGGGCGGATGCCACGGTATTTTTCCGCGATCAGCTCGGCGGTGGTGAGTGTTTCGTCGGGCGCATAGGCCCAGAACTCGGTGCGCACCCGCTGGTGCATGCGCTCGGCGAATGCCTCGGCCAGACGGTCGGCCAGGGCCTTGAGCATGATCGCCGAATAGTCGTCGAGATCGTCGAGAAAGGCCTGCTCCTTTTTCTGCACACCGATGCCTGCGGTCACCGCGAACAGGCCGATGTAGTCCGGCGCGACACCGACTGGTGCGATGAAGTCGGCCAACGCGCGGTTTGGTCGGGTCACGCCGTCGACCACCGGGCGCTCGGTTTGCTGGCGCAGGCCGTGCCAGACCATCAGCTCGGTGCTGCGGCTTTCGTCGGTGTAGATCACGATGTCGTCATCGTCCCGGCTATTGGCCGGCCACAGGCCGATCGCGGCATTGGCCGTGAGCCAGCGGCCTTCGATCAGGCGCTTGAGCATGCGTTGCGCGTCGCTGTAGACGCGGCGTGCGGACTCGCCCACGATGTCGTCGGTGAGGATGTCGGGAAACTTGCCCGCCAGATCCCAGGTCTGGAAAAACGGCGCCCAGTCGATCTGCGCGGCGATTTCGCTCAGGTCGTAGTTGCGAAACACCCGCCGGCCGATGAACTTGGGCACCGGCGGGGTGTAGGCGGCCCAGTCGATACGCGTCTTGTTCGCGCGCGCCTGCGCCAGCGGCACCAGCGGCGTGGCCCGCTTGCTGGCGTGCAGCGCGCGCACCTTGGCGTAGTCGGCTTCGAGCTCGGCGATGAACTGCGCCGCCTGATCCGACAGCAGGCTTTGCGCCACACCGACGCTGCGTGAGGCGTCCGGGACGTAAACCACCGGGCCGTCGTAATGCGGGGCGATTTTCACCGCGGTGTGCACCCGGCTGGTCGTCGCGCCGCCGATGAGCAGCGGCAGTTTGCGGCTGCGGAAGTAGTCGTCACGCTGCATCTCTGCGGCCACATGCTGCATCTCCTCCAGGCTCGGGGTGATCAGCCCGGACAGACCGATGATGTCCGCGCCTTCCTCGCGCGCCTTGGCGAGAATGTCCTTGGCCGGCACCATCACGCCCATATTGACCACTTCGAAGTTGTTGCACTGCAGAACCACGGTGACGATGTTCTTGCCGATGTCGTGCACATCGCCTTTGACCGTGGCGATGACGATCTTGCCCTTTGGCCGCACGTCGCAGCCAGCGGCCTGCATGTCCAGCTTCTCAGCCTCGATGTACGGCAGCAGATGCGCGACCGCCTGCTTCATCACCCGCGCGCTTTTCACCACCTGCGGCAAAAACATCTTGCCGGCGCCGAACAGGTCACCGACCACGTTCATGCCGTCCATCAACGGCCCTTCAATGACATGCAGCGGCCGGCCGCCCTCGGCGCGGATCTGCTGCCACATCGCCTCGGTGTCCTCGACGATGAAATCGGTGATGCCGTGCACCAGCGCGTGCTTGAGTCGCTCGCGCACCGGCAGTTCGCGCCAGGCCAGGCGCGCGCCATCGTCCTTGGCCGCGCCCTTGACCGCCTCGGCGATCTCGAGCAGCCGCTCGGTCGCGTCCGGCCGGCGGTTGAGCACCACGTCCTCCACGCGCTCGCGCAGCTCGGGGTCGAGATCGTCGTAGACGCCGATCTGCCCGGCGTTGACGATGCCCATGTCCATCCCGGCGCGGATCGCGTGGTAGAGGAACACGGTGTGGATCGCCTCGCGCACCGGCTCGTTGCCGCGGAACGAAAAGCTCACATTGCTCACGCCGCCAGAAACTTTCGCCCCGGGCAGGTTCTGCTTGATCCAGCGCGTGGCCTCGATGAAGTCGACCGCGTAGTTGTCGTGCTCCTCGATGCCGGTGGCAATGGCAAAGATGTTGGGGTCGAAGATGATGTCTTCCGGCGGAAAGCCGATGCGTTCGACCAACAGGCGGTAGGCGCGCTCGCAGATTTCGATCTTGCGCGCAAACGAATCGGCCTGCCCGCGCTCGTCGAACGCCATGACCACCGCGGCGGCGCCGTAGCGTCGCACCAGCCTGGCCTGCCGCAGGAACTCGGCCTCGCCTTCCTTCATCGAGATCGAGTTGACGATGCCCTTGCCCTGCACGCAGCGCAGCCCGGCCTCGATCACCTCCCACTTGGAGCTGTCGATCATCACCGGCACGCGGGCGATGTCCGGCTCGGCGGCGAGCAGGTTGAGAAACCGCACCATCGCCGCCTTGCTGTCGAGCATCGCCTCGTCCATGTTGACGTCGATGATCTGCGCGCCGTTTTCCACCTGCTGGCGCGCCACCGCCAGCGCTTTGTCGAATTCGCCGGCGAGAATCATCCGCGCGAACGCCTTCGATCCGGTGACGTTGGTGCGCTCGCCGATGTTGACGAACAGCGAGCCCGGGCCGATGGACAGCGGCTCCAGGCCGGAGAGGAGCAGCGGGGCAGGAATAATGGCGGCGGCAGACATGCAGATGCGGGGGTGAGGTTGAACCCAAATTGTCCATTGGGCGCACCTGCGGTGCTGTTTGGGTGCATG
>JBMFIE010000147.1:0-4535 GCA_049976465.1 Thiomonas sp. | reverse complement strand
CTGCATCCAAGACCAGTCAGGTGATGCGCGATCTGGAGGCGGTCTGTGCAGAAATCGAGGCGGCACTGGCCCAGGCGTTGACCAGCGGCGCGATTAGCGAACAGGCGCTGTTCGACACGCAGTACGCGCCGGTGCCGGGCACCAACCCGCAGAAATACCGCACCCGCTTCACCGAATTCGTCAAAAGCCACATTCAGCCGATCGAGGACGCCTGGCTCGCGCGCCAGCCGGAGTACCGCTTCGTGCTGCTGGTCGATCGCAATGGCTACGCGGCGGCGCACAACAGCCTTTACGACAAGCCGCTGACCGGCGATTACGCCACCGATCTGGTGGGCAATCGCTCGATGCGCTTGTTCGACGATCCGGTGGGCCTAGCCGCAGCGCGCAACACCAAACCGTACTTATTGCAGGTCTATGCGCGCGACACCGGCGAAATCCTGCAGGAGCTGTCGCGCCCTGTGCGTGTGGGCGAGCGCCATTGGGGCGCGGTGCGTCTGGCATTCACCTGACCTGCGCAGATGCCGCGCTCTGTCAGTTTTTCCTCATTTGCCAGGACTTTGCGGGGCGAAAAAGCCGGCAGTGCGATGTGCGGGCTGTTGTAATTCCAGCATGCCTGTGAACAAAATTTTCCAGACCGACCGCCGCCGCATCCTCGCGTTCGTCCTGCTGGCCAATCTACTGCTCGCCGCTGGCGTGGCCCTCACGCTGTTTGCCAACTGGCAGCGCAACCGCGAAGGAGTGCAGCAAATCTTGCAGGCCGAGGCCACCTTCTGGGCCGACGCCATGCGCCAGCGCTATGACCAGCTGCAAACCACCTGCAGCGTGGCGCAGCGCCAGCTTCAGCAAGACCCGGCCCTGCTGCTCACGCCCGAATCCTGGCTGCATGACATGGACGCGCTGATGCCCTTCATCGACGGCATTGCGCTGGTCACCTCCGATGGCAAGTTGCTGGCCGTGGAGCCGCGCCCTGCGGCTGCGCTGCCCGCTGCACCGGATTTCACGTCCTCACCCGGATTCGCCGCCGCGCTGCGGAATCCTGGCCATGTGCAGATCGGCCTGAATCAGTCGGACCCGCTCGACCCGACGCAGCAGATTACCCCGGCACGCTGCGCGTTGCAGGTGCCGCATACCTCCAGCACAGTGGTGTTGGTGTTCAACGTCGGCCTGCAGCGGGCACTGGCCGAGCTGCAGAAAACACTGTCCGGCTTCGGTGACAGCGGCCGCTGGGTGCCCGCCGTCGGCCTGCTGCGCAGCGATGGCTATCTGCTGGCGCGCCTGCCGGCACCGCTGCCGCATACCCGGCCCGCGCTGGCGCGGGCGCCAGCGCAAGGAGTGCTCGCGCGCGAGATCGTCGGCCATCCCGAACGCATGCAGGGGCTTTTCATCGGTCCTGTGCAGTCGGTTGGCGGTGCCGAGCGAATCGGTGCCTGGCAGCGTCTGCAGGGGCATGATCTGGTCGCTTTCACCAGCCTGCCGTCCTCGGTGCTGACCGCGCTGTGGTGGCGCCAAAGCTGGCCCACCCTGGCGATCTGGATCATGTTGCTGATGCTGCAGCTCATCGGCGGCGCGCTGATTTCGCGCGCGGTACAGCGCCAGCGGCTGTTAGTGCAGATCAACGCGGCGCTGGCGCAGGCCAACCAGGCAGTGGCCGAGGCGCAGGATGAAGCCACGCTGTTGCACGCCATCTGCCGCATCTGCGTGCGCACGGGCGGCATGGCGCTGGCCTGGGTGGGACGGCCGGACGCCAGCGGCCAAGCCCTCATTCTGGCCGCCGAAGGACGCACCGCTTATCTGGACGGCCTGAACCTGTCTGTAAACGCCGGGGAAAAGAGCGGACGCGGCCCGTTCGGGACCGCGTGGCGCGAGGCGCGGGCAGTGTTCGTAGAGGGCGACGGCTCCGAGGGCCTGATCGCGCCGTGGCTCGACCGCATGCAGCATCACGGTCTGCGCAGCATGGCGGCGCTGCCGGTCTGGCGTCAGGGGCGGCTCGATGCCGTGTTCAGCATCTACCGAGACGGCAAGGGCAGTATCCACAGCGAGCAGCGCGTGCTGCTCGAAGAACTCGCCCGCAGCCTGGGCCGGGGCCTGGACCGCCTGGACCTCGCTGCGGCCGAGCGCAAGGCGCTCGAGAGCAGCGCGCGCCAGCAAGAGCTGCTCAAGTCGGTGCTGGCGCAGATCGATATTTTGATGAGTGCGCGCAACGATCGCGACGTGTTGGGCAGCGCCTGCACCCGGCTGCTGGAGACCGGGCTGTTCGCCGCAGTCTGGGTGGCACAGCCTGACGCGCAGGGTATCGTTCGAGCGCTGGCCGCAGGTGGCAATGCGGCGGACATCCTTGCTACTCAGCCTGCGCTGCGGGTGGACGACACGGCCACGCATGCGCTGGCGCGCGCCTGGCGCAGCGGCTCCGAGGCGCAGGACGAAAACGCCGACAGCCCGGTGCTGCGGCCCTGGGCCGAGTTCTCGCTGCCCGGGTGGACGCCACGGGTGCTAGCGCTGCCGCTGCGCCGCGGCGGGGCGCTCTGGGCGGTGCTGGTGCTGGTGCTGCTCAATGGCGGCGATCTGGACGACGGCCTGCATACCCTACTGCAGCGGGTGGCCAACCTGATCGAGCGCGCGCTGGGCGAGATCGACCTGAAGGCCGCGCTCGAAACCGAACAGGCGCAGCAACGCTATCTGGCCCGTCACGACGCGCTCACCGGACTGCCCAACCGCCTGGCGCTGGAGCATCACCTGCCGCTGGCGATGGCCCGCGCCCGGCGGCACAAAACCCTGCTGGTCGTCGGCATGATGGATCTGGATGATTTCAAGCCGGTCAACGATACCCACGGCCATGCCGCTGGCGACCTGCTGCTGCGCCAGCTGGGTGAGCGCCTGAAGGCCGCGGTGCGTGAAATCGATCTGGTCGCCCGGCTGGGTGGGGACGAGTTCGTGCTCGTGCTCGAAGGCATTGCGCAGGCGGCCGATCTGCCCGCCGTGCTCGAGCGCGTACACAGCGTGGTTGAAACGCCCTTCGATCTCGGCAACGGCGTGCTGGCCAAAGTGGGCATGAGCCTGGGGCTGACGCTGTACCCGGTGGACGACGTGCCGGCCGAGGTACTGCTGCGCCATGCCGATGCCGCGCTCTACACCTGCAAGGCGCACAAGGCCGACCGCACGCTGTGGTGGCAGCAATGGGAGGACACGGTGGATCTAGCAGCGACCCGTCCGGCCGATCTGCCGGTGCATGTCGATGCCTATGGCGAAGCCGCGGCCCGCCTGCTCGACCTGATCGCCCCGCATATCCAACGCCAGGCTCCCGCCTTCGTCGAGGGTTTTTTCGCCGCGCTGCGCAAAGACCCGGAGGCCGCCGCACTGCTGGCCATGCTGTCCGAAGAAGAACTGGCCCATCTGCGCCAGCACCAGCATGCCCGCTTGCTCGACATCATGCGCAGCGACCTGGACAAGCCGGTCCATCAGGAGGGCGCGCAACGCACCGGTGCGATCCACTCCCTGGTCGGTGTGAGTACCGGAGCGTTGGTCACCAGCATGGGCTGGTATCTGCAAAGCCTGCACGAGCTGATCGCCGTCAGCCCGCTGCGCAGCGCCGATCGGGCCGCTTTGGCGCAGGTGGCCACCGCGCGGCTGCAGCGTGAACTGCAGTGGCAGACCGAGGGCGCGCAAATGCAACGCGAGCAATACCAGCAGATGCTGTTCGGTCTGGAGCAGATGCAGCCCGACCTGACCCAGTGGGCCGATCTGGCGCGTACCGTGCTGCGCGCGGTGGTCGAGCTGCCCGGCATGGCCGCCACGGTGATCTACAAACCCGATGCGCAAGGCCATTTCGTCCCCGAATTCACCGCCGGCGCGTTCGACGACTACATGCAGGCGATCGAGCAAAGCGCCATCGCTCCGCTACAGCTCGACCCGCAAAGCCCCTTCGGCCAGACCCCGCACCCACGCTGCTGGCGCAGCGAACAGATCGAAACCAATGTCAGCTATGTCACCGATCCGCGCATGGCCCCGTGGCGCGCCGCGGCACACCGCGTGGGCATCCGCAGCTCGGCGGCGGTGCCGGTGAAGGACAGCCGCGGGCGCATGGTCGCGGTCATGGGCCTCTACGGCCGTTACCCCGGCATGTTCGAGACCCAAAGCATGCACAGCTTCCTGCGTGGGCTAGAGCAGCTGTTCGAGCGCGGCCTCTACGGCCTGATGACCCGCCGCGAAGACGCCCTGCTGCCCGCCAGCGACCGCCGTGCCTGGCGTCACCGTCTGTTCAGCGGTGGACTCGAGATGCACTATCAGCCCGTGGTCGATCTGCGCAGCGGCAAGCCCACGGCGATGGAAGCATTGGCACGCCTGCGCCTGGACGATGGGCGGTTGATCGGGCCGGGGCAGTTTCTGCCGTCTTTCGGCGCTTCCGAGCTGACCCGGCTGTTCATCCTCGGGCTGGAGCAGGCGCTGCAGCAACTGGCGCGGTGGGACGCAGACGGCCTGACATTCGACCTGTCTGTCAATCTGCCCCCCGAAGTGCTGCTCATGCCCGACTGCGCACG
>JBMFIE010000146.1:0-4535 GCA_049976465.1 Thiomonas sp. | reverse complement strand
TTTGCCCTGCGTTCATCCCAGTCTTACGATTCATGTCGGGTCTCCGATGGTGTTTGTGAAGACCGTGGTCTATCACGCTTTGGGCACATCGATGCCGTCTCCATTCGGGGACCCGCCTCGCCACTGCGGCGGCCAAGACCCTGCCGAACGGGTTTGCGTTCATCTCCGCGCCCCTCATGTCTCATTCCCCGTGGGGAGGGAGGCATCCATCACATCTCCGATACGTTTGGATACAACACACCACAGATTGTGCAGCCGCTGGAAAGTTCAAGAGGACTGCGCCGGCGGCGGCAGGGTCACGCCGACCGCCAGATCCGCGCCCTGCAGCCACAGGCCCACATCCTGCATGATGCCGCCAGGGTTTTGCAGGCGTGTGATACGCAGCGCACCGTCGGCGCAGCGCACGTCCAGACCGTCGGCCTGCGCCCGCAGCACCGCGCCGGGAGGGCGATGCTGCTGATCTGCGGACAGGTCGATTGCACGCGCCGCGCCGACCTTGATGATGCCCCCGTCGGGCAACGCAAACTGCGTTCCGGGCCAAGGGGTGAACGCGCGCACCCGCCGCGCCAGCACCGCAGCGGGTTGGGTCCAGTCGAGCGCGGCTTCGGATTTGGCGATCTTGGCGGCGTAGGTCACACCCTCCTGCGGTTGCGGCCGTGGCGCGAGGGCCCCGCGCGCGAGCAGCTCCAGCCCTTGCACGATCAGTTCGGCACCTAGCGCGGCGAGTCGGTCGTGCAGCGTGGCCGCGGTGTCGTCATCAGCAATCGGCAGCGCCCTGGCCAGCAGAATGTCGCCGGTATCCAGCCCGGCGTCCATCTGCATCAGGGTGATACCGGTCTGCGCATCGCCGGCCTCGATCGCCCGCTGGATCGGCGCCGCACCGCGCCAGCGCGGCAGCAGCGAGGCGTGAATGTTGACGCAGCCCAGGCGCGGCAAGGTCAGCACCGAGGTCGGCAGGATCAGCCCGTAAGCCGCCACCACCAGCACGTCCGGCGCCGCGGCGCGCAACGCCGCATGTGCGGCCCCGGCCTGCTCGGCATGGCGCCCGTCGAGCCGCAGACCGGACGGCTGGATCAGCGCCAGCCCCGCGGCCTGCGCCACCTGCTTGACTGCGCTGGCCTGCAGCTTCAGGCCGCGTCCGGCCGGACGATCGGGCTGGGTGAGCACCAGCGGCACTGGATAGCCGGCCTGCACGATGGCGCGCAGTGCCTGCGCAGCGAATTCCGGAGTGCCGGCAAACGCCACGCGCAGGTGCCGGGCCGGCGCGGCAGCGCTGGGCGTGGTCAAGCCGCCTGCCTCTGCCGCTTGAGCATCTTGGTCTTGATGCGGCTGCGCTTGAGCGGCGAGAGATAGTCGACGAACACCTTGCCCTGCAGGTGATCCATCTCGTGCTGGATGCACACGGCGGTCAGGCCATCGGCGTCCATCTCGAAGGGTTCGCCGTTGATGTCGAGCGCACGCACCCGCACAGCGGCCGGGCGCACGACCTTGTCGTAGATGCCGGGAACCGACAGACAACCCTCCTCCCACTCCTTGCTCTCGTCACTGCGGCGCAGGATTTCCGGGTTGATCAGCACCACCGGCTGGTTGCGCTCCTCAGAGGTGTCCATCACGATGATGCGCTCATGCACATCGACCTGGGTCGCCGCCAGCCCGACCCCATTGGCCTTGTACATCACGTCGAACATCGCCGCGACCAGCGCGCGCACGCGATCGTCGACCACCGCGACCGGCTTGGCCACGGTGTACAGACGCGGGTCGGGATATTGGAGGATGGTCAGCTCTTTCACATTTGCAATTTTAGACTTTTCCACCGCGGGCGGCATGCGCCGTCGATCGCCGGCCTGCGCTGCAACATTCTTGCAACTGCCAACCGGGTGCAGACCGCGATTCGATTGCCGCGTCAAGGTGTTGCATGCACAATGTCAGCCAGTTTCTTCACAGAAAGCCCTGGAATCGCAAACTTCCACGGGGGGCAGATTCAAAAAAACCACACCGCACCGGATGCGGCCACGGGTTCAATCTGGGGACATGCGCCATGCTCAGACAGGCTTTCCTTCACCCATCGAGGCATCATGCCCTGATCGCCGCGCTGCTGCTCTGCGGCGCGCTGCCGCTCGTTACGGTCCACGCGGCAGACCTCCCGGCCAGCACGGCATCCGCACCATCGCTGCATGGCCTGCCCAACTACCCGGTGACGCCGGCTCAGCGTGCACTGGCCGAGCTGACCGCGCAAACCGGGGTGCCGGTTTCCGAGCTCGCGCCGAACGCGCCCTCGCGCTATACGGTCAAGCGCGGTGACACGCTGTGGGCGATTTCCGGCATGTATCTGCGCAAGCCTTGGGACTGGCCCAAGCTCTGGGGCATGAATCTGCAGCAGATCCGCAATCCGCACTGGATCTTCCCCGGACAGGTGCTCTACCTCGACATCTCGGGCGGCCGCGCCCGCCTCAGCCTGGGCGGCGACAATCAGGGCATCCCGACGGTCAAGCTCACTCCGCGGGTCGAATCCTCGCCCCTGCCGCCCGAGGGCATTCCCACTATTTCTCCCGAGCTGATCGGGCCGTTCCTTGCCCAGCCGCTGATCGTCGAACCTGACACGCTCGATGCCTCGCCGCGCATCGTCGCGCTGCCCAAGGGCCACACCATGGCCGCGCCGGGCATGCAGGTCTATGTCCGCGGCGATGTGAGCAAGGCCACGCGCTATCAGCTCTACCGCCCGGCCAAGCCGCTGATCGATCCGCAGACCAAGAAGGTCATCGCGTACCAGGCCGAGTATCTGGGCACCACCAGCCTGGTGCAGCCGCCGTCCGGGCCGGATGCGGTGTCGGTGTTCAGGGTAGACGGCATCGAGCGCGAAGTGGGCGTGGGCGACCGGCTGGTGATCGCGCCGCCGCGCGAGTATCTGAACTACACCCCGCACGCGCCGGCCAAGCCGGTCAGCGGGCAGGTCGTGTCGATCTATGGTGACCTGAACATGGGCGCGAAAAACAGCGTGGTCGCGCTCAACCGCGGAGCGTCCGACGGCTTGGAGCGCGGCGATGTGCTGGCCCTGTGGCACAACAGCCGTATGGTCAAGGACGTCACCGCGCCCGGCAACCCGGAGATCGAAATCCCCGACCGTCGCATCGGCCTGATGATGGTGTTTCGCACCTTCCAGCACGTGGCCTACGCGCTGATCCTGTCGGCGGACGAACCGGTCGAAGTGGCAGACCGTTTCACCCAGCCTTGACCGATGTCGCAGCGCGTGCTGCTCGATCCAGCGCATGACGGCTGATGACGATCTTGCCCACTGGCTGCGGTTGATGCTGACCCCGGGGGTGGGCGCGCGCACCGCCCGGCAACTGCTCCAGACCTTCGGCCCGCCGCAGCAGATTTTCCAGTCCTCGCATGCGGCGCTTGCGCGCGCAGCCGGCACCGCGGTCGCCAGCGCACTACTGGCCGAACCCGATGGCCAGACGCAGGAGCTCATCGCGCGCACGCTGGAATGGGCCGCCAAGCCCGGCCATGCCTGCATCACCCTGGACGACCCGGCCTACCCGCCCAGTCTGTTCGACATCGACGACCCGCCACCGCTGCTGTATGCCCTGGGCAACACCGCGCTGTTGCGCGCCCCGAGGCTGCTGGCGATGGTCGGCGCCCGCACTCCCACGGCGCAAGGTGAGCGCGACGCCCATGCCTTCGCCCGGGCATTCAGCGCGGCGGGTGTGACCATCGTCTCCGGCTTTGCCCTGGGCATCGACGCGGCGGCGCATCGCGGAGCGCTGGCGGCTGCCGGCGAACAGGCCGGATCGACCATCGCCGTGCTCGGCACAGGCTGCGACCGCGTCTATCCGCCGCGCCACCGCGATCTGGCGCATGCGGTGGCCGAGCGCGGGCTGCTGCTGTCCGAATTTCCACTGGGAACATCCCCGTCGAAGGGCAATTTCCCGCGACGCAACCGTCTGATCAGCGGCCTGTCCCGCGGTGTTCTGGTGGTCGAGGCGGCCACGCACTCGGGCTCGCTGATCACCGCACGCCTGGCGGGCGAGCAGGGGCGCGAGGTGTTCGCCATCCCTGGTTCGATCCACAACCCGCTGGCACACGGCTGCCACCGCCTGATCCGCGAAGGTGCCAAACTGGTGGAAACCGCGCAAGACGTGCTCGAGGAATTCGGCTGGGATACCCTGCCTGCCGCTGCCGCCCAGCCCCCGGAGCGGGCACCGGACGGCGCTGGCGCGCCTGACTGCGACATCCTGCGAGCGCTGGGCTACGACATTCGCGACTTCGACGATCTGGCCGCCCGCACCGGCTGGCCCGCAGACAGGCTGGGCGCGCGTTTACTCGAGCTGGAGCTGCAGGGCCATGTCGCCCGCCTGCCCGGCGGCCGCTTCCAGCGCATCGCCCGCGTCTAAGGGCACTGTCGGGTCATTTCCATGGCCGCAACGGCACAATGCACCGGCTGCCAGACCGGCTGCGCGCTATGCATAGAATGACCGCATGTTCGACATCCTCATGTATCTCTACGAGTCCTATTGGCACCCGCAGGCCTGCCC
>JBMFIE010000145.1:0-4581 GCA_049976465.1 Thiomonas sp. | reverse complement strand
GCGCGAATTTGCGCTGACACAAATCCCTGCCGGTCGCGTGCGTCCAGAATCGGCACACCGACTCAACAGGACGCCACGATGGAACAGCTTGTCTCCCCCCGGTTCATGCAGGACCGGCATCAACACCGCATCGAACACATCGCGGCCATCCGCCAGCGCATCGCGTCACAGAGCGCGCAGCCGCTGAGCGCCGAAGAGGAACACGACCTGCTGCACATGCGCGAGGAAGAAAAGATCGCCCGCGATGTGTACCTGCAACTGGCCGAGCGCTGGGCGCTGCGGCCGTTTCTCAACATCAGCGGCGCCGAGCAGGCGCACATGGACGCGGTGGCCGCGCTGCTCGATCACTACGGCTTGCCAGACCCGGCGCACGACCTGCCGGTTGGCCGCTTTCGCACCCCAGACTTCCAGGCGCTGCACGATCAGTTGGTGGAGCGCGGGCTGCGCAGCGAACTCGATGCGATCCAGGTTGGGCTGCTGATCGAGGAGCTGGACATTTTCGATCTGGCGCAGGCGAAAAGTCGCACCCGCCAGCCGGAAATCCTCGCGGTCTACGAAGATCTGGAGCGCGGCTCACGCAACCATCTGCGCGCGTTCTACCGCCATCTGCAGCGTCATCGCGGCGAATACGTGCCGCAGTACATGAGTCTGGGCGATTTCGAGGCCGTGGCCTGGAGCGAGCAGGAAAGCTGCTGAGCGCGCAGGGCGTCAAAGCGCGCGCAGCCCTTCCCCGACACGGCGGGGGAGGCCGGGAGGGGGTTCAAAAATCCCGCGCTGGCGATTCGGCCTCGGCTGCCAGCACCGCATCGCGGGTGTGCCGCACGATCTGGTCCAGCGCCCGATCCAGCAGCATCTGTGCGCCGCGCGCGAAGTGCGCCGCGTCGTTGACCGCAATCGGCTGCACGCGGTCAAAGCGCCAGTGCGCGGCGATCTGGCGCGTGCGCTGATTCGCCAGTTCGCACACCAAAGCCAGATGCACCGTGCCCTGGCTGCCGCGCAGATCGTGCTCCAGGCGGTCGAGGCTGCAGTGCAGCGCCCACCGCGCATTGGCGAGCGCGGTCTGCTGCTGCACCGCGCTGACCCAGGGCTGGCGGGCGAGCGTCTGCGCGATCGCGTCCCCGATGAGCTGCGCCGGGGGCGCGAGCCAGCGACTGTCGCGGTAGGGTGCGAGCTGGTCGGGGCTGCGGCTGTAGAGCATGGCCGCCGACTGCAGCCCGGCTGCGGCGCGCACCGGCAACAGCTGCACCACCACCGGCTCTCGCAGCGGCGCGCTGGTGATGTCGGCCGCGGTGAGCCGGTAGGTCTGCTGCACCGGCTGGCGGTTGACCGGCAGCGCGCAGGCGCCCAGCAGCGCGCTGCTGCCGGTCAGCAGCAAGGCCAGCAGCGCGCGGCGCGCGGGGGTGTGCACGGCAATGGTCATGGTCGTTCTCCCGGCCCCGGGGGCGGCAGCGCCGGGCCATAGAGCAGTTGACTGGGGTTGGCTTTGAGGCTGTCGGTCAGTGCGCCGAGCTGGCTGCTGAGCTGCTGTAGATTGCGCAGCAGCGCGTCGAGTTCGGGCAGGGTGCGGGTCTGCAGTTGGGTCATGGTCTGCGCGCCCGCAGTGGCGAACGCCGAGGAGGTGTTGCCCGCGCGGGCCACGCTGCTGGCGGCTGCGCCGATCTGCGGCATCACCGCGCCAAGCTGCGCCGACACGGCATCGAGCTGCTTGACCAGCGCCTGACTCTGCCGCAACAGCGCCTCGCCCTGCGCGCTCATCTGCTGCAGGTTCGCGCTGGTCTGGCGGGCGTTGGCGAACATCTGGTCGATGTTGTTCTGGTTGGCCGCGAGTGTGGCAGTGAGCGCCTGCAGGTTGCGCAGGCTGTCGCTGAGCGAGCGCACATTGGCCGGACTGAGCAGTGCATCGACCCGCTGGCTGATGCGCGCCAGGGTGATGGCTGCGTCGTTGATGCCGCCTTCGATCTGGGTGAACACCGACGGCTTGTACGGAATCACCGGATCGGGCTCGCCCGGCGGCGCCTTCAGCGGCAAGGACGAGGCGCTGCGCACCGGCACGTTGCGGTCAATCTCGACCTTGATGCGGATGAGCGCCGGGTTGTTCGGGTCGATCGCGATGCTCGCCACCTTGCCGACGGTCACGCCGCGGTACAGCACATTGCTGTCGGTTTTCAGGCCGTTGACGTTGTCCGTGGCGTAGATCAGGTAGGGGCGCGTTTCGGTCTGCTTGCCGCCGGTGGCCAGCCACCAGCCCAGGCCGACGAGCAGCGCGCCCAGCAGCAGGACGAAAGCGCCGACCGCGGCGTAATTCACTTTGGATTCCATTGCGACCTCGTCATCGATTCTTGCAGATAAGGCGCCGAGCGGCTGCCGCGGAAATACGCCACCAGCTCGGGCTCGTCGCGCCGCGCCAGTTCGGCTGCCGGGCCGACCGCGAGCACCCGCTTGCGCGCGAGAAAGGCCACGGTGTCGCTGCCATGCCAGATCGAGTCCAGATCGTGCGTGACCTGCAGGATGGTCAGCCCGAGCAGGTCGCGCAGCTCGCGCACCAGTTGGTCGAACGCCGCGCCGCCGATCGGGTCCAGACCGGAGGTGGGTTCGTCGAGCACCAGCAATTCGGGGTCCAGCGCGAGCGCGCGCGCCAGCGCGGCGCGCTTGACCATGCCGCCGGAAAGCTCTGCCGGATACTTGTGCGCTGCGTCCGCCGGCAGCCCGGCCAGGCCGATCTTGAGCATGCCCAGCTCGGGCAGCAGGCGGGTATCGACCAAGCCCTGCTCGCGCAGCGGCAGCAGCACGTTTTCCAGCACGGTCAGCCCGGTGAACAGCGCCCCGCCCTGGAACAGCACGCCGATGCGCCGGCGCAGCGCCTGCCGCTGCGCGTCGCTCGCCGCCAGCGCGTCCTGGCCGAACAATTGGAGCGTGCCGCCGTCGGGCGCACGCAGCAGCAGCAGGCTGCGCAGCAGCACGGTCTTGCCCGTGCCCGAGCCGCCCACCAGCGCCATGATGGTGCCGCGCGGCAGCGCGAGATCCAGCCCCTCGTGCACCACCACATCGCCAAATCGGTTGACGATGCCGCGCGCGTCGATGACCAGCTCGGGCGCGCCGCTCATAGCCGCAGCAGGTTGTAGAGCACCGAAAAACTGGCATCGATCACGATGACCAGAAAGATCGCCTGCACCACGCTCACCGTGGTCGCCCGTCCCACCGCCGCGGCGCTGCCCTTGACCCGCAGCCCCTGCATGCACCCGACCAGCGCAATCACCACGGCGAACACCGGCGCCTTGACCAGCCCGAGCACCAGGGTCTTGAGGCCGACCACCTGCGGAATGCGCGCGGCGTAGTCGCTGAACGGCACGCCGTAGCCCAGCGCCGCCACCACCCCGCCGCCCACCAGCCCCATCACATCGGCAAACAGCGCCAGCAGCGGCAGGGTGATGACCAGCGCAACCACCTTGGGCAGCACCAGCATGTCGAACGGCGACATCCCGAGCGCGCGCAGCGCGTCCACCTCTTCGGTGATCTGCATGGTGCCGAGCTGCGCGGTGTACGACGACCCGGTGCGCCCGGCCACGAGAATGGCGGTGAGCAGCGGCCCGAGTTCGCGCAGGGTGATGATGGACACCAGATTGACGATCAGGATGTTGGCGCCATAGGTGGCCAGCGTGGCCCCGGCCTGATACGCCATGACCATGCCGATCAGAAACGACAGCAGCCCGATGATGCCCAGCGCGCGCAGCCCCGCGGCGTCGATTTCATGCACGACCTCGCGCCAGCGCAACCGCCACGGCCGCAGCAGCAGCGGCGCGCCGCGCCATGCCAGTTCGCCGACGAAGGCCAGCAGCGCGCGCAGTTCGTCCAGCGCGGTGAGCGTGGCGCGGCCGATGTCGCCCAGCAGGCCCAGGCTGCGTGCGCTCGGGGGTATGGCCAGCGCGCGCTGGCGCACCAGATCGAGCAACTGCCGCTGCGCGTCGCTCAGGCCGCTGGTATCCACCGTCGCCCCGGCGGCCTGCCACTGGGCCATGCTGCGTGCCAGCAGCAGCGCGCCGCTGGTGTCGAGCGTCGTGGCGCTGGCCTTGAGAGTGATGTGCTGCGTCGCCTCGGGCAGGCGGGTGTCCGGCGCTCGCCGCAGCCCGCTCGCATTCCACGCGCCCTGGAGTTGACACACCCGGCTGTGCGAAGTCGACTCCTGCGCTGTCCAGACGAGGGCAGCGGCTTCGGGTGGGGAAGTGGACGCGCGGGCGGTCATGGGGATCGGTTCAGGCGACAGAGAGCGTAGCGGATCGGGCACTGGCAAGCGGCGAGTCTGAAACAATGCGCCCATGCTGCAATTCACCGTTCACCACACCTCGGCCGAAGCGCGCCGTGGCACCCTCACGCTCAACCACGGCACCCTCGACACCCCGCAGTTCATGCCGGTGGGCACCTATGGCACGGTCAAGGGCATCACGCCAGATGGCCTGAAGGCCGCGGGCGCGCAGATCATCCTCGGCAACACCTTCCACCTCTGGCTGCGCCCTGGGCTGGACGTGGTGCGCCGGTTCGGCGGGCTGCACCGCTTCATCGGCTGGGACGCGCCGATTCTCACCG
>JBMFIE010000144.1:0-4589 GCA_049976465.1 Thiomonas sp. | reverse complement strand
CCCGCAGGGTTGCCCCCAGGCGGGGCGTCTGCGGCGTTGTCAGCCAGGGGCAAGGCGTCCAGCCTTGCCCCTGGCCTGCGCCTTGCATCCATCTCCGTCTGGGGGCAACGCGGGTGCACCAATAGCGTGAACAGGCCCTAGAATCGACTTTCATGAAAACCTACCGCATCGCCCCCAGCATTCTGTCGGCCGACTTCGCTCGTCTGGGTGAGGAAGTGCGCAACGTCATCGACGCCGGCGCCGACTTCATCCACTTCGACGTGATGGACAACCATTACGTGCCCAACCTGACCATCGGCCCGCTGGTGGCCGAGGCGATCAAGCCCTATTGCAAAAAGGCCGACGGCACCCCCGTCACCCTGGACGTGCACCTGATGGTCGAGCCGGTGGATGCGCTGGCGGCGATGTTCGTCAAGGCCGGGGCAGACATCGTCAGCTTCCATCCCGAGGCGAGCAAACATGTCGACCGCACCCTGCAGATGATCCGCGACAGCGGCGCCAAAGCCGGGCTGGTGTTCAACCCTGCCACCCCGCTGAACCTGCTCGACCATGTGATGGACAAGGTCGATCTGGTGCTGCTGATGAGCGTCAACCCCGGTTTCGGCGGTCAGAGCTTCATCGAGAGTTCGCTGCCCAAGGCCCGCCAGGCGCGCGCCAAGCTCGACGCCTACAAGGCGCAGACCGGCCGCGACATCCTGCTCGAGATCGACGGCGGCATCAAGCCGGACAACATCGCCGCTGCCGCCGCCGCCGGTGTCGACACCTTTGTTGCCGGCAGCGCCATTTTCGGCAAACCCGACTACAAGGCCGTGATCGACGCCATGCGCGCTGAGCTCGCGCAGGTCGCCTGATGGACGCGCGCACCGCCACGCCGCCTGCGGTCAGCATCGCGGGCCATGCCGTGCTGGCCGCCATCGTCGATCTGGACGGCACCATGGTCGACACCCTGGGCGATCTGCACGCCGCGGCCAACGCCACCATGCGGCGACTCGAGCTGCCCGAACTGTCGCGGCAGGAGGTCGAGCACCGCATCGGCAAAGGCTCCGAATACCTGGTGCTGCAATGCCTGCGCCTGCACCTGCCCGACGATCAGGCGCAAGCCCTCTATCCCCAGGCGATCGAAATCTATCTGCAGGAATACACCCAGCTCAACGGCCAGTTTGCCGACCCGTTTCCCGGTGTTCCCGAAGGCGTGGCCGCCCTCAAACGCGCCGGCCTGCGGCTGGCCTGTGCGACCAACAAACCCACCGCCCTGGCGCGCGAACTGCTGCAGATGAAGGGCCTGCTGCAGTATTTCGAGATCGTCAACGGCGGTGATGCCTTTCCGCGCAAAAAGCCCGATCCGATGCCCCTGCTCGAAACCTGCAAGCAGCTTGGCCTGCCGCCCGCGCAGGTGTTGATGATCGGCGACTCGCAGAACGATGCCCTGGCCGCACGTGCCGCCGGCTGCCCGGTGGCGCTGGTGACCTACGGATACAACCACGGCGAGCCCATCGGCAGCGCGGACGCCGACGCGTTTGCCGATCGCATCGGCAATCTGCTCGTTGCCTGAGCCGGCTGGTCGGGCGCATCCGGCAACGAGCCGATCAACAAAAAAGCCGCCAGCAGGCGGCTTTTTATGCCAGCGGATTGCAAGACCGCGGGTTCTCCCACGGCCTTGCAAGCGGCGCGAGGCGGTTCAGCTCACATTCTGCTTTTGCACCGCCGGGCTGGACAGCACGCTGGCGGGCAGCATGCGCAGCATGGCCTGGTACAGCTCGGCATTGCCGGTGCCGGGGATGATGTGCGCGCCGGGGCCCATCAGCACGATGCCGTTGGACGGCTCGTACAGCAGCTCCACGGTCTCACCCTTGGGAATCTGCTTGACACTGGCGAGCTGTTTGGCGAAGGTCTCCATCGCCGGCTTGAAGTTGGCGTATTGCGCGGATGACACGCTCTTTTTCACGCCCGCTTCCAACGCCTTGGCCAGTGCGGGGCCGGAAATGTCGGCCAGCGCGGTTAGGCGGATGGACTTGGCGCCCGGCATGGTCATGATGTCGCTGGTCGAAGTGGTGTTTTGCGGCAGGTACACCGCAGCAGCCATCTTGCCGCCCAGGTTGACGATGCCCGCGCCGTTGATGAGCAACGGCACGCCGTTGGCCGGGGCGGTTTGCATCAGGGGAACGCCGTCCACTTTGATGGCGGCATGAGCGCTTGCAGCGCCGAAGGTCGTCGCCAGCGCAAGCGCGGTGGCAGCCCAGACGTTTTTCATGTTGGATCCTCGGGTGGTCGAATATCAGTCAAATCTTATTTGATCAGCCAAGCGCTTGCCTGTTCGGGTTTTCACGGAAAGACGGGCCGGGCGCACGATCTTCGATCTTTTTTGCGGGCGACGCGTTCAGTCTCGTCTCAGTTGCTGTCCGCCGTGTTGCCGAGCAGCGCCCGCTTCAGGCGCTCCTCGGCCGGATCCTTGCCCAGCCAGATCTTGAGCATGGAGTTGAAAAACTGCGGGTCGGTGAACGTGCCGCCGCTGGGCACGCCGTCGATCGCAATCGTGCTGCCTTTGCCGGGGATGTCGCGAATGGTCACCGTCTCGCCGGTCTTGAGCTGACTTTTCTGGGCAAACAGGGCGCCGAGCTGCGCCAGACTAGGGATGAAGCTGGTGAATTCCTCGGGCGTGAGGTTGTTTTTGATGCCCTCGTTGAGCTTGTCACCGAGTTCCTTGCCGCTCACGTCGCGCAGCATGGTGAGCCTGAGTTCCTTGGGGCCGGGCATGTTGAAAATCGCCTGCGGTTGTGTGCTTTTCTGCGGCAGATACAGCGCCGCGGTATAGACCTTGAACAGGAACACATAGCGGGTTCCCGCACCGTTGAGCACCAAGGTCTTGCCGGCAACGTCCACCTGCGGGGGAATGTCCACGCCGTGCAGGGTGAGCGCCTGCGCGGCTGAGGCAAATCCTGCAAATGCTAGGGCGGCGCAAAGCGCAAGGGCTGCGCCGGGTCGGTGCGGGAGGTGAGAGGCGAGGCGGGGCATGGCATCTCCTGTTATCGAACGGTCGTTCATTTTTAGCAAAACGCCGCGTGTTGGCAAGCGGATTCGGTTGCAGGGCGTCTATGATTCGTTCACGAAAAGCGCAAAAGGAGATGCCATGCCCAAGGCGTTTCAGGACTTTTACCCCGACAATCTGGCGCAGTGCTACGGCTGCGGTAGGCACAACCCGCACGGACACCAGATCAAGACGGTCTGGGAGGGCGAGGAATCGGTCACCCGCTTCACTCCGCAGCCCTATCACACGGCGGTTCCGGGATTCGTCTACGGCGGGTTGATCGCCTCGCTGATCGATTGCCACAGCACCGGCACCGCGGCCGCGGCGATGTACCGCGCCGAAGGGCGCGAGATGGATACGCTTCCGGCGTTTCGCTTCGTCACCGGCGCGCTGCATGTGGATTTTCTCAAGCCCACGCCGCTGGGCGGCGAGCTGGAAGTCCGCGGCCGGGTCAAGGAGATCAAGGGCCGCAAGGTCGTCGTGGAGTCTACCGTCTTTGCTGGCGGTGTGGCCACGGCACGCGGCGAGGTGGTCGCGGTGCAGATGCCGCCGGATTTCGGCGCCAAGCCGGCTCGGGCGGCGCCGTAGCCGGCGGCCGTGCCGCGCCGATTTGCTACATTTTGCGGCTGGCCACGTGCTGCGGTCACGCGCATCTCTTCCATGTTCGTTCATCGACAACACGCATCGGGTTCTGGCGACCGGGGGGCCTGGCCCTGGCGAACGGCGCGCCTGTCTGTCCACGACATTGCCGCGTGCACCGGGCCGGCCTGAGCGTCAGGCACCGGGTTGCCGCGCGGGTGCGTTGATTTCCCGCGGCGCTGCTCACGCTGCTGCATCTCTCCGAAGCCTCCATGACCGAACACGACTTTGCCCAACTCGCCCAGCAGGGCTATAACCGGATCGCCCTGACCGCCCAGGCGCTGGCCGACCTGGAAACTCCGCTGTCGCTCTACCTCAAGCTGGTGCCGCGCGGCGCAGCGGGGCGCAACAGCTTTCTGCTCGAATCCGTCGTAGGCGGTGAGCGTTTCGGGCGGTATTCGTTCATCGGTCTGCCCGCGCGCACCCAGCTGCGGGTGAAAAATGGCATCACCGAGGTGCTGCAGGACGGCGAGGTGATCGAGCGGTCCACCGACAACCCGCTGGATTTCATCGACGCCTATTACAAGCGCTACAAGGTGGCCATGCCTGCGGGCCTGCCGCGGTTCTGCGGCGGGCTCGCTGGCTACTTCGGCTATGACGCGGCGCGCTACATCGAGCCGCGTCTGGCGCGCTCGGCGCAGAAGCATCCCAAGCCCGACCCGGTCGATCTGCCCGACATCCAGCTGCTACTGACCGAGGAACTGGCGGTGATCGACAATCTCAGCGGGCGGCTGCACCTCATCGTCTATGCCGACCCGGCGCAGCCGCAGGCCTACACCCGCGCGCAGGCGCGGCTGGATGCGCTGCGGGCGCAGCTGCGTAGCCCGGTCGAGCCCCCCGCGCTCACGCCGGGCGAGGTCACGCCGATCGAGCGCGAGTTCGACAAGGCCGACTACCTGCGCGCGGTCGCGGTGGCCAAGGACTA
>JBMFIE010000143.1:0-4643 GCA_049976465.1 Thiomonas sp. | reverse complement strand
GCGGCAAGGAGTTCTGCGACCTTGTCCACCGCGGCCTTGTACGGCAGGCCATCGAGCACGCCCGAGTGCACGCACACTCCGCGCTGCTTGTCGGCGTACCAGTCGGCCCAGGCGTCGGTGGAGAAGGTTTCGCCGTCGACCTGGATCACCTGCTTGATCGGCAGGCCGTATTTCTTGGCGAAGGCGAAGTCGCGCTCGTCATGCGCCGGCACACCCATCACCGCGCCGTCGCCATAGCTCATCAGCACATAGTTGCCCACCCACAGCGGCACCGCCTCGCCGGTCAGCGGATGGGTGACCGACAGGCCCAGGGGCATGCCCTCTTTCTCCTTGAGCGCGAGTTCCGCCTCGGTGGTTCCGCCCTGCTGGCAGCGGGCGATGAACGCGGCTAGCGCCGGGTTGCCCGCCGCGGCATGGGCGGCCAGCGGGTGTTCGGGCGCGACCGCGCAGAAGGTCACGCCCATGATGGTGTCGGCGCGGGTGGTGAACACATACAGCCGCCCGCCCTGGATCGGCTGCCCGTCGGCGCCGCGGATCTGGTGCGGGAAGGCAAAGCGCACGCCCTCGCTCTTGCCGATCCAGTTTTCCTGCATCAGCCGCACGCGCTCGGGCCAGCCGGCCAGATAGTTCTTGTCGTTGGGGTCGGCTACCGCGGCGAGCAGTTCCTCGGCGTAGTCGGTGATTTTGAGGTAGTAGCCGGGAATCTCGCGCTTTTCCACCAGCGCGCCGCTGCGCCAGCCGCGGCCATCGATCACCTGCTCGTTGGCCAGCACGGTCTGGTCCACCGGGTCCCAGTTGACCACTTGGGTGCGACGCTCGGCGATGCCTTTTTCCAGCATCTTGAGGAACAGCCACTGGTTCCACTTGTAGTACTCGGGCGAGCAGGTGGCGATCTCGCGGCTCCAGTCGATCGCCAGACCCATGGCCTGCATCTGCCGCTTCATGTGGGCGATGTTGTCATAGGTCCACTTCGCCGGCGGCACCTTGTTTTTCATCGCCGCGTTTTCCGCAGGCAGGCCGAAGGCGTCCCAGCCCATGGGCATGAGCACATTGCGGCCGTTCATGCGCAGATGGCGGGCGAGCATGTCGTTGATGGTGTAGTTGCGCACATGGCCCATGTGCAGCTTGCCCGAAGGGTAGGGCAGCATGGAGCAGGCGTAGAACTTGGTGCCCGGCTTGTCCTCGCGCACGCGGTAGGCGTCGGTGGCTAGCCAGTGGGCTTGCGCGGCGGCTTCGACCGCGCTGGCGTCGTACTTCTCGTTCATCGGGTGGGTTGCGGGTTGGGGCCGCGGGGATGCCCCAAACAAGTGGGCTGCGGCACGAACCGCGATGTTATGGCAACGCTGGACAAGTCTGTCGCCTCCCCTGTCCCGCGGGGGGCTGTCCGGGGGAGGAGTTCGCGCCGCCCGCTCGGCTACGACATCTTGGTGACCGCAGTGGGCAGCCACAACAACGACTTCGCATCCCCGCCGCCGAGCAGGCGATCGTCTTGGGCAGAGGATGCCCGACGATTTCACCGGCGTCAGGTCAATGCCTGCATCGCAGCCAACACCCAGACCGGACCGCTGCGGCCCCACCAGTGCAAGGTGGCGGCCATCGGTGCCGTGCAAACGGGGTGGAGCTGGTGGCCGTGCCGCGCAATGCCACGCGGGTGCTGGCCGCTTGTGGCCTGGCCCGTATCGACCCCGAGCGCGATGTGCGGCTCAGTCTGGCCGAGGTCGTGCCGCGCATCAAGCTGCACTGACCGATCCGGCCGATTCGCCGGTCTGGCGCTCGCGCAGCTGTTCGGCCACACCCTGCATCGCGCGGTCCATCAGGCCCTGTGCCTCGAGCGGCAGAATCAGCCCCTGCGCGGCCATGCGTTCGAGCGCACGGCGTGTCATGGAATGCGCGCGGCCGCCGACTTTGCTGGAAAACATGTAAAACAGCCCCTGCGGGCTGCGCCAGGTGAGCTGCGCGCGGACGCTGCGCCCCTGGATCTGCAGTTGCACCCAGGTGCCGATGTCCAGAGAGGCGATCAACCCGGCGACTTCGGCGGGCGACAGCAGCGCGCCGCTGTCGGCAGGCGGTGCGCTGGCAGGGGCGTCGGCCGACGGCGGCGCCGCGTCGGTCGCAGCCGGCTGGGCTTCTGCAGGAATGTCGCTGGCTTCGATCAGCCCGCTGGTGAGCTTTTCCTCATTGCGCACCACGGCTTCGGGCAAGGCGCTGGCAGCTGCGGGGCTGGGCTGCAGGTGCAACAGCCGCGACCATTCGCGTTGCAGCAGCAAGGCATCCTCGCGCGATACCGCCTGCTGCGCCGCGCCCTGGCCGCGGATCGCCTGCGCCTGCGCCTGCATCAGCCAGCTCATGAATTCCTGCCGCCGCTCGGCGGGCAGAGAAATCAGGTCCAGCCCCTGCCCGAGCCGTTGCACCAAGGTGGGCAGCAGCTTGAGCAGTGCCTTGCGGTCGGCCTCCTGCGCCTTGGGCTGCACGCTCCAGATCAGATCGCTGGCGGTCTGCTTGTAGGTCTGCGTGGTCTCGGATTCCTCGCCAAAGCGCAGCACCGACTCGGCCAGCACCGTGGACCAGTGCTCGAGCATGAAGTCGCGCAGCTGGGTGTGGGTCTGCAGCCTGGAGAACACCTCTTGCAGATGGCGGTACAGCGCGCCGTGCAGCAGGCTGCGGAACTCGGCGCGCTTGAGCGCGTCCACCGCGTCGGCCTGCTGCTGTTCCACCGCAGCGGCGCCTTCGGCGATGTGGCGCTGCAGGTCGGCGAGCTGCTGCGCGAACACCGTGGCGTCGTCCTCCTCGGCGTTGACGATGGCCTCGACCATGCGCGAGAGAAACGGCAGAAAGCGCTGCGCCGCAGGCTCGTCCACACTGGTGAACCCGGCGCTGTATTCGGCCACGCGGTTGAGCAGCTTGCGCGTGGGGTGGTTGCGCGAGGAAAACAGGCTGGCGTCGCGCAGACCCAGGCGCAGCACCGGGATCTGCAGCCGCGCCAGCTGCGCCTTGACCGCGGGCAGCAGCTTGGGGTCGGCCAGGATGTGGTCGAACAGCAGCGACACCACGTCGATGGTCAGGCGCTCCAGCGGGCGGCTGGCGGCTTCGTAGAGGCTTTGCCGGTGCTGTTCGATGAGGTTGACCGCGGCGGTGGTGCCGGCCGGCTCGTCGCGCCAGTGCACGTCGCGCAGGCCCAGGCGGTCGGTCAGCAGCAGGCGGTCGAGGGTGTCGCGTAGCTGCGGGTTCAGGCCGACGGCCTGGCCGAACACCGAGGGGCCGAGTCCTGAAGGCGCGAATCCGGACGCGCCGAAGCCCGAAGCCGGCGCGCCCTGCGGTTCGCCGCCAGTCGGCGCGCTGCCGATTCTCCCGGACAGCAGTTGCTGCAGCGTTTCGAGGTTGAGCTCGGCGCCGCCGGCGGCACCGGCCTGCGGTGCCGGGTCGCCTGCCCCGCCCGCAGCGGCGCGCTCCGGGCTGCGGCGCGGCCGCCGGTAGTGCGCCGGCTCGACATGCAGCTCGGCCAGCCGCTTGTTGTACAGCGCATAGGTGTCCTTCAGCGCGGCGGACATGCCCTTGCCGAACGCGCGCAGCAGGCCCAGGCGTTCCTCGGCATCGAGTTCGACCACGCCCAGAGCATGATGCAGCGATTTGCTGAAGACCTCCGGGCGCAGCGGGTTGGGCTGCGGCGCAGCGTGCGTGCCCGCGCGCAGGGTGTCCAGACGCGCACCGAGGTCGCGCACCTCCCACTGTGCTTCCGATTCGAGCAGATGGGTCAGGCGCGACACCTCCACGCCCTCTTCCAGGTCGGATTCGTCGACCAGTTCGAGCACGTCGAGCTGCAGCTCCTTCGGTGCAAGCGGTTTTTTGTCGTGCAGTTCCTCGTCGAGCACCGCGCGAAAGCGCTCGGCAAAGGCCTGGACCAGCTTGGCCTCGTTTTGCCGCAGCGCGTGGCTCATGTCTGAAAACAGCTGCCGGTCGCGGCCGCTGCCGGCGGTCTCGGCCTGTTGTTCCAGCGCTTCGATCACCCGGCGCACGACCGAGCGCATCAGTTCGTCGGAACGCTGGATGGCATCGTCGATGCACGACTGAAAAATTTCGGACGGCAGCATGGTGCAAGATGGAGCGATGCCCTGCGGGACATCTTGGACATTTTGCATAATGTAATGCGGTTTTTGCGGCGATTTCCTCCTTTTGCGCAAAATCCACGGCCCGGGCGCGCCTTGTGCTGCGTCCGGGCCGTGCGGTGTTGCGACCAATCAGTCCTGCGCGCGGGCGCAGCAGGCGGTGTGCGCGCCGTGCTCTGCATGACCGGCGGCAGCCGCGGCTGCTGGCGGCGCGATGCGTCCGGTGCGCTGCAGTTCTTCGCGCAGCATCCGCGCGGCCTGCACCATGTGGCGCAGCGCGGCCTCGGTTTCGGGCCAGCCGCGGGTTTTCAGCCCGCAGTCGGGGTTGACCCACAGCCGCTCGACCGGGATGCGCTGCGCCGCGCGGCGCAGCAGCTGCACCATGTCGTCCACCGACGGCACGCGCGGCGAGTGGATGTCGTAGACGCCCGGGCCGATGTCGTTGGGGTAGGCAAAGTCGCTGAACGCATCGAGCAGTTCCATGTTCGAGCGCGAGGTTTCGATGGTGATGACATCGGCGTCGAGCGCGGCGATCGACGG
>JBMFIE010000142.1:0-4690 GCA_049976465.1 Thiomonas sp. | reverse complement strand
CGCGACGCAAAAACTCATGCGCGGCCTGGAAGCTGCCGCTGCGCGGCACGGCGTGACACTGCGCACCGACAGTGAAGGCGGCATGTTCGGCTTCTATTTCGCCGCCGAGTTGCCGCGCAACTACCCCGACATGGCGCGGGCCGATGTGGACATTTTCAAGCGCTTTTTCCACGCCATGCTCGACCGCGGCGTGTACCTGGCGCCGAGCATGTACGAGGCGGGTTTCGTCTCGGCGGCGCATGACGACGCGGTGATCGACGCCACGCTGCACGCGGCAGACGGCGCGTTCGCCGAACTGGCCCGCAGCTGACGCCCCCTCAGCGCGGAACCTGCACCTGCCACAGCCGCGCGGCAATCACCGCAGTGCGGGCGTTCATATAGGGCGAGTACAGGCGTTTCTGGTAGATGCGCGGGGCGGGCAGCATGACCGCCAGTCTGGCCGCCTGCGCCGGGCTCAGGCGCGCGGCGCTGGTGTGGAAATAGGTCTGCGCTGCGGCCTGCGCGCCGTAGATGCCATCCCCCCATTCCACGCTGTTGAGGTAGATCTCCAGGATGCGACGCTTGCCCAGAATGCCCTCGAGCATGAAGGTGATGATCAGCTCTTGCCCTTTGCGCAGGTAGTCGCGCTCGGGCGAGAGAAACAGGTTCTTGGCGAGCTGCTGGGTGATGGTCGAGCCGCCGACCAGCTTGTCGCGACGCTCGAACCGGCGGCTGTGGTTGCGCTCCCAGGCGTTGCGGATTGCGTCCCAGTCCACGCCGTCGTTGGTCAGGAAGGTCGCATCCTCCGAGGCGACCACTGCGCGCTTGAGGTAGGGGCTGATCGCGTCGTAGGGCACCCAGTCGTGTTGCCACTCGACCTTGTCGCCGCTTTTGAGAATGCGCAACTCGGCAGCGCGCATGAAGGTGGTGCTCGACGGGGGAATGACCGCCCACAGTGCGATGCGCAGGGCGAAATAGCCTTGCAGTACCAGCACGGACAGCAGAGTCAGCCACAGCAGACGGCGCCACAGCGGCGCGGGTTTGCCTTGTTTCATGTTCAACGGGTGTGCGATGTGGCGAGTTCGGCGCGCAGCGCGGCCAGCACCGGGGCGGTGTCGGGCGCTTCGCCGTGCCACAGGGTGTAGCTCTGCGCGGCCTGCTCGACCAGCATGCCTAGGCCGTCCCAGGCCCGCGCGCCCGCAGCCCGTGCCTGCGCGACGAACGGGGTGTCCTGCGCGGCGTACATCATGTCGTAGGCCCACACACCCGGGTGCAGCACGCCGTCCGGCAAGTCCAGCGCCTGGCCGCTCAGGCTGGCGGCAGTGGCGTTGATCACGCCGTCGGCCCAGTGCGGCGGTGGAGCCTGCACCACCTGCAGATCGGCGCCGTGCTGCGCCGCCAGCGCACTGTGCCGCGCGGCCAGCGCCTGCGCCTTGTCGGCGCTGCGGTTCCACAGCGCGATCGCGCGGGCGCCTGCGGCGATCAGCGGGCCGAGCACGCCGCTGGCCGCGCCGCCGGCGCCGAGCAGCAGCACGCGCTGGCCTTGCAGCGGGCGGTGCAGGTCGGCGCTGCCGAGCACGCGGGCCAGGTCGCGCACCAGCCCGATGCCGTCGGTGTTGTCGCCCCACAGCCCGCCTTCGTCCCAGCCGATGGTGTTGACCGCCTGCGCCAGTTGCGCGGCCGGGCTGCGGCGGGCACACAGCCGCCAGGCGTCGAACTTGAACGGGACGGTGATGTTGGCGCCGCAGCCGCCTTCGGCATGAAAGGCGTCGAGCGCCTGCTCCAGGCCGTCGATCGGCGCAAGCCGCGCTTCATAGCGCAGCGCCGCGCCGGTCTGCGCGGCAAACAGCGCGTGGATGCGCGGCGAGCGGCTGTGGGCGATGGGGTTGCCGAACACGGCGTAGAGCGCGGTCATGGGGCGTCTGTCGAGGTCAGGGAGCGGTCTGGTTCGGACTGGAGGGGGCCTGCACCGCGGTCTCCAGGCCCTGGTCGTGGGTGAAGCGAAAGCGCGAAATCACCACGATCTGGTCGGCCTGCTTGAGCATGGCCTCGGTGAAGCGACCAAAGGGCTGCGCAGCTTGCACGATGGCGCGGGCCTGCCGGTCGAGGGTGGGGTTGCCCGAGCCCTGCACCACCTCGCTCGCCACCAGATGCCCGTCGGCGCCGATGGTCATGGACATGATCAGACTGCCGTAGAGCTTGTGCCCGTCGGCTTGTGGAAAGTCGCGCGTGCCCAGGGCCTCGATTTTGGTGCGCAGTTTGTCGTAATAGAGTGCATAGGCAGCTTCGCGCGTGGACGGGCCGATGAAGCGGCGACGCGGCTTGGCGTTTTGCTGCTGGATCTGTCGCTCGATGGCGCCGAGCATGTCGAGCAACTGCTTGCGCTTTTCCTCCAGCGCCTGCCTCTGCTGTGCATCGGACTGCAGTCTGGCGGTCTGCGCCAGTTGCACGATCTGCCGCCGCACCTGGGTGAGCAACTGCTGCTGCTTTTGCTGCAGCTCGGACAGAGCGCGCTGCTGGTCGATCGCGGCGTCGCCGTGCGCCACCTTCGCGCTGAACGGCATCGGCGTGGTCGCCAGACCTTTGTCTGCGGTGCCGCCGCCGTCGAGATTGGCCTGCGCAATGGCCTGCGGCTTGGCCGGGGCATCTTCGGTGCGCTGGTTCACCAGCACCACGTCGAGCGGGGCGTTGTCGAACAGGCGGTGATAGGTTTGCGGTGCGGCAAAGCGCAGGCTCAGAATCCCCGCGTGCACCCCGACAGAGACGATGAACGCCCAGTGCAAGGCAGACAGAGAGCGCAGGCGAGGAAACGGCACGGCGGGATCGGGCGAAATCCGTGCGATTTTACGAAGCTGGCCCGGCTGCCGTGACTGCCGTCTCTGGCGGTTCGGCAGCAGGGGCGTCTTCGCTGTCGAGGTCCACGCTGATCGGTGCGGCGAGCACCACGGCATCCTCCTCTCCATCCTCCTCGGGCTCGGCGTCGCTGTCGGCTGTGGCCGCAGGCGGGGGAGCGTCGAGCTGGCAGAGCACGCGGCCGAACACTTCCAGGGTGATCAGATCGGTGCCGGTGATCTGCACCCGCACCCGGGTATTGCGCGGCAGATCCTGCGCGCCCACGGCGGTGAACACCAGCGGCAGGCCGTCGACCCGCACCGCGCCATCGCGCAGCACCGTGGCTTCGAAGGTGCTCAATTCCTGCTGCGCCAGATAGCGCAGTGTCCAGTAGCGCTCGAGCGCCGACTGGTGTGTGGCGTAGGCCTTGTAGGTGTCCTCGAACGATTCGACGATGGCGAACAGCAGCGGGTCGCGCGGCTTGAACGGCGCCTGCAGCAGCGCGGTTTTGCCAAAGCGGGCGCAGGCGATGAGCTGGCTCTGGTTGAGCAGATCGACATAGCGCCGCAGCGGCGAGGTGCACCAGGCGTACTGCGGCACGCCCAGCCCCTGGTGCGGCGCAGGCTTGAGGCCCATGCGGGTGCGCAGCGTGGCGCCGTAGCCGCTTTGGCTGCGGTAAATGCCGGGCATGCCCAGCTCGGCCAGCCAGCCACCCCAGGTGGTGTTGGCCAGAATCATCAACTCGGCGACGATGGTGTCCAGCGGCGCGCCGCGGCGGCGCGGCTCGATGCGCACCGTGGCGGCTTCTGCACCGTGTTCCAGGCCGTCGATGCGGAAGGTGTAGTCCACGCCGCCAGCGCGCTCGGGCTTGCCGCGCACCTGCTCGCGGCCTTTTTTCAGCGCCTGCGCAAAGCGCCACAGCCAGGCGAGTTCGGCCGCGTGCGGATAGGACTGCGCGGCCGGATCGGCGGCCAGCGCCTCTTCGGTGACCACGGCGTCGAGCTGGTCGTGGCGCAGATTGCTGGCGATGTGCACCGCCTCCACGCGGGTGTCGAAATCGGTGGGCTGCAGATCGTCTCCCACGGTGCAGTACAGCGACAGCGCCGGGCAGTCGCGCCCGGCTTCCAGGGTGAAGGTTTGCACCAGCGCCTCGGGCAGCATGGTGATTTTGTCGCCGGGCATGTAGACCGTGGACAGGCGCTGCCGCGCCACCTGCTCCCAGCTGGAATCGCGCGTCAGCGCCAGCGCGGGGGCGGCGATGTGGATGCCCAGCCGCACCCGGCCACCCTCCAGCCACTGCAGCGAGAAGGCGTCGTCGATCTCGGTGGTGGCCGAGTCGTCGATGCTGAAGGCGGCAACTGGCGCCAGCGGCAGGACGTCGTCGAACTGCGGCACCGGCAGTGCGGGGAACCCGGTCCCCTTGGGGAAGCGCTCCAGCAGGAAGCGCTGCATGTGAAAGGCCCAGGGCGAGGCGATCGCACCGGCATCGCGCAGCAGGGTCAGCGCACCGCGTCCGGTTTGTTTGACCGCCAGCGCCACGGCCTTGTATTCCAGGCTGTTCTTGTCCGGCTTGAACAGGATTTGATAGAGCTTGTCGGCGACGGGCTGCGGGCAACGGCCAGCGGCCAGTTCGGCAGCAAAACGCTCAATTTGTCGAAGCTGCTCTTCTTTGCGCGCGATTGCCGCCAGCGCCGCCTGCACCTGCTGCCTGGGTGCCTTGCGGAACTGCCCCTGGCGGCCGCGGCGCTGGAAGTAATGCGGCGCGGAAAACAGCCGCAGCAGGATGGCGGCGCGCTGGCTGGCATCGGGCGTGCCGCCGTAGTAGTCGGCGGCGACCTGGTCGAAGTGGAATTCGTCTTCCGGGGCGAATTCCCACAGC
>JBMFIE010000141.1:0-4766 GCA_049976465.1 Thiomonas sp. | reverse complement strand
CCCGCACACCGGCGCGCATCATCACAAGGACTTTTTCAGTGTTGCCTTAACGGAGGAATCCCACATGGCTGATACCGAACATGCTCTGGCGCTGGGCCGCGAAGCCCGGCTGTTCGTGCGCACGCATCAAAACGGCGTGCTGTCCACCCTGTCCAAACGGCTCGATGGCTATCCATTCGGCTCGGTGTCGCCGTTCGTGCTCGATCACGACGGCAACCCGGTCATCCTGATCTCGACACTGGCCGAGCACACCAAGAACATCGACGCCGACCCGCGGGTGAGTCTGATCGTCCATCCCTGCGCCGAAGACATGCAGGCCGCAGGCCGCGTCACCCTGGTCGGCCGCGCCGAGCGCCTGCCCGACAAAACCGCGTTCGGCGCGCGTTACCTGCGTTATCTGCCGCAGGCCGAGGGCTATTTCGCGATGCACGATTTTCACTTCTACCGCATCGTGGTCGAAGACGTGCGCTACATCGGCGGCTTTGGCAAGATTCACTGGATCCGCCCCGAGCGCTACGCCCCGCCGCCCGCGCCCGCGCTTGCCGCAGCCGAGGACGACATCCTCGCCCACATGAACGCCGACCATGCGCACAACCTGCGCGCCTACTGCCGCCATGTGCATGGCGTGGACGTGCTGGACGCGGCGATGATCGGCATCGACTGCGACGGCTTCGATGTGCGCGCCGACGGCCATGTGCTGCGCTTTGATTTTCCTGCCGAGGTGCGCGACCCCGAATCGGCCCGCGCCGCCTTGGTTGAACTCGCGCGGCAGGCGCGCGCCACCGCGCCGGTCTGAACGGGAGCACGCCTGCAGAAAAACGCGCCGCGGCCTACGATGGACGCTCACACCACGCTGCTGTCATGCATGACTGCGGCACACTCCCTGGAGACTCTGAGATGAAGCTTTATTACAGCCCCGGCGCCTGTTCGCTGTCGCCGCACATCGTGTTGCACGAACTCGGCCTGCCGCATGATGTGGTCATGGTCGATCTCAAGACCAAGCAGACCAGCGATGGACGCGACTTCCGCACCATCAACCCCAAGGGCTATGTGCCCACGCTGGAACTCGACGACGGCACCATCCTCACCGAAGGCCCGGCCATCGTGCAATACCTGGCCGACCTCAAGCCCGAGCTGCACCTCGCCCCGGCCAACGGCACGCTGGCGCGCTACCAGTTGCAGGAATGGCTGAACTTCATTTCCACCGAGCTGCACAAGCAGTTCAGCCCGCTGTTCAACCCGGCCAGCAGCGCCGATCTGATCGCGGCGCAAAAGGCGCGTCTGGCCGAGCGCTTTGCGCTGATCGCGCAGACCCTGGACAAGCAGGAGTATCTGCTGCCCAGCGGCTTCAGCGTGGCCGATGCCTATCTCTACACCGTGATGACCTGGGCGGCGTATGTCGGCGTGGATCTGTCGCCCTGGCCCGCGCTGGCGCGCTACAAGGCCCGCATCGAAGCCCGCCCTGGCGTGGCCGCCACCCTGGCCGCCGAGCGCGCAGCGAAAAAGGGCTGAGCGGCAGCGTCAGAACAGCGGCCCGAAAACCGCCCAGACCCCGGACAGGATGGTCGGCACGGCAAGCACGATGTTCACCGTGGACAGCAGCCGAATCCGGCCGGCCTGGGCGCAGGCCGCATCCCAGTTGCTGTGCAGCACCGCGGCTCGCATGCGCAGGAAGGGGACGAAAAAGATATACAGCGCCAGCAGCACCATGGCGCTGCCCAGCACCACCATCACCCATTGCGCCGCACTCAGCGCGCCGAAGCCGCCGCGCAGGAACACCATGCCGTAGCCGGTGATCACCAGCGCCGCGCCCGCGCCCCAGATCGCGGCGAAAAAGTTGCGAAACAGCACGTAGAGCAGCTGTGCCCGAGGCTGCGCCTGCGCAACCGCCCGCCGCAGCGCCGGGGCCAGAAAGCCGTCCAGGAACACGATGCCGCCGATCCACAGCACCACGGCGAGGATGTGGATGAATTGCGCGATGGCGTTCCAGTTCATGGCAGGTGGTGGCCAGGCAGGCATGCGCTGATTGCAGCAGAACATGGGGACGCGCGGCTTGATTTGTCTCAGTGCGCACACGCAACGCGCAGTCGGCCACAATGCGCGTATGTCACGCCCCTTGCTCTCGATGTCGCCGCGCCACAGGGCTGTCTCTGCGCTGCTGGCCGCCATGCTGTGCTGGCTGGCGCAATACGGCAGCAGTCAGGCAGTGGCCGCGCAGGTGGCGCCGCTGTTTCAGGCGTCGATTTCTGCGGCCTGGGCCATGCTGCTGCTGTGGCTGTGGTCGCGCTGGCGCGGCATCGCGCTGTTCGCCCAGGGCGTATCGCTGCCGACCGCGTTGTGGGGTGGCATGCTGTTTACCTTGCAGTGGGGCTGTCTGTATCTTGCGGTGGATCGTCAGGCGCTGTGGCGCGTGGCGGTCGATTTTGCGCTGCTCGCGCTGCTGGCGCTGACCCTCGGGCGCCGGAAGCGTACGCCGCTCTGGCTGCTGGGCGCACTGGGCGCACTGCTGCTTGGGCTGTGGTCCTGGCGGGATGGGCAGGGCGGTGCGTGGCTGCTGACCCTGGTGGCGGCAGGCAGCTTTGCGCTCGGGTTGCGCCAGACCGGCTGCGCCCACATCGCGCCGCAGGACTTGATGCGCTGGCGCTTCTATCAACTCTGCGTCGCTGCGTTGCTGCTGCCGCTGATGGCGGTGGCGTTCAGCCCGAGCTGGAATTTCCTGCCGGGCGGCCGTGCGCTGCTGGCCATGCTGCTGCAGGCAGTGTGCGGCGGGATGGGGTTTGCCTTCTTTTTGGCGCAAAGCGCAGCACGCCACGCGCAGGCCGCAGCCGCCTTCACCACACCCCGGGAATGAAGCGCCGCGTGGCCTGCATATAGTCTGCGTACTGCGGCCACACATCAAGCAGCAGACGCTCTTCCATCGCCGCCTTGAAGTTCAGCACCACGCACAGCGCAACCCACAGGCCCCAGTGCACCGGGCTGTGCGCCGCAGCGGCCACGCCGGCCATGAACAGCATCAGCGCGACATACATCGGATGCCGCACCCAGCGGTAGGGCCCAGTGGTCACCAGATGCGCACCCTTGCGCGGCTCGGGCACGATGTTGAAATTGCCCGGCCGGTTGTGCCAGAACACCCACAGCGCAAGCAAAGACCCGGCCAGCAACAGCGCAAACGACGGCCCGTTGCGCGCCCAGTGCGGTGCCGGCCAGACGACCATCAGGCCGATCAGCCCAAACTGCGCGGCCACCCAAAGCCGGGAAAGGGTGTGCGTCTGCATGTCGCGGCCTACCACCGGCGCTTGCGCACATGGCGCAGGAATTCGTCGAGGATGGGGGTGCAGTCGAGCAGTTCGGGGTTGGACGGATGGTGGAACTCGGGGTGCCACTGCAGGCCGAGCAGAAAGTTGCGCCCGGTGCCGCGGATGGCTTCGGGCAGGCCGTCTTCGGGACAGATTGCATCGACCGCCAAATCGCGGCCCAGGGTGCGAATCCCCTGATGGTGCACCGACACGACGTGCAGCGTGGCCGGGTCGGCCTGGGCATACAGTCGTGCGAGCAGTCCGCCCTCGGTGAAGCGCACTGCGTGGAAGTGGCGGTCATACGCTTCGCTCAGGTGCTGGACCGGGCCGGGTTTTTGTGTCGGCAGGTCTTGGTAGAGCGTGCCGCCCATCGCGACGTTGATCAGCTGCGCGCCGCGACAGATGCCCAGTACCGGCTTGCGCACTTCGATGAACTCGTGCAGCAGCTCCATTTCATAGCCGTCGCGCACCGGGTCGCCGGCCCATTCGGGCTTGAGCGGCTCTTCGCCGTAGCTGTGCGGGCTCATGTCGGCACCGCCTTGAAGGATCAGACCGTCGAGCGCATCGGCGTAGTCGGACAGGCGGATGTTGCTGCGCACCAGCCCGCTGCCGGTGGCCACGGTGGGCACCATGAACACCAGCACATCGCGCGACATGGCCCAGTGCGCCACCGACTGCTCCAGGTATTGCAACGTTTTGCTGCGCAGTCCGGCCTGCCCGGGCTGGGGGTGGTCGATGCGTGCGGAGATGCCGATTTTCAGCGGCTTGGCGGCCATGGTGTCCTCACTCTGGCAAATTCGGCCTCATGTTATGCGCCGCAGCCCGGGTCTGCGCTGCATCACCGAAATTCAAACGTATAGAACAGGTCGATTGCGTTTTCGGTGCCGGTCTGCGCCTGCACCGACAGGCGTTTGGTGAGCTGGTGCTGGACGGTGAAAATGCTCGACACGCCGTCGAGCCCGCGCGAAAAGCTCACCAGGGTGTTGGACGACAGGCGTTTGCTCAGCGTCACGATGGTGCCTTGCAGCCCGTTGCCGTTTGCCCCGGAGCCGTTTGCGCCGCCCTGGATGCTGATGCTGTCAAGCCCGACGGCGCGCGCCAGCCGGGTCTGCAGCGGCAGGCCGTCGCTCGGGCCCATCAGTGCGGCAGCGGCGGTCTGCAGCAGGCCGATGTCTGCCGCGCCGACCTGATCGAGCGGCTGGCCCAGCACCAGCCACGACAGGATCTGGGTGTCGGGCATCGGCGGGGTCGAACTGAGTTTGACCACCGGCTGTTGCGCGCTGCCGGTGACGCTCACGCCCACGCTGATGCCGGTGGGCAGATTGGGCCGGGTGGCGGTGATGTTCAGGCCGGGGTTGTCCAGCGGGCCGGCAAAGTTGATGCGGCCGTTCGTGACCTGCAGCTGCTGGCCGTAGGCGGTGTAGTCGCCCTTGACCACCTCGATGCTGCCGGTGGCCGCGGGCGCGGCGC
>JBMFIE010000140.1:0-4769 GCA_049976465.1 Thiomonas sp. | reverse complement strand
GTGCATCAGCTCGGGCGGGGCGGGCTTGTCGAACCGCACCAGCGCCTGCGCGGCCTTGATCTTCTGCCGCTTGCCCGATTCGAGCTCGACCTGCAGGCTGGCTTCGGCCTCGCTGAGGATGCGCCCGGCGTGGAACTTGCCGCCGTCTTCGAACAGCACATTGCTCATAGCGTCATCCCGCCGTCGACCTCGATGACCGCGCCATTGATGTAGCTGGCCTCGCTGCTGGCGAGAAAGGCATAGACGCTGGCGATCTCATCGGCCTGGCCCAGGCGGCGCAGCGGCACGCGTTCGGCCAGTTGCTGCATCACCTTGTCTGGAATGGTGGAGAGCATCGGGGTCTGGATGAAGCCTGGGGCGACCGCATTGGCCCGCACGCCCTTGGGGCCGAGCTCGCGCGCCCAGGTCTTGGTCATGGCGATGACCGCGGCCTTGGTCGCCGCATAGTTGGTCTGACCGAAGTTGCCGTACAGCCCGACCACGCTGGAGGCGCTGAGGATCGCCCCGCTGCCGCGCGCGATCATGTGCGTGGCGACGATCTGCGTGCAGCGAAACACCGCGCGCAGATTGACCTCGATCACCGCGTCGAACTGCTCGTCGGTCATGTTCACCAGCCGCGCGTCGCGGGTGATGCCGGCGTTGTTGACCAGGGTGTCGATTTGGCCGAAGCGCGCGATCGCCGCTTCGACCAGGGCGCTGAACGCGGCCCGGTCGGACACGTCCAGCGCTTGCGCCAGCACGGGCGTGCCAGCGGCGCGCAGCTCGGCGGCCACCGAGTCGAGGGTGGCCGGATTGCGGTCGCACAGCACCAGGCTGGCGCCTTCGGCAGCGAATTTGCGCGCGGTGGCCAGGCCGATGCCCTGCGCAGCGCCAGTGATGAGAGCGATTTGACCTTGAAGTCGCATGATGGCTTTCCTTGAAAGAGTCGGATCAGGGCGCGGTGCCCAGGCACCAGCGCAGCACGGGGTCGAGATGGTGCTCGGCGTAGTCGGACAGCGCGTGGTCGCCGCCGGGCAGGATGGTGCAGTGCGCGCCGCGGTAGCGCGCGGCCATCTCGCGCCAGTCGAGCACCTCGTCGCCCTGGGCGATGATCACAAAATAGCGTTGCGGATTCGGGACGGGTTGCCGCAGATTGCCCACTTCCAGCGCGTGCAGCTCCTCGACATGGGCCGCGGTGAAGTCGAACCGCAGCGTCGGGTCGTGCCAGGCTGCCAGCGTGCCGATCTGCCCGCGCAGATCGCGCGCCGGATCGACCGCCGGGTTGAGCAGCGCGGCGCGTGCGCCGCGGGTGTGCGCCAGCCAGGTGGCGTAAAACCCGCCGAGCGAACTGCCGATCAGCTGCAAATCTTCTCCGCGCGTGTGACCGAGCAGGTCTTCGCACAGCTGCATGGCCTGTCGGGGCGAGGGCGGAAGCTGCGGGCACACCCAGCGCACCGGCTCCTCGCCGTTGGCGGCGCGCTGCTGGTTGATCTGCGCGAGGCGCTGCGCCGTGACCCGCGCCTTGGCAGACTGCGGCGAAGAGCGAAAACCGTGGAGATACAGCAAGGTGGGCATGAGGCGGCAACGGGGGCGGCGCAAACGACCGCAGCCCCCCAATGCTACCCGCCCGGGCCCGTCTGGGCGGGTGTGGCCTGTCAGCGACGCGCCGGTGCCGATGTCGCCACTGGCGCCGTGTTCTCGGGCAGCCCTTCGTCCTGCGGCCAGTCGCGGATGTAGGCCTTGAGCATCTGGTTTTCGAAATCCTGCTCGCGTACCACGGCCTGCGCCACGTCGTGAAAGGAGATCACGCCGAGCAGTGTGCCGCCCTGCATCACCGGGATGTAGCGCAACCCGGCGTCCAGCATGGTGCGGCGCAGGGTGTCCAGGGTGGTGTCGGGGCCGCAGACCTCCACATCCGTTTGCATGCGCTCGGCTACGGTGTGCGCGCCCAGCGTGCCCTGCCCCTCGGCGACCGCGGCCATCACCTCGGCAAAAGTGAGCAGGCCGACGAGCTTGCCCTGATCCATGACCACCAGGGAGCCGATGTCGTGCTGTGCCATGGTCTGCACCGCCTGCAGCAGACTGGTCTGCGGCGCAACGGTATATAGCACATGGCCCTTGACGCGCAGAATATCGCTGACTTTCATGGGGTTCTCCTCAGACCTGTCGTTGATCCAACTATAGTCAGCAGGCCTGTCGCGGGCCAGGGGAGATTCCCGCAGCATTGTTCACCCGAGGAGAGAAACAGGTCATGCGCGAATTCAGCCCCCCGTCCACGCCGCTGGTCTTGCTGCACGGCGCCTGCGGCGACGCCAGTGTGTGGGCTGCGCAGACCGACTGGCTGTCGCGGCGCGGCTGGGCCGTGCTGGCGCTGGAACTGCCTGCGCACGGTGCCATGCCCGGGCCGCCGCTTCCGAGCATCGAGGCCATGGCCGATTGGGTGTGGCGCCAGCTCGACGCGCGACAGAGCGGCCCGGTGGTGCTCGCCGGGCACAGCATGGGCTCGCTGGTGGCGCTGCACGCGGCGGGACAGCGTCCGGCGCAGGTGCGCGGTCTGGCGTTGCTGGGCACGGCGTTTCCGATGCGGGTGTCCGGTCGGTTGCTGGCGCAGGCCGAGACCGCGCCCGCCGAGGCGATCGACAACGTGGTGCGCTGGTCGTATGCGCAGGCCGAGTCGCCAGCGCTGGCGCAGGGCGATCAGTCGCCCGCGCATTACCGTGACCTGCTGCTGCGGCAGCAGGCGAACTGGGCCGGGGGCAGCCTGCTGGCCAGCGATCTGAAGGCGTGCGACCGCTACGACGCTGGACAGACCGCCGCGCGGCAATGGGGCGGCCCCACGCTGTTCCTGCTGGGCGAGCACGACCGCATGACCCCGCCTGCCGCCGCTGCCAGCCTGCGCGACGCGCTACCGCTCAACCGCACGGTGCTGCTCGACTGCGGCCATCACCTCATGGCCGAAGCGCCTCACGCCGTGGCGCATGCGCTGGCCGACTGGATGGAACGCGAGTTGTTCGCGGCGGGTTGAGATCGGCAGGCGAATGTCGTAGAGCGCATCACGCCAGCGAAGCCGCCTGTGCATCGCCGCGGTCGTTGTGCCGACCGCGGCGCAGCCGCCGCAAAGCCACGCGGGCGGGGTCGAGGGCGTCGGCCAGGTCGGTTTCGATCGGCAGCGGCGTGCCTTCGATCTGCGCGGCCAGCACCTCGGCCAGCAGCGCGGCCAGGGTCAGGCCGCGCGAGCCCATGCCGGCGCACACCGCCAGGCCCGGCAGGCGGGGCAGTTCGAACAATTGCCTGCCTGCGGCGCGCTGCGGATCGGCCAGCAGTGCGCTCAGGTCGGGCAGGGTGCCACAGTACGGCAGGCGGTCGATGCTGGTCGCGCGGGTGCCGGCGAAATGGCGCAGGGCACCGGCATGCTCTGGCAGCGGCGGCAGCGTGGTGAGCGCGGCCAGACTGTCGCGGTTGCGTGCCCAGGCCTGCTCCGGGGTGAGCGGCTTGTCGTCGGGCTCGAATGTGGCGCCGATCAGTAGCCAGTCGCTATTGCGCGGATCGGGCGCGGACTGCAGCAGGCGCACGGCAGCCGGGGGCAGGCGCAGCACGTAGCCGCTGCCCATCCACGGCTGCGCGATGGCTTGCAGCGCTGGCCACAGGCGGGCGGGCAGCGTCTGTGCCTGCCCGCGCAGGGCGCGCAGCGGCAGCCAGTCGGTGTCTGGAATCAGGCCGCTTGCGGCGAGCAGGCGCGGGGTCTGCAGCGCGCTTGCCAGCACGACCTGCGGCGCGCGGGCCAGGACGCGGCCGTCGGCGTCGCGTACCACCCAGTTGGGGCCATCGCGTTGCAGTGTGGCGACCGCATGGCTGCAACGCAGGGTGATGCGCGGCGCGTCCAGCCACGCGGCGCACAGCGCCTGATTGGCGAGCACCGCGCTGTCCACCAGCCAGCCTTGCGCAGTCCACTGCGCCATTTGCGGCGGCAGGTGCACACGGTCGCGCCATTCGCGCATGCGTGCGGCTTCTTCGGCGTCGGCAGGGGTGAGCAGGGCGGGGCCGAAGCAGGCGAGATCGGTGGATTGCGCGGGCAGCGCGCGTCGCAGCGCGGCCATGCCGGCGCGTGTCAGCCGCGACAGCAGGTTGTCGTCTGCCGAAGGTTGCAGATGGGCCAGACCCGCAGGCATGGCCGAGCCGCCGCCTGCAGGGTGCGGTCCGGCTTCGAGCACCTCGACCGTCCAGCCGCGCCGTGCCAGGGCGTGGGCGCAGGCCGCGCCGGTGATGCCAGCGCCGATGACCACGGCGTGACGCCGCTGTGTTGCGGGCCAGGCGGTGGGCAGGGTGCGGCGGGTGCGTTTCCAGCGGGGGTTGAAGGTGGCTTGCAGACGCTGGCGCTTGCCGCCCCAGCCCGGCAGCAGCGCCACCTCGAACCCGGCCTGTTCCAGCCCGTGCCGGACCGCGTGCGCCACGGTATAGCTGGCCGCGCGTGCGCCGGGCTTGACCAAGCGGGCCAGGGCGCGCAGCAGTTCGGGAGTCCACATTTGCGGATTGCGCGAGGGCGCGAAACCGTCGAGATAGACCGCATCGGCGGCCAGCCGGAGCCTGGGCGCGAGTTCGGCCGCATCGCCGAAGGCGAGGTAAAGGGAGATGCCGGTGGGCGGGTCCCCCTCCCGGCCTCCCCCACCAGTGGGGGAGGTGAGAACGGCGCTGCGCGCATCAGAAAGATGCCCTTCCTGGCCTTCTCCACGGGGCGGAGAAGAAGCGGCCTTTCCCTGGCCATGGGTGAGGAGGCGGTTCAGGTTGCCAGC
>JBMFIE010000139.1:0-4775 GCA_049976465.1 Thiomonas sp. | reverse complement strand
CATGCGCGTTCATCTGCAAGTCCGCCAGCCCATCGCGCTCGATGTGGACTTCGAAGTGCGGGGCTTCACCGCCCTGCTGGGCGCCAGCGGCGAGGGCAAATCCACCGTGCTCAAGGCGCTGGCCGGACTGACCCCCAGCCGAGGCGAACCCTTCGCCGCCTTGCCGCCACAGCGCCGCCCGGTGGGCTATCTGCCGCAGGGCTATGCGCTGTTTCCGCATCTGCGTGCATGGGAGAACGTGGCCTATGCCTTCGGCGGCAGGCTGCGCGCGCACCGGCAGGCGGCGCTCGATTTGCTGCAGTCGGTGGGGCTTGAGCAGCAGGTCGAGCTGCGGCCCGCGCAGCTCTCCGGCGGACAGCAGCAGCGTGTGGCGCTGGCGCGGGCGCTGGCGCGCTCGCCGCAGTTGCTGCTGCTCGACGAACCCACATCGGCGCTCGACTCCAGCACGCGAGACGACATCATGGCCGAGTTGGTGTCGCGCATGCACCAGCTTTCCATCCCTGCGCTGACGGCCACGCACGACGCCACACTGGCGGCGATGGCCGACTGGGTGGTGGTGATGGCAGACCGGCGCATCATCCAGCAGGGGCCGCCAGCCGAGGTGTTCGCGCATCCGGCGAGCGTGGCCGCCGCCGCGCTGCTTGGCCTGCGCAACCGTTTCGAGGCGCAGGTTCTGCGGCACGAGCCTGCACGCGGGCTGTCGCTGCTGCACTGGCCGCAGGGGGAGACCCAGCTGCTCGCGCCGCTGCTGGACGGCTGCGCCGAGGGCGAATGGGTCGATTGGGCGATCGCGCCGGACGATGTGCGCCTGCCGCCGCGCAAAGCCGCGCAGCCTCAGGCGGAGCAGGCGAGCGCGCGCGGCGTGATCAGCCACTTCACACCGCAGGGAGCAAGTGCGATGCTCGCGCTGCGCTGCGCGCAGGCGCTGTTGTGGCTGCGCGCGCCGCTGCGGCTGGTGCACGCGCTCGGGCTTGCGCCCGGTGTGGCAGTGGAGGTTCACCTGCGGCCAGCGGACATACTGGTGTGGCCGCGCCGGCGCTGACCGTCAATCGTGCAGCAGGCTTTGCAGGGTCTCGAGATCGTGCTGGATCGCACGCATCGCCTTGCGTTCCATGCGGCGGTAGATCGCCAGCACTTCGCGGCCGAGCGGCGTGAGTTCGGCACCGCCGCCGCCCGCACCGCCTTTGCTGGCGATGACCAGCGGCTGTTTGTAGGCCTGGTTGACGCTGTGGATCAGCAGCCAGGCGCGGCGGTAGCTCATGTTGAGCTCGCGGCCTGCGGCGGAAATCGACCCCGTTCGCTCCAGCGCCTCGAGCAAGGCAGCCTTGCCCGGGCCCAGCGCCGTGCCCTGCTTGATCTGCAGGCGCACGCGCGGCGGCTGGGAAGCGGTGGGAGATGGTGCGCTGTCGTCGGGGCTGTTTTGTTCGATGTCCATGATCGATAGCGTAACGCGTTGGCGATGAACCGGATCAATGTTGCGTGTCAGTGTGGCGCGCAGCCTGCAGCGCGCGCAAGCCCTCCGGCACGGCAACCAGGGTCTGCACCACATCGAGGCCGTAGCGATCGCCCATGCCCAGTGCGACCTGCAGCGGCACGCCGTCGCTGCGGCGCAGCCAGATGCGCAGCGTCGCGCTGCTTTGCTCGCTGCGGGCATCGAGCAGGATGCACGGCACCTGCTGATCCTGCCATTGCAGGTTCACGCGCCGGGGGGTGATGTGCGCGGTCTGTACCGCGTCGTTGATGAGCAAGGGCACGGTCAGCTGCCTGTCGGGCAGCGGGCGCTGCAGATAGCTCCAGCTCAGCGTGAGCGGATCGGTCAGGCCCGGCGGCGCGGGTTTGGACGGCGATTGTGCCGCGGAAGCGTCCTGCCCGGCGGTGTGGATGCGCATGCGGCCATGTTCGATCTGCACCTGCGTGGCCGGACTGTCACCCTTCTGGTTGCTGGCCGCCAGCAGCAGCGGTTGACCGTCGGTCACGGTGCCGCTGGCCGTGCGCACCCAGTGCAGGCGTCGCAGCAGCGCGGCCAGCGCTCCGCGCGGGGTCAGCACACTGTCGATGCGGTACGCGCCGTTCCCGCTGGCCGGCCAGGACACGGTATCCCGCGCCGCGGCCACACCGTCTGTTCCTCCGAGGCTGCCCAGCAGCAACAGCAATTGCGCGCCGCGCGCATCCGACCCTTCACCATCCTGCGCCAGATGCACGCGCCAGTCGGCCTGGAACGTCACCACGGCGGGCGCAACGGGCTGTTGTGCTGCGGCCTGCAGCGACACCGACGTGGTCAGGCCGAGGGCGAGCAGCGCAAACCAGATGCGCCGGAGCGATCGGCTGGGCCGGCATAAAGATGTGGTCGCAAGGTTCATGGGTGGACAACGCGGTCCATGCGGATCTGGCCGACAGCCGCGCACGGCGCCGTGGCCAATCAATCTAAATTAATTATTGAATAAATATAAACAAAGCGTTTTACTTGTGATCGACCGATGTCTAGCATGACCGCCTGTCTGATCCTGCATTGTCTTCGACCATGATGTCCACCTGGAAACCTTTGAATCGCCTGCCGTCTCCGATCGAACTGGTGCGGCAGTTCACGCCCAACTGGTTCACGGCCAACATGGGCACCGGCATCACCTTTTTGTTGCTGGCGCAGTTCCCGGCGCAGGTGCCTGGGCTGCAGGCTCTGGCGCACGGGTTGTTCCTCGCAGATGCCGTGCTCTTTGCGCTGTTTTGCGTGCTGTTTGCCGCGCGTTGGGTGTTTTTCACCCGGCACGCGATGCCGCTGCTGCGTCATCCGGTGCAGTCAATGTTTCTCGGCGCGATTCCGATGGCGCTGATTCCGCTGGTCAACGGTCTGGTGCTGTTCCACCCCGGCGACCCACTGGCGGCGCAATGGGCGCTGCAATTGTGGTGGGTCGACGTCGCGCTGTCTCTGCTGACCGGCTGGCTGGTGCCGTGGTATCAGTTCACCGCGCAGGATCATGCGCTGGACCGGATGACCGGGGTCTGGCTGCTGCCGGTGGTCCCCGCCGAAGTGGCCGCATCGAGCGCGGGCTATCTGGCGCAGCATCTGCCCGCAACGCAGGCGCAGTCGCTGGTGGTGACGGGCTATGCGCTGTGGGGCATGTCGGTGCCGATCGCGCTGGGCATCCTGACGGTGTTGTACCTGCGGCTTGCGTTGCACAAGCTGCCGCCGAAGGAGCTGGGCGTCTCCACCTGGCTGAGCCTGGGGCCGATTGGCACCGGCGCGTTCGCGCTGCTCACCCTTGGCGCGGCGGCGCCGCAGGCGTTCGACGGCACGGTGTTGGCCCCGGTGGCCGCGTTGGCCGGCCCTCTGGGCGTGGTCGGCGCGCTGGTGTTGTGGGGCCTTGGGCTGTGGTGGCTGGTGACTGCGGTGGCGCTGACCGCCATTCAGCTGCGCCGCGGCTTGCCGTTCAACCTCGGCTGGTGGGGATTTACCTTTCCGCTGGGCGTCTACACCGCAGCCAGCCTGACGCTGGGAGCGCGCACTGGAATGCCGTTTTTCACCGCATTCGCCGCTGCGCTGATCGTGGCGCTAGTGGGCGCCTGGGTGGTGGTTGCGGTACGCAGCATGCATGGGCTGTGGCACGGCCACCTGGTGCACGCACCTTGTCTGAGCTGCAAGACCGAGGCGCCGGCCAATGCTTGAAGGCAGAACACGCCGGCACCGTGGGCCGCTCAAACCGCGGGCGGCGGCAGCGGCTCGGGGATGAACCGCTGCGGCGCGGTGTAGTGCAGAAAGTGGCGATTGGTGCAGCGGGCAAACAGCGCGATGCCCAGCTGTTCTGCGATGTCATAGCCCATCTGGGTCACGCCGGAACGTGACACCAGAATGGCCACACCCATCAATGCGCACTTGATGACCATTTCCGAGGTCAAGCGGCCAGTGGTGTAGAGCACCTTGCCCGCGCCGCCGACGCCGTGCAGCCACATCCACCCGGAAATCGCATCCACTGCGTTGTGGCGGCCGACATCTTCGGTGAACATCAGCAGCCGGCTGCCCTCGAACAGCGCGCAGCCGTGCACAGAACCCGCGCTTTTGTACAGCGAGTCGTGCAGGCGCATCGCGTCGAGCAGCGCGTAGAGCGCACTCTGACTGATGCGGGTGTCGGGATCGAGCGCGATGCTTTGCACCTCGTCCATCAGGCTGGCATACACCGTGCCCTGACCGCAGCCGGTGGTCACCACGCGCCGGTCGGCGCTGCGCTGCGCCAGATCGGCAATGCCGCTGCGGCTGGTGATGGAGCAGGCTTGCACGTCCCAATCGACCTGTACCGAGGCGATGTCGGCTATCGAGCGCACCAGGCGCTGGTTGCGCAGATAGCCCAGCGCCAGCAACTCGGGTGCAGCGCCTACGGTCATCAGGGTCACGAGCTCCTGCTTGTCGAGATAAAGCGTGAGCGCGCGCTCGGCAGGCATGTGCACTTGCTGCGTCTGCCCGAACTCGTTGCGCACCAGCACTGCCCGGGTCAGCACTGCCTGCGCATTGCTCAACGCCGGCCGCGGGTTGGGCTGCAACGGTGCGTTTGCCTGAAGAGGATGTTCGATCTGTGCCATCTCGGTGTGCCCGGCGTGAACAAAAGAACAGGAGCCTCAAGGTGCGGATGGTCGCGGTCCGAGCGGCTTGCCGCCGCACCAAAGCCTACCGCAGCGCTGCGGCTTTGTCCTCGACTGCGCCACCTTCGCGATCGAGTAGGGGACGGGGTCGCCCCCGTCGCCCTCTCACACCACCGGACGTGCGGTTCCGCATCCGGCGGTTCATT
>JBMFIE010000138.1:0-4831 GCA_049976465.1 Thiomonas sp. | reverse complement strand
CCACAGCGCGAACACCGCGCGCGCGCCCTCGCCCGCCCACAGCGCGAGCAGCCGCGCGCCGCGCTGGTGCAGTTCCTGCGCCAGTGCCTGCCATTGCAGGGCATCGACCAGCCGATGATCGAGCGGGAGAACGGGACAGACCGCACGCATGACTAACCTCCGATCATCGCCGCCGCGGTGTGCCACCAGCCGACCAGCACCGGCGGAATCCAGAACCCCAGCAGCAGCACCAGCGCCAGATGCACGAACACCGGCAGCATGTTCGGCGCATGCGGCAGGCGCTGCAGGCTGCTGCGGCCAAACACCATGCCCTGCGCGCGCAGGAACAGCGCGCCAAACGCCACGCCCAGGCCAAACAGCAGCACCGGCGCGGCCCAAGGCTGCTGCTGCATCGCCGTGGTGAGGATGAGGAATTCGCTGGCGAACACGCTGAACGGCGGCATGCCGACGATGGCCAGCACCCCCATCATCAAGCCCCAGCCCAGCGGCGGCGAGACTTCGCGCAAACCCTCGATCGCGTCGATGCGCTGCGAATGCGCCTTTTGTGCCGCGTGCCCGGTGGTGTAGAAGATCGCGCTCTTGGTCAGCGCATGTCCGGTCATGTGCAGCAGCGCGGCGAAATTGGCCACCGGCCCGCCCATGCCGAAGGCGAAGGTGATGATGCCCATGTGCTCGATCGACGAGTACGCGAACATGCGCTTGACATCCTTTTGCCGCCAGATGAGCAGCGCGCCGACCAGCACCGACAGCAGGCCGAACGCCATGAGCATCTGCCCCGGCCAGGCGGCATGCAGGCTGCCGTCGACCAGCGCCTTGCCGCGCATCACCGCGTACAGCGCGACGTTGAGCAGCAGCCCGGAGAGCACCGCCGACACCGGGGTGGGCCCTTCGGCGTGCGCATCGGGCAGCCAGGAATGCAGCGGCACCAGACCGACCTTGGTGCCGTAGCCGACCAGCAGGAACACGAAGGCGATGCTGATGATGCCGGGCTCGAGCCGGCCCTTGACCGCGTCCAGATGCGTCCACAGCAGCGCGCTCATCCCCTCCGCGCCCAGCACCCGCTCGGCGGCGAAGTACAGCAGCACGGTGCCGAACAGCGCCAGCGCAATGCCCACGCCGCAGAGGATGAAGTATTTCCACGCCGCCTCCAGGCTGGCCTTGGTGCGATAGAGCGACACCAGCAGCACGGTGGACAGGGTTGCCGCCTCCATCGCCACCCACAGCAGGCCCAGGTTGTTGGTGGTCAGCGCCAGCAGCATGGTGAACATGAACAGCTGGTACATGCTGTGGTAGAGCCGCAGCCGCGCGGGCGTGAGGCGCCCACGATCCTGCTCGATGCGCATGTAAGGCGCAGAGAAAATCGCCGTGGTCAACCCGACAAACGTGGTGAGCGCCACCAGAAACACATTGAACGGATCGAGGAAGAACTGCGCCGCGAGCAGCTGCATCGGGCCGTCCGCGATGACGAGTGCGGTAAGCGCACACGCCGCGGCAAAGGTCGCCGCGCTGGCCGCGATGTTGATCCACGGCGCAAACCACCGATGTCCGAGAAGGGCCAACAGCCCGCCGCCCATCAGCGGCAAAAGAAGTGTTGCGAGCAGCGCTGGCATCAGTCGTCCTTGAGCGATTCCATCTGCTGCAGATCCAGGCTGTCGAACTGCTCGCGGATCTGGAAAAAGAAAATGCCGAGCACGAACACGCCGACCAGCACGTCCAGCCCGATGCCGAGCTCGACCACCATCGGCATGCCTTGCGTGGCGCTGGTGGCGGCAAACAGCAAGGCGTTTTCCATCGACAGAAAGCCCACCACCTGCGCGATCGCGGTGTGGCGCACGATCATCATCAAAAACGCCAGCAGCACCAGCGCCAGCGCGATGCCCAGCACCCCGCGCATGTTCGCCCCGGTGAATTGCGCAATCGGCTGCACGACGACGAAAGCGAAAATCACCAGCACGATGCCGAGGAGCTGCAGGCTGGGAATGTTGACCAGCGTTTCCATGTCCCAGTCGGCGCGCAGGCGATGGATGAGCTTGAACAGCACCCACGGCAGGATGATGACCTTGATCACCAGGGTCAACACCGCCGACTGATACAGCTCGGCCTGATGGGTCGAATAGCCCACCACCGCTGCGCTGACCACGAGCAACACCCCCTGCGCGGCAAAGAGAGTCACCAGATTGGCCACCCGCCGCTGCGCCAGCATGGCAAACGACAGCAACAGCAGCAGCGCCGCGCACAGGTGAATGATCTGCACCGGCAGCGGCAGATTCACCAGCGGCGCGATCGCCTGCGCGGCGGCGGCGGGAGCGGATGCGGCGGAAATGGCGGCGGCGGTCATCGGCCTGTCCTCAATGCGCCAGCATCAGCCGCACCAGCAGCCCGAGCACCGCGAGCAAAAACGCGGTGGCGAGAAATTCCGGCGCGCGAAACAGCCGCAGCTTGGCGCTGAGCGTCTCGATCAGCGCAATGGCAAAACCGGCGGCGGCCAGCTTGAGCAGCAGCGGCGGCAGCGCCGGCAGCAGCCACAGCAGCCCGTCAGCACGCCCGGCCATGCCCCAGGGCAGGAACAGCGCAAAGCCGATGCAGGCGTAGTTGAACAGCTTCAGGCTGCTCGCCCATTCGACCAGCGCCAGGTGCCGCGCCGAGTATTCGAGCACCATGGCCTCGTGGATCATGGTCAGCTCCAGATGCGTGGTCGGGTTGTCCACCGGAATGCGCGCGTTTTCCGCCAGCAGCACCATGACGAAGGCCACCCCGGCAAACGCCAGGCTGGCGTGCAGCGCGAGTTTTTGCGACTGCAGCGCCTCGGCGATGGTCGGCAGCAGGGTGCTGCCGGTCATCAGCGAGGCGGTGAACACCACCATCAGCAGCGCCGGCTCGGCAAGAAACCCGATCAACATCTCGCGCCGCGACCCCAGGCTGCCGAACGCGGTGCCGATGTCCATCCCGGCGAGCGCGATGAACACCCGCGCGAGCGCAAACAGGCCGACCAGCGCGATCACGTCCGCCGCCTGCGCGAACGGCAGATCGGTCGACAGCGACGGGATGATCGCCGCTGCCGCCACCATGCTGCCGAACAGGATGTACGGAACAAAGCGAAACAGGGCGGTGGCGTCATCGGCCAGCACCGCATCCTTGCGCAGCAGCTTGGCGATGCGCGCATACGGCTGCCACAGCGGCGGCGCGCTGCGGTTGGACAGCCAGGCGCGGCACTGCGCCACCCAGCCGGAGAACAAGGGTGCCAACGCCACCGAAAGCAGCACCGCGACGAGCTGGACGAACAAGGCCGCCGGACTGATGGACAGGTTCATCGGATCACCACCATCAACAACACCAGCAGGGTGACGAAGCTGTAGAGCAGGTAGATCGAAATCTTGCCCTGCTGCAGCCGCGCCGCCTGCCGCGCCAGCCACAGCACGGCGGCTGCCGCAGGCTGGTACATCTGCGCCCAGAAGCGGTCGGCCACCTGCACACGGTAGCGCGGCGCGGCGTCATCCGGCCGCGGCAGATCGACATGCGTCTGGAAAAACGGCTCGAAAATCCGCCGGATCGGCTGGCCGAAGCCTTCGGCCGTGTCCTGCATGCGTGCGGTCAGCCCCGGCGCGCCGCAGTCCCAGGCGGGAGCACGCCGACTGCGGCCGTGATACAGCCGGTGCGTCGCCAGCACGGTGAGCGCAATCACCAGGGCGCCGACCAGCAGCACGACCAGCGGGCTGTACGCCGCGCGCTGCACTGAGACCGGCACCAGCCACAGCCAGTTGCCGGACTGCGCCAGTTTTTGCTGCAGCAGCAGCGCGCTGACCCGGTCGATGCCGGTGAGCACCGTGCTGGGCAAAAGCCCCAGCAGCACGCAGCCCGCGGCCAGCCACAGCAGACCGGCGCGCTCGAGCCACCCTGGGTCGTGCGACGCGGCCAGCTGCGCCTCGCGCGCGCGGCCGAGAAAAATCACCCCGTAGAACTTGACCATCACATACCCGGCCAAGGCTCCGGCGAGCACGAGGACTGCCGCGCCCAGCGGAATGATGAGGTTGAAAAACGGCTGCGGAATCTGCGGCGTGACCAGGAAGGCCTGCAGCAGCAGCCACTCGGCGACAAAGCCGTTGAGCGGCGGCAGCCCGGCGATCGCCAGTGTGCCGACGAGCGCGGTCCATCCCACCCAGGGCATTTGCCGCAGCAGCCCGCCCAGATGCCCCAGGCTGCGCTCGTGCGTGGCGTGCAGCACCGCGCCGGTGGTGAGAAACAGCAGGCTTTTGAAAAATGCGTGGTTGAGCACGTGATAGAGCAAGGCGGCCAGCGCCAGCGCGGCCATCAGCGGCATGCCCACACCGCGAAACACCAGCGCCAGCCCCATCGCGGCAAAGGCGATGCCGATGTTCTCGATCGAGGAGTACGCCAGCAGCCGCTTCATATCGGTCTGCACCGTGGCGAACAGCACGCCGAACAGCGCGCCGAACAGCCCGAGCGCCAGCAGCGGCACACCCCACCACCACAGCGGCGCATGCAGCAGATCGAAGCTCACGCGCAGCAGGCCGTAGATCGCGGTCTTGAGCATCACCCCGCTCATCAGCGCCGACACCGGCGACGGCGCCGCCGGGTGCGCCTCGGGCAGCCAGATGTGCAGCGGCACCAGCCCCGCCTTGGCGCCAAAGCCGATCACCGCCAGTCCGAACGCCACGCTCGCCCACAGCGGCGACAGATGCGCATCTCGCATCGCGGCAAAGGTCAGCCCACCGGCGCCGCCCTGCATCATCACGCCAAAGCACAGCAGCAGCGCGATCGCCCCGAGGTGCGCCAGCAGCAGGTAGACATAGCCTGCGCTGCGGATTTCCGG
>JBMFIE010000137.1:0-4858 GCA_049976465.1 Thiomonas sp. | reverse complement strand
GGGCTGGATGTTCGCCGAGTGGATTGCGCGCGGCAAACCCACCATCCTGGGCATCACCTCCGGCGCGGTCGCGGGTCTGGTGGCCATCACCCCGGCGTCCGGCTTCGTCGGCCCTGGCGGCGCGCTGGCCATCGGCCTGATCGCTGGCGTGGTGTGCTTCTGGACCGCGGTCTACATGAAGGAAATGATCGGCTATGACGACGCGCTCGACGCCTTCGGCGTGCACGCCATCGGCGGCATCGTCGGGGCCATGCTCACCGGCGTGTTCGCGGTGAAAGCCATCGGCGGCACCGCGGGCGCGCTGGAAGGCAATATGGCGCAGATCCTGATTCAGGCCAAGGGCGTGGGCTTCACCATCGTCTACGACGCCATCGTGACCTTCGTCATCCTCAAGGTCGTCGACATGGTCATCGGCCTGCGCGTCACCGAAGAGCAGGAACGCGAAGGTCTGGACATCAGCCTGCACGGCGAGCAAGTGCTCTGATCTCCGGTTTCCGGACGGTGCAGCGGCCAGCCGCCGCACCCGAAGGCGTCTCCTCATCCTGATCACAGGATGTTCATCCGCCCCAGGCTTGCCCGGGGCGGTTTTTTTTGCCGGGCCTGGAATAAAGTGCAAGCAGGGGCGTCTATACCGCGTCATTCACCTCAACTGGAGTCTTCCATGCACCGACTGCAACGCTTTGCCCCCGCCCTATCCGCTGCCGCGCTGATGGCCGCGTTTGGCTTGTCCTCGCTGGCGCATGCCGCCGAGAGCCCCGTTGAAGCCGCCCGCGCGCACATCGCCGCGATCGCCGAAGGCAATGTGGACGCGATCACCGCGAGCTACGCACCCAACGCGGTACTCGAATGGGTCGGCGGCCCGCTCGACGGCCGTTACGCCGCGCCCGAGGAGATCAAGACCACCTGGACCAAGTTCACCAAGGCCAACGGCGCGCTCAAGGCTGACATCTCTCACCTGCAGGAAGCCGCCAATCCCAAGGGGGCCACCGTCACAGCCGATGTGGTGTTCCAAGGCAAGACCGCGATTCCCGTGCGCTATGTGCTGACCTACCGCGACGGCAAGCTGGTCGATGAAATCTGGCAAATCGACCCCAAGCTCGCGAGCAAGGGCGGATACTGATCGCGATCGCCTGACCACCCGCCCAAGCCCGGTGTTCCAATGGCAGACCGCCATCAGTTGCTGACCGAGCAGATCCCGCACCTGCGCCGCTACGCCCGCATGCTGTATGCGGGTCGCGCGTCGGATGCAGACGATCTGGTGCAGGACACGCTGGAGCGCGCGGTGAGCAAATGGGGGCTGTGGCGAGGCGCGGGTAGCGTTCGTCCCTGGCTGTTTTCCATCATGCACAACCTGTTCGTCGATCAATGCGCGCTGCAGGGCGCGCAGGCCACGCAGGCGCTGGACGATGTGCCCGACGCGTTGCTGCCGGCGCAGGCCGCGGGCCATGAGTCGCGGCTGGAGGCGCTGGAGATGCTCGCTGCGCTGCAGCGCCTGAGCGTGCCGCTGCGCGAGGTCTTGCTGCTGGTCGCGGTCGAAGGCCTGAGCTACGCCGAGACTGCCAAGGCGCTGGGCGTGCCGGTCGGCACGGTCATGTCGCGGCTGTCGCGGGCGCGCACGCAGCTCTGGCAGCTCACCAGCGGCGACGGCGTCCAGCGTCCTGCCCTGCGCGTGATCGACGGGCAAAGGAGTGTGGGATGACGCTGCAGCGCCCAGACCGCGACACCCTGATGGCCTACGCCGACGGCCAGCTCGATGGCGCGCGCCGCGCCGAGGTCGAGCGCTACCTCGAACACGAGGCGCAGCTCGACCTGCATGCAGATGCCACGGCGCCCCAGCCCAACAGCGAGCAGACCAGCGTGCGCGCCGAGCTCGCCGCGATTCAGGCGCAGAACCGCGCGCTGCGCGCCGCGCTCGATCCGCTGCTTGCCGAGCCGATCCCGGCGCGGCTGCTGCAAAGCGCCGCGCCGCCGGCGCGTCCCTGGGCCCGTGCCGCTGCCGTGGCACTGTGGATCGGCGTGGGTGCCATCGCCGGCAGCCTGATCACCCATCAGGCGCAGCACGACGACACGGCGGCTGTCGCGCAGACCGAAGGCATGCAGCATTTCGTCCATCAAGCAGAGCTGGCCTGGGCGGTGTACACACCGGATGCGCGCCGCCCTGTCGAGGTGCGCAACAGCAGCGATCTCACCACCTGGCTGTCCAAGCGGCTCGACCGCCCGATCGTCGCCCCCGACACACTGCCGGGCGGGCTCGAGCTGATCGGCGGGCGGCTGCTTCCCGGCATGCCCGGCAAGCCCGCCGCGCAGCTCATGTATCAGGACGCGCAGGGCCACCGCGTCACGGTCTATCTGCGCGGCATGGCCAAGCCAACGCAACAGACCGCGTTTCGCATCGTCAGCGGCAAGCGCGCGACCACGTTTTACTGGGTCGACCGCGACTGGGGCTATGCGCTGACCGGCGATCTGCCGCGGTCGCAACTGCTTGCCGCCGCGCGCGCGCTGTACGCGCGTTACAGCAACCCGACAGAAGACTTCGCACCGCAGCGCGGCGCACCGGCGGTGTGAACCGCGTGCTGCCGCGGGCGCAGGCCGGCGGCTGGTACGCCAAAGTTCACGCCGTCCTCGATCCGGCGCAAACACGCCGGGGACTTTTTTCTCGTCACATGTTTCTCAACCCACGGAGTCTCACCATGTCCGATCGCACCCCCAACGAACCCATGCCACGCGCCGACGATCCGCAGCGCCGCGCTCTGCTGCGCGCCGGGCTGGTCGGCGCCTCGGCGCTGCTTGCCGCGCGCGCCCCGGCACTTGCCGCCGAGAGCGTCGAGCTCAAGGTCTACGGCCCCGGCGGTCCGGCGCCGGCAATGCACGAGGCCGCCGCCGCATTCGAAAAATCCACTGGGGTCAAAGTCACGGTCACCGCCGGGCCGACGCCGAAATGGATCGACGCCGCCCGCGCCAACGCCGATCTGATTTTCTCCGGCTCGGAAACCATGATGAGCGACTTCGTCACCGCGATGGGAGGCCAGCTCGACAGCGCCGACGTCATCCCGCTTTATCTGCGGCCGCTCTCCATCCTGGTGCGCCCGGGCAACCCCCGGCACATCACCGGCTTCAAGGATCTGCTCAAACCCGGCATCAAGGTGCTGGTCGTCAACGGCGCCGGGCAGAACGGGGTCTGGGAGGACGCCGCCGGGCGGCTCGGCGACATCCGCACCGTGCGTGCGCTGCGCAAGAACATCGTTGCCTATCCCGGCAACAGCGCGCTGGCGCGGCAACTGTGGATCGAGCGGCCCGACATCGACGCCTGGCTGATCTGGAACATCTGGCAGGTGTCGAACCCCAAACTCGCCGATCTGGTCGAGGTCGAGGAGCCCTATCGCATCTACCGCGACACCGGCATCGCACCGACCACCCGCGGCAAGCAAAAGCCGCAGGCGCTGCGCTTCGTCGAATTCCTGCAGGGCCCCGAGGGGGAGGCGATTTTCCGCCGCTGGGGCTGGATGACCGGCGGCGCCTGAGCGCGGGTGGTGCGCAGACTCAGCGCGTTTGCGCCGGGTCTGCAAGAATCGGGGATGTCCTTGCACTGCGCAACAACACGATGATCCCGCATCTCATCACATCCTCGAGCGACCCCGTGCTCGAACTCGAACAGCGCATCCTCGAGGCGCAGCCTGCGATCGAGCGCTGGTTCCGCCTGGAGTGGATGGAGCACACCCCGCCGTTTTACTGCTCGGTCGACCTGCGCAACGCCGGGTTCAAGCTCGCGCCGGTGGATACCAATCTGTTCCCGGGCGGATTCAACAACCTCTCGCCCGACATGATGCCGCTGGCGGTGCAGGCGGCCATGGCGGCGATCGAAAAAATCTGCCCTGAGGCCAAGAACCTGCTGGTCATCCCCGAGAACCACACGCGCAACACCTTCTATCTGGAGAATGTGGCCACGCTGATGCGCATCTTCCGCCAGGCCGGGCTGAACGTGCGGCTGGGTTCGCTCGACGAGGCGGTCACCGAGCCCATGCACCTGAAGCTGCCGTCGGGCGGCGAACTGGTCGTCGAGCCGCTGATCCGCAACAAGCTGCGCCTGGGCCTCAAGGATTTCGACCCCTGCACCATCCTGCTCAACAACGACCTCTCCGGCGGCATTCCGCCCATCCTGCAGGGGCTGCACGAGCAATACCTGCTGCCGCCGCTGCATGCGGGCTGGGCGGTGCGGCGCAAGTCCAACCATTTCCATGCCTATGACGATGTGGCGAAGAAGTTTGCCAAGCTCATCGGCGTGGACCCGTGGATGCTCAACCCCTACTTTGCCAAGTGCGGCAAGATCAACTTCCACGAGCGCCACGGAGAAGACTGCCTGGCCGACGCGGTCGACAGCGTGCTCGCCAAGGTGCGCAAGAAGTACAAGGAATACGGCATCCAGGAAAAGCCCTTTGTCATCGTCAAGGCCGACGCCGGCACCTATGGCATGGGCGTGATGACCGTGCGCGACCCCAGCGACGTGAAAGACCTCAACCGCAAGACGCGCAACAAGATGAGCGTGGTCAAGGAGGGCATGGAAGTCAGCGAGGTGCTGGTGCAGGAAGGTGTGCCCAGTGTCGAGCGGCTGCAGGAGGCGGTGTGCGAGCCGGTGGTCTACATGATGGATCGCTACGTGGTCGGCGGCTTTTACCGCGTCCACGCCGATCGTGGCCCGGACGAGAACCTCAACGCGCCCGGCATGCACTTCGTGCCGCTGGCGTTCGAGGAGCAGTTCAACGTCACCCACCCGGAAGCCGCGCCGGGCACCAGCGGCCCCAACCGCTTCTATATGTACGGGGTCATCGCCCGGCTGGCGATGGTCGCCGCCAGCTACGAG
>JBMFIE010000136.1:0-4938 GCA_049976465.1 Thiomonas sp. | reverse complement strand
AGCGGCATCTGCACCGCCAGTCCGGCGATGATGGCCACCGCCAGCGGCTGCTGCATCGCCGAGCCCTGTCCCAACGCCAGCGCCAGCGGCGCCAGGGTGAGGATTGCGGCCAGCGTGGTCATGGCAATCGGCCGCAGACGGTTCTGCCCGGCGGCCACCAGCGCGGCGTCGAGCGACAGGCCGGGTTGCGCGCGCTGCAGCGCCTGCACTTCGCTGAAGTAGAAGATCGCCACTTCGGTGACGATGCCCACGATCATGGTCATGCCCATCATCGCCGAGATGTTGAGCTCGATGCCTGCCGCCCACAGCCCGATGAACACCGCGGGCAGCGCCAGCAGCGGCATGGCCAGAATGGCGACCGCGACCTTGAACCGCTCGTACAGGAACAGCAGCAGCAAAAACACCAGCAGCACCGCGGCGGCGAGCACCTGCAGCAAGCCCTTGAACGCGATCTGTTGCTGCTTGTACAGCCCGCCGAGCTGGGCATAGACCCCGGGGGGGAAGTAGCCGGGCGCGTCGATGATGCGCTTGACCGCGGCAATCGTCGAACCCAGGTCGCGCCCGCTGATGCGTGCGGTCACCGCCGCCATGGCCTTGAGGTTTTCGCGGTGGATTTCCGGCTGGCCGGTGAGGATTTTGAGCGTGGCGATCCGCCCGAGGGGGAACACATGGCCGTCGGGCGCGCGCAGCGGCAGCTGCGCGATGTCGTCGGTGGTCTGGCGCAACGCCAGCGGCGTCCACAGCCGCACCCCGACCATTTTCGGCCCCTGCTGCAGCTGCGTGACCACGCTGCCGCCGATCAGCGTCGCCAGCTGCTGCTGCACCTGTGCCGGATCGACGCCTTCGAGCGCGGCGCGGGTGGGGTCGATGCGGATGTCGAGCGCGTCGCCCGCCGGCTTGATGCCGCTGCGCACATCGACGATGCCGGGGATTTTGGAAATGGCCTGCGCGGTGCGGTGCGCCAGCTGCGCGAGCTGCTGCGGGTTGTCGTCGAAGATTTTGATCTCCACCGGCTGCGGCACCGCGGTGAGGTCGCCGATCAGGTCTTCCATCAGCTGCGCCAGTTCGATTTTCACCCCCGGGACCTGGGTTTCGATGCGCTGGCGCACGTCTTCCATCACCACGTCGATCGATTTGCGCGGCGGTGGCTTGAGCCGCACGAAAAAGTCGCCTTCGTTCGCCTCGGTCACGCCGCCGCCGAGCTGCGCCCCGGTGCGGCGCGAGAAGGTCTGCACCTCGGGGGTGGTGCGCAGAATGTGCTCCACCTGCCGCAGGATGCGGTCGGTCTCGGCCAGCGACGTTCCCGGCGGGGTGCGGTAGTCGAGGATGAACCCGCCTTCGTCCATATGCGGCATGAAGCCGCTGCCCACCTGCGCATACGCCAGCCAGCCCGCCAGCAGCAGCGGCAGCACGCCCAGCACCGCAAGCCACGGGCGGCGCAGCGCCGCGCCGAGCACGCGGCCATACCCCCGCTGCACTGCCGCCAGCCAGCGGCCATGTTCGCGCTGCGCCTCGCGGGCGATGTCTTTGGGCGACAGCAGCTTGTCGGCCAGCAGCGGCACCGCCAGCCAGGCGACGAAAAACGAAATCACCAGCGCCGCGGCCATGGTCAGCGACAGCGCCTTGAAAAACGCCCCGGTCACGCCCGAGAGAAACGCCAGCGGCAAAAAGATCACCACGGTCGATGCGCTCGACCCGGCCAGCGGCCGCAGATATTCCATCGCCGCCAGCAGAATGCCGCCGTGGCGCTGTTGCGGGCCGCCTTCCGGCCCGGTTTCGCTCAGCCGCCGCACGATGTGCTCGCTCATCACGATCGCATCGTCGATCACCAGGCCGACTGCGGCGGCCATGCCGCCCAGGGTCATGATGTTGAAACTCATGCCCAGGGCGTAGAGCAGCACCACGGTGGCGGCGAGCACCGCGGGCACGGTGATCATTGCGATCAGGGTGATTTTCAGGCTGCGCAAAAACAGCAGCAGCACCAGCCCGGCGAGCAGCACGCCGATCAGGATGGCGTCGCGCACGCTGGCGGCGCTATCGACCACCAGAGTGCTCTGGTCGTACCAGCTCGCCAGATGCACGCCGGGGGGCAGCGGGGTCTTGGCCAGCAGCTCGCGCACATGCCGGGCGATCTGCACCGTGTTGCCGCCGGGCTGCTGGTAGATGTTGAGCAAGACGGCGTCCTTGCCATCTGCCGTGATCCGCACCCACTGCGGCACCGTGCTGCGGGAAATGCGCGCCACGTCCTTGAGCCGCACCACGCCGTCTGGCCCGGCGCGCAGCACGATGTCGCCGATGTCGCGCGCGTCGTGCAGCCGCGAATCCGCCAGGGCGAGCAGCAGCTTGTAGCGATCCTGCAGGTGGCCGACGGCCTGCACGCCGTTGGCGGCAGCCACCGCATTGCGCACGTCCTGCAGCGCCAGCCCGAGCGCCTGCAGTTTGAGCGGATCGAGGATGACGTGGAATTCTTCCTGCGCGCCGCCCTGGACCTGCACCCGCGCCACGCCGTTGATGCTCGAGAGCAGCGGCCGCAGCTGGAACTCGGCCAGATCGAAGAGCTGGGTCGGGGTATAGGCCGCCCCCACGCTCGCATTCGCTCGCTGCCCCCCAAGGGGGCTCTCACCGCCTTGGGGCGGCCCTGCGGCGGTGAGCCGGTTGGACGTCAGGCTGTACGCGATCACCGGATCGACCGTCGGGTCCATGCGCTTGCTCGACACCTGCGTGCCCGGCGGCAGTTGCGGCAGCATCTGCGTGACCGCCTCGTTGACCTGCACCGCGGCCAGCGCCATCGGCGTGCCCCAGTCGAAGCTGACCGAAATGTCGGCGGTGCCGCGGCTGGTGGTCGAGCGCACGTCCACCACACCCGGCACGCGGCGCACCGCCTGCTCCAGCGGCTGGGTGACCTGCAGCATCATCTGGCTGGCCGGGCGGTCGCCGGCGTCGGCGCTGACCACTACGCGGGGAAAGTCCACATTCGGAAACAGCCCGACCGGCAGCTTGAACGCGGCAAACACCCCGCCGGCGGCCAGCAGCGCCAGCAGAAACAGCACCGAGCGTCGGTGGCGCTGCAGCCAGATCGATGCGCCGCTCATCGGGCAGCCCCGGCTGCACGCAGCGCCATGCCGTCGCGTAGTTCGTAATTGCCGGCGACGACCAGCGGCAGCGCCGGGTTCAGTGCACCGGTGATGCCGGTTTGCAGACCGCTTTCGATGGCAATCTGCACCGGCACGCGGCGGGCGCGGCCCTTGTCATCCTGGAATACATACGCGCCGCGCTCATCCTGCAGCACCGCGTCGCGCGGCACCACCCAGCCACGCCAGCGGCCGAGCACCATGTCGGCCTGCACACTGGTGCCGACCGCGGGCAGATTCGGCTGCGCGGGCAGCGCGATCAGCACATCGAGCCGCTGGGTCTTGGGGTTGATCGCGGCGCCGATGCTGCGGATGGTGCCCTGCCAATGCTGTTGCGGGTCGAACACCGCGGTCAGCCGCACGGGCTGCCCCGGCTGCAGCCGCGCGGCGTCTTCGGGCGGCACACCGGCGGCTGCCTGCAGACTGCCGCCGCGGCCGAGTTGCAGCAGCGGACTGCCGGCTGCAAGCAGATCGCCCGGTGCCGCGCTCACTGCGAGCACGATGCCGTCGGCAGGCGCGGTCACGCGGGTTTCAATCTGCCCCGCCCCCTGTTGCTGCAGGCTGTGCAGTTGCGCCTGCGCGTCGGCCAGCGCCTTGCGCGCCGCGTCCACCTGCGATTGTGTGGCGAGTTGCTGCGCCTTGAGCGCCGTGACGCGGTCGAGCTCGGCCTGCGCAAACCGTACCGCGGTCTGCGCCTGGGTATAGGCGAGCGTGCTGGTGGCATCACTGCGGAGGGTGGCGAGCCACTGGCCCTTGCGCACTGCCTGCCCGACATGCACCGCAATGCTCTGCACCTGCATCGGATGCTGGAAGGTCAGGGCCTGCGTCTGGCTGGCGGGCACCTGCACCACGGCATAGGCGCGCAGGGTGCGCAGCAGTTCGCCGCGCCGCAGGGGCGCAGTCTGCACCAGGGCGGACACCTCGGGTTCGGCGGCGCGTGCGCTGCCGAGAACGGCGGGCAGCAGACAGGCGGTGAGAAATAGCAGACGGGTGCGGGCGGAAAGGTTCATGACTGGGGTGCGGTTGAAGTCTGGACTTGCGCCGCCGGGCGATACGGACCCAGGCCGGTGAGCAACTGCAGCGCCAGCGCCTGTTCCTCGGTCTGCTGGGCATTGGCTTGCAGCGCCAGACGCTGGTCGAGCAGGGCGGTGCGCTGGTTGATGAATTCGAGCAGGGTCATGCTGCCGTGCTGCAGCGCGACCTGCGCCGCCGCCTCGGCCGATTCCAGCGCGGGCAGCGCGGCCAGCAGCGCCCGGCGCTGTTGCTGTAGCAGTGCGAGATCGGCCTGCGCCTGGCGCACGTCGGCATCGGCCTGATCGAGCCGGGCCTGATATTCGGCGCGCAGTTGCGCCCGGGTGGCGCGCTGCGTGGCGATCACACCCCGGTTGCGGTTGAACAGCGGCAGGCTGATGCTCACGCCAAAGCCGATGGTGTTCACCCCTGCGGTGTCGCGCGCGCGGGTGAAGCCGAGGTTGAACGCGGGGAACTGGCCGAGCACCGCCTGCCAGACCCTTTGCTCCTGCGCCGCATAGCCGGCCTGCAGCGCCATCAGATCGGGGCGGATGCGCGGCAGGTTCTGCAACGCGGCATCGACCTGCGCCGCGTCGGGCACGGGCTGCGGGGAGGCTGGGGCGAGCGGCAGCGGCACGTCGGCCCGCAGCCCGAGCAGGGCGTGCAGTTGCGACTGCAGCGCGAGCTGCTGGCGCTGGATGCTCTGGATGGTTTGCGTCAGCGCCTGCAGCGGCACCAGCTGTGCGTCCACGTCCAACCGGGTGACATTGCCCTGCGCCAGCGCGGCCTGGCTGCG
>JBMFIE010000135.1:0-4952 GCA_049976465.1 Thiomonas sp. | reverse complement strand
TGTGCAGCGTGACCGCGATATGCCGGCAATAGCCGCCCAGCGCTTCGTCGGCGCTGTTATCGATGACCTCCTGCACGATGTGCAGTGGGTTGTCGGTGCGGGTGTACATGCCCGGGCGCTGGCGCACAGGCTCCAGACCCTTGAGTACGCGGATGGACGATTCAGAATAGGCGGGAGTTTGGCGGCTGGCCATTGCGGGGCAAGGCAATTGTCAAAAATTGTCCACAGGGGCGGCGCCGTGGCGAAGTTATCCCCAGAGGCTGGGGAGAATTTCGCCACGGCCGGTCGAAAACCCCTGATTTCACGGGGGTTGATCGGGCTGCACAAAAAATCGGCAGGCCGATCGGCGTTTGATGTTGCGCCGCAGCAGAACAGCAGTCGCGGCTGCAGCGCGCGGATTGTAGGCAGCGACGACGGCGCCTTACTGCATCTCCAAGTCGGGCAGCACGGCGTCCAGACCGGCCTGAGCGCATTCTTCGTCCACCTTGCCGTCCGGTGCGCCGCTCACACCCACCGCACCATACAGACGTCCGCCGGCCTGGATCGGCACCGACCCTGCGGTGAAGGCCAGACCGTCGCCCAGCAGCGCCAGCGGCGATGCCGCCTGCGGGCCCATCGCCGTGCCCTTGATGCCGAACATCGCTGCGGTGTAGGCCTTCTGCCGGCTGATGTCCAGCGACACCGGCGGCGCCAGGGTGTCGCGCAGGGTGGCCTGCACGATGCCGTCGCGATCGACCACGGTGGCGCTGACCTGTAACCCCTTGGCGCGGCAGGCCTTGATCGCCCCAAGGGCGATGCGCTCGGCGGTGTCCAACGTCAGGCGGTGCACCGTCACGGTAAGCGGTTCGGCGGCCAGCGTCGGGGCGATGCAAACAGCGCCCAGACAGAGCGCGGCACACAGGTGGGCGAGGCGATGGGACATGATGAACTCCTGCAAGTGAACCGGGTGTCTTTGAAGAGCAGGGAGGGTGCACCCCAGTATGGCACAGCCGCGCGTGACAGGCGCCTGGGTGCATTCAGGTGCCGGGCTGCATCAGCGCCTCCAGCGTGGGCGCGATCGCCTGGGCGATACGCTCCATGCCCTGCGCATCCGGATGCAGCAGCATGGTCGGATGCGGGGCATGTCCCTCGAGGTAGAGCTGCGGGTCAGGCTGGCCGTTCGCGTCCAGCAGCACATGGCCGGCATCGACAAAGCGCACACGGCGGCTTTGCGCATAGCGCTGCGCCAGCGCGGCGTTGATCTTGACGGTCTCGGCGCTGATCCATGCCGAGCGCCGGCTGGGCAGCACACCCAGGAGTAGCACCCGGGTGGCGGGCAGCAGTGCATGCACTTTGTCGACCACGGCCTCGATGCCCGGCACGGTGAGATGCGCGCCCCAGTGCGGACGGCCCAGATTGTTGGCGCCGATCAGCAGAATCAGCACTTTTGGGGAGATGCCCTGCACCTGCCCGTGATCCAGCCGCCACAGCACACTGGCGGTGGTGTCGCCGGTGAAGCCCAGGTTCAGCGGGCGGTAGCGCCCATATTCCCGCAGCCAGATCGGCTGGAAATCGGCCCAGGAGGGCGGCCCGCGGCGTTCCCAGTTTTGCGTGATCGAGTCACCAAGCCAGACCAGTTCCGGCTGGCTGTGGCGCACCTGCTGCAGCGAGGCCTCGAAGCGCCTGCGCCACCAGGGCAGATCCATCCGGCTTATGGGCACCGCGGCCAGATTGACCGCAGCGTCCGCCTGTCCTGCCGCCCACCAGGGCGCGCAGGCCAGCGCGGCCTTGAGCAGGGCGCGGCGGGAGAAGGGGCGGGGCGGCGGCGGGTTCATGGCAGGTCCAGCACCATGCGGTCGGCGGGCGCGTCCGGGGTGGCATCGGCGGGCGGTACCAGCAGTGCCCGGTGCGCCCCCCAGCTTGCGCTTTGACGGATGGGCGACGGGATGAGGTCGATGCATTCTGCCGCGTGGCGCCCTTTCAGGTCGCGCCAAACCCCTGCAGGGTCGCGCTGGATCTCCACCCGGGCGCCGCCGCGGGACGACCCATGCCAGCCGATCAGCCGCTGCGCCTGGCCGCTGGCGCTGCGCTCCAGTCGCAGCGCATAGTGATAACCCTCGGTCGTGGTGCCCCGCAGTTCGACATGCGATGGATCGGATGCGAGAGGCTGGTTAACGGTCGGCCTTGGGCGAAACAGTTTGAACACGGCGGGCAAGGCATGAGGTTGGCAAGACCGAATTATGGCAACACTGAACAAGCTCCCTGCGCACTGCGCATTCGGGGCGGCGCGCCGATGCTGCATTGTGTGAGGAAGTTGGCAGTTTTGCCCAATTCATTGCAGCGGTGTTTGCCGACACCGGCGCGAGCGTGACGGAATTCACGGACTTGTCTCGGCGGTTTGGAGACAATCGCATCAAAACGAGATTCCGCCGTGGAATGGACATGAATCATGCATCCGATCCACCGAATCCGACAACACACGACATTGTAAAAAAGCAGGTGGGGGTATGACATTCAATCCTTCGGTTTACAGCCGGTTTGTCTTGCGCGTCAGATGTCTGCATCAACTGCGTGCAAACATGGCCTGCCGTCGGTGAATCGCCTCTGCTTTTTTGGTCTTTCGCCATGTCTCGCCTTGCAACACCCTCCCTGCCGCGCTGGCTGATGTGGTCGGCCGGGGTGGTCGCGTCCTATGTGTTGCTGGCATGGGCAGTGCTCGGGGTGCGCTCCGGTGAGGTGGTGCTGTGGCCGTCGGCGGCGGTGGCTGTGTTTGCCCTGCTGGCGCGCGGCATGTCGATGATTCCCGCGGTCATGCTGGCTTCCTGGTTGAGCAACTGGCTGCTGCTCGGGTGGGGGATGCAGGCCAGTGCACTGATCGCGCTGGGAGATGCGCTGGGGCCGGTGCTCGGTCTGTGGCTGCTGCAACGGCGCGCAGGAGGCTGGAAAGGGTTTGAGGTGATGGCCGATGCGGTCTGGTTCATCCTGGCCATGGGAGTATTGGCCGCGGGCGTGTCGGCAGTGTTTGGCGCTTTGGCAGTGGCCTGTTTCGGATGGGGGCGGGTGCCGGAGACGCACGATCTGGCTTTGCAGTGGTGGGTCACTGATATGAGCAGTATCGTCGTGCTCACGCCGGTGGCCGAATCACTGCGCCGGCAGGGTCAGGCCCTGTTGCCCAAGGCCTTGAGTCGGGAGTGCATCACGGTGTCGGCCATCGCGGTGGGCGGCACCGTGGCGGTGTATCTGTTGCCCGTCGGGCAGAGCGCCTTGCCCATCGGTCTGGCCAGCCTGGTGACGTTGCCGCTGCTGTGGGCTGCGCTGCGGCTGCCTCTGGTGGTCACCACGTTGTTGTTGGCCGTGTTTGCGGTGCTGATCGTTGCCGCCACGCTGCTCCATCTGGGGCCAATGTACAGCATGGTCGGGCCGGATCGGTTCATGGCAGTGCAGATCATCCTGCTGTCCCTGGCCAGCGCGTTGCTGCTTGCCGGGCTGATGGCCAAAGAGCGGGCGCTTGCGCTCAAGCAGGTGCGCGACATCAACGCCACGCTGGAAAAGAAGATCAACCGCCGCACCGCCGCACTGCAGATCGCGCAGGCCACGACGCAGGCGCAGCTGCGCTTTCAAGAGTCGCTGCTCAATGCCCTGCCCAATCCGGTCGCCTTCAGCGATGCGCGGGGGCGGTTCACCCGGGTGAACACCGCGTTCAATCTCCTGGTGTCGCTGGACAATGCCGAAATTCACGGCCGCACCGCCTCGCAAATTCTCGGCCCCACGCTGGGACGCATCTGGGAAGAGATGGACGCCGAGCTGCTCGGCGGCAGCCTGCAGGTCACGCGCGAGGTTCCTTACGTCCATCCCGACCACGAACCGACCATTTGGATTCTGAACAAGGCGCTGGTGCGCGACGCAGTCAGCCGTCAGATTGTCGGGGTGGTCACCAGCATGCAGGACATCACTGCGCTCAAGATGCTGCAACAGCAGCTCAGCGAGGACGAGCAGCGCTTTCGCTTTCTCGCGGAGGAATCCCCAGTGCCCCTGGTCATCACCCGTTTGAGTGATGCCGCGCTGCTGTTTTCCAACAAAGCGTCGGACGATCTGTTCCGCGCCAGCTTCGGTCAGATGGCGGGTCTGTCGATGCGTCAGGTCTGGGCCGATCCGGAAGACCGGGACAGACTGCTGAGCAGGCTGCAGCGCGAAGGCGGTATGGTGCGGGGCATGGAGGCCAGGTTCCGGCGTTTCGACGGCAGCGAGGTCTGGCTGCTGTTGTCGGCCACGCGCGGGCGTTACCGCGACGAGGATGCACTGATTCTGGCCTTCAAGGACATCACGGAAGCCAAGGCGCGCGAAACCGAGCTGCGCAATCTGGCTTATACCGACGTGCTCACCGGCATTCCCAACCGGCGCTTTTTCCTGGCGCGGGCGGCGCTGGAACTGCGCAAAGCGCAGCGCGAGGGCAGTCCGCTTGCGGTGATGGCGCTGGACATCGACCGGTTCAAGCAGATCAACGACACCCTGGGCCATCAGGGCGGCGATGCGGTAATCCGCTGCTTCGCTCAGGTCTGCGTACAACAGTTGCGCAGCCAGGACGTTTGCGGCCGGCTTGGCGGCGACGAGTTTGCCATTTTGCTGCCACAGACGTCCCGGCAGGTGGCGTTCGAGGTTGCACAGCGTCTGCGCCTGAGCATCCAGGAGGCCGGCTGCATGCCGGAGCTGCAGCGGGCGGGTGCGCAGCTGATGCTCACGGCAAGCATCGGGATTGCCGAGTTCGTGCCGACTGCGGCCGCGATCGACGTGGACGAGCTGCTCGACCGCGCGGATCAGGCGCTCTACCGCGCCAAGCAGGCCGGACGCAACCGGGTGGAAATCTGGACTGGCGAGCCGCCGAGACCGGTGTGAACCTAGGGCCTGTTCACGCTATTGGTACACCCGCGCCGGGGGTCTGGGCGGATGCAATGCGAGGCGCAGGCCGCGCCGTG
>JBMFIE010000134.1:0-5022 GCA_049976465.1 Thiomonas sp. | reverse complement strand
GTGGTGGCCGATCGCTTCTTTGCCAGCAGCAAGACGTGCTCGGCGTGTGGGCACAAACTCGCCGCCTTGCCGCTGTCTGTGCGCGAGTGGACCTGCCCAGCCTGTGGTGTGATCCACGCTCGCGATGTGAATGCGGCGATCAATTTGAAGAATCTGGCGGTGAGTTCCACCGTGTCAGCCTGTGGAGAGGAAGGCTCTGGCCCTGGCCGCAAGGCCGGAGTGAAACCGGCCTCTGCGAAGCAGGAAGCAAGCAGCAGATTTGGCCAGTAATGGCTAGGCTTGCGTAGGTATTGCGGAACGGAGATTTCCGCACGCACTCGGGCACAGGAAGCACAAAAGCTTGATATCCACGCAGTATGAAATATTTCACGAAATTTTTGTTTAACGCATCTCTTCCTCTATCAAACCGGTTTTTTTAATGCAATCGCCTGTATCATCGTTCAGTTAGGAATGATTTATTGGTGCTTGCGGTGATCTCGTAGCAACGACTCAGGGATTTGTCCGGAGTGACAGAGAGCCCATCGATGCACAGCGATCTGCAGCAGACAGCCCGCACTCAAAGTCGCTGTCGCCCGGCGAAGATGCACCGAAGCGCTCGGTTGAAACCCTTGGAGATGCCATGCGTTGGTTGGATTGGCTTCGCGCAAAGCTGGATCCCACTGCCGTAGATGACGTTTGCGTACGGCAGGGTCATTTTTCCGCAGAGATAGAGGAGAACCTGCCCGCGCGGCCTGAGGAGGTCGATGATGTCTCGGCGCAGGCTGGGCTCGATTTCTACTCCGCGATCGCTGCACACCAGCGCTGGAAAAACCGTCTGAAGGACGTCGTATTGGGGCGATCACAAGAAACACTCGATCCCGCAGTCGTTGGTCGGTGCGACGCCTGCGACCTGGGGATCTGGCTGGAGGCTCAAGCCAATGATGCGCGCATCCCTGCGCATCTGATGGACCAGCTCAAACAGGAGCATGCGCAATTTCACTCCCTTGCTGCGGACATCATTCGGCTGGCTGATCAGGGTCAGAGCGAGGAAGCGATGCAGGCTCTGCGGACCGATGCCCCTTACAACCGCGCCTCCCGCCGCGTGACCAGACTTCTCAGTCAGATTTACTTCGAGCTCAGCGAGTTTCACAAACCCGGCGTCCGATCATGAGTGCCGCAAGCCCCTTCTCGATCGCCACGCAGATGGAGGATGTATTGCGCAACCTGCCCAGCGCCGTGGTCGTCTTCGATGCCGCAGGCCAGGTCGCACAAATCAATCCAGCCTGTCTCGAACTGTTCAACCTGCGTCTGCATCCAGCCGAACTGATCGGCCAGGGGTGGCGTGCGTTTTTTGACCATTTGGCTCCGGCGCTTGACGATCCCGAGCCTGAGTTGGAGCGCATCAAGTCTCTGATTCGCCAGGATCGCCCGGATCAGGCAGAAATCCGCCTGCGCGGAGGGCGACATGTCTTGCGCCACTACGTGCCCCTCATGCGGGATGGCGCCATTCAAGGTGCGCTCTGGCAGTTGCAAGATGTCACCGACGTCAAGGAGCAGCAGGGCAAGCTGGAATTTCTTACCGAGCGGGACCCGCTGACCGGGCTGCTCAACCGGCGTGGCTTTGATCGCCGCCTCCACATGCTGGAACACCATCCCTTGGGGCAGCAAGGATTCACCCTCGCGCTGTTCGATCTGGACGACTTCAAGCGGGTCAACGATACCCTCGGCCATCCGGCAGGAGATGCCGTTCTGGTTGAAGTGGCGAACCGGCTCAAGACCTTGGTGCGCCTGACCGACATGCCGGCGCGTATCGGAGGCGATGAATTTGCCATCCTCATGCCGGAATGCCGCACGGAGGAACAGGCCATCCAGGTTGCAGACCGTCTGCTGCGTGCCATGGCAGTGCCCATGAACATCGCTGAGACCGTCTTGCACCAGGGCTGCTCCATCGGTCTGGCGGTGCAACGCCGTGCTGGCGACTGCAAGCTGGATGTATTTCAGCGCGCCGATCTGGCCTTATATGACGCTAAAAGCGCCGGCCGCGGACGGTTCAAGCTGTATTCGCAACGGCTCAAGCACCAGCATGACACCCTGCACCAGCAGCGTGAAATGCTGCGCGACGCGCTGCGGCAAGGTCGCCTGCAACTGCATTTCCAACCTGTGCTCACCATCGAGCCCGAGTCGTCTCGGTTCTTCGTACGCAAATTCGAGGCGCTGCTGCGCCTGGAAGATGCCCAGGGGCAATTGCGTCGCGCCGAGGAGTTTGAAACCGCGCTGGCCGACGCGCAGCTTGGCATCGAGGTGGATCGCTACGTGCTGGACGCCGCGCTGCGGCAACTGACGACGTGGCAACGGCAGGGGTTGCAGCTCAAGCTGGCCATCAATGTCTCGCCGCATCATTTTGCGCATCCCGATTTTGTCGGGACGGTGCGAGAGACCCTCGCTGCGCACCCCACGGTGCGCACACAAGATCTCAGCCTGGAAATCACCGAACACGGCCCTTCGCTCAATTTGCGGGTGGTCAACGCCACCATTCTTGAACTGCGTCGCCTGGGCCTGTCCATCGGTCTGGACGATTTCGGCACCGGCAATGCCAGTCTGGCGCATCTGCAGCAGTTTGATGTCTCAGTGGTCAAGATCGACCGCAGTTTCGTTCGAGATCTGCTCCAGGACGGCATCGATTTGAGCCTGAGCTACGGCATGCTGCGTCTGGCGCAAATGCTGGGCATCAGCGCCATTGCAGAAGGCGTGGAAACGCGCGCGCAGTGCCGCGCCCTGTGCCTTCTTGGGTTTCGCCACTTGCAGGGCTATGTGTTTGCGCAGCCCATGCCGGCAGAGCAGGTGCCGATCTGGCTGGAGCACCACACGCAGGAACTGTCGTGGCTGGCTGCGCTGGCCAAACCGCAGATCGTCGATGCCGAGCGCGCGGTCCAGGCGCTCGTCACCCACCGCATGCGGGCGCGCAAGGTGCTGGCACGCACGATGGACGCTGCGGAAATGCGGGAACTCCTCGACCCCCAGGCCCCGCAGCATTGCGCGCTGGGTCTCTGGCTGGAGCAGCAAGCGGGTCAATGGGGCGACGCTCCGCCCTATCAACAGTTGGTGCAGGCGCATACCGAGTTTCATCAGTGCCTGACCGCTGCAATGCATAAAAACGACGCAGAAGCCGATCTGCGACTCAGTCACAGCAGTGCCGCAGTGCATGCGGCCTTCTGGAACTGGGTTTTGCACACACCGGAGCAGGATCAACATGAACCGGGGGTGAAATGACAACACATCGAGCGGTATTTCGCGCCGCACACGGCACGACGGCTGCGCGGCGTGAACAAGGCTTTACCTTGATCGAATTGATGATCGTGGTTGCGATCATTGGCATTCTTGCCGCCGTGGCCATTCCACAATACCGCGACTATATGGTGCGCGCCCGTGTGACCGAGGGCATCAACCTGGCATCGGGGGTCAAAACCGCCGTGGCCGAGTATTGGGCCACGCACGGCAGTTTCATTTCCGACTGGCCGAGCACCGATCCGGTGTGCACCGGCGCCACGGATGCCTGCACAAAGGCGTATGGTGCCGAACCGCCCTCTGGCACCTACAGCATCAGCGTACTCGTGGGCTATGGTGGCACCATCATCATCACCTACAACCAGCTGCTCGACCCCAACCAGGCGAGTGGCTACACCCTCGTACTACAACCTGCTCCAGGCCCAGGCGGCTTGCGCTGGGTCTGCTTTTCCGGCGGGCAGACCACCAAAGACGGGGTCACCGCCAACGCCACGCCCACACTGCCATCCAAATATGCCCCCCCGCCTTGCCGTTGAATCATGAGCAAACTGATCGTTTTTCTACCTGGAGAGGTCAGCCATGCCTATGTCATGCGACAGCCTCGTATGCACATCGGCCGCCATCCGACCAACGCCATCGTTCTGCCCGACCCGCATGTCAGCGGCCTGCATGCCGTGCTGCAATACACCGACAGCGGCTGGTGGATCGAGGATCTGGGCAGCACCAATGGCACCTGGGTCAACGGAAAGCGAGTCAGCACCTCGATTGTGCTGCCCGACGATGTGCTGCAGATCGGCGCGTGCAGCTTGCGGCTTTTGTCATCCGACGATAAACAGCCCGGCAGCGGCCGGCCAGATCGTGCCGACAGCTTGGACCAAATGCCAACCCCGCCGGCAGACTTTGGGCCGACCGACCTCTTCCGATCTCCCGCATGACACGTCGAGCGTCGCGTCACGGTGCACCGGGGTTTTGGAGTCGGTTGATGCGGTTCATCCGCCATCCGACCACCGATTGGTCGCAGACCCGGTTCGAGCCAGGCGAGGTCGAGGACGCCGCCAGGCGAGCCGCTCATGCACGCCAAGCGCAGCGGCTCGACCGCGCCGCCATCCTGATTCGCAACCGCGAGTTCGACATCCTGCGGCGCGAGCTACGCAACCGCAAGTCTGCGTCCTCGCAACATCTGGAGGGTCTCACCATCGCCTCCACCCTGCCCCCGCCCCCGCTGCGTGCCGCCTCGCGGCTGCACACCCTGCACAAGATCGACGCCATCGAGCGCCAGATCCAGAGTGAACACAAACGCCAGCTCAGCAGCACTATCCCCGATGGGCTGATTGTCCACAGTAACCCGCCCCTGGTGGACTTTGCCGCCTCCGCGCTGCACCCAGGCACATCCCAGCTCGGCTCGCCGCGCCCGCCCGAATGGCCGCCGCAGCACATGCAGGCCCCGCCCGCCCAGCCGTTGTCAGGTCGCGAGCCCATTTTGCCGAACCTGCCTGCGGTGATCGAACTGGCATCCTTCGACTTCGCCGAGGGGCGAGATGCCCAGGCCGAATCCCAACTGCTGGCTGCGCTGCAGACTGAGGCCGATCATTTCGCGCGACAGCACATTTTCCAGGCCCTGCTCGATTTTTACTGGGCCACCGGTCAGAGCGACAAGCTCCAGTCACGTGCGCTGGACTACGTGCGCGACTATGGCCAGACCCCCTTGCCGCGTCCTGAACTCGGGCCGCAGCAGGGCGCGAACCCGAAGACCGCCAG
>JBMFIE010000133.1:0-5048 GCA_049976465.1 Thiomonas sp. | reverse complement strand
CGGCCGAGCAGGTGAAGGAACTGCGCCGCGCGATCGACGCGCACTAAAAACCGTTAGCGCAGCGACAATTCTCGGGATGGAGCGTTGCTGCGCGCTGCGGCGCATTCTCACCCTGGGGGCGCTCACGGCCTTCGCCCCCATGTCAATCGACATGTACCTGCCGGGCTTCACCGCCTTGCAGCACGATCTGCGCACCACGCCTGAGGCGGTGCAGCGTTCGCTGGTCGTGTTTTTCCTGGGGCTGGCACTGGGGCAGGTCGTCTGGGGCCCGGTGTCCGACCGCTTCGGGCGCAAACGCCCGCTGCTGCTGGGCATTGCGCTGTATGTCGGCGCGTCGGTGGGCTGCGCGCTGGCGGGGTCGGTCGACAGTCTGTTGCTGTGGCGGCTGCTGCAGGCGCTGGGCGGCTGCGCCGGCATCGTGATCGCGCGCAGCATGGTGCGCGATCTGTACGCGCCGGTGGATGCGGCGCGGGTGTTCTCGCGGCTGACCCTGGTGCTCGGTGCCGCGCCCATTCTTGCGCCGCTCGCCGGGGCGACGCTGGTGCAGGCGCTGGGCTGGCGGGCGATTTTCGCGGCGCTCGCCGGCTTTGGTCTGCTGTGCTTCGCTGCTGCGGCGGCGCTGCCGGAGAGCCTGCCGCACAGCGCGCGCAGCAGCGCCAGCCAGCACCCGTTGCGCCAGGCGCTGCGCACCTACGCTGCCTTGCTGTGCGACCGGCGCTACATCGGCTTCGCACTGAGCGGCGCGCTCGGGCAGGCGGCGATGTTTGCCTACATCGCTGGTGCGCCGTTCGTGTTCATGCAGGTGTTCGGCCTGAGCCCGGCGCAGTTTGGCTGGCTGTTCGGTTGCAATGCGTTGGGGCTGATTGCCGCCTCGCAGCTCAACCATGCCCTGCTGGCGCACTGGTCCAGCCAGGCGCTGCTCGGCCGTGCGCTGCGCAGCCTGGCGGTGTGGGCCGCGCTGATGCTGGGACTAGCGACGCTGCAGATCGGCGGTTTCTGGGGCGTGGCGCTGCCGCTGTTTGCCGCGCTGTCCAGCCTGGGGTTTTCGTTTCCAAATGCCACGGCGCTGGCGCTGGCGCATCAGGTGGGACGGGTGGGCAGCGCTGCGGCGCTGATGGGCAGTCTGCAGTTCGCTCTGGCCACACTCAGCGGCGGTGCAGTCGGGCTGTTCGCCGTGCGCAGTGCGGTGCCGATGGCAGCGGTGTTCTGTGCCGTTGCCGTGCTGGCGCTGGCCGCGCATCGCAGCCTGACACCGCGCTGATTACAGCGCGCCGATGGCCTGCTCGAGTTCGGCAAAGCTCTGCATTTGGCCGCTGGCGCTGAGTTCCACGCCAAGCTGGCGGCCGATGCGCACCGCGGAGAAAATACCGCGCACCGCCGGTTTGTCGTCAGACTCGAGCACCAGCGCATGTTGCCGCCCCGAGTGGCGCAGGGTGAGCACGATCTCGGCCACGGTGGAGCGCAGCACCTCGGCATAGTCGAGCACCTCGATGTGCTGCTGCGGCACCATGCACTGCGCGACGGTGACCGCGTCGCGCGGGATCTGGTGCTCGGTGGCCACACGCACCGGTTTTTCGCCCATCAGGTCGCGCGCGGTGATCAGGCCGACCACATGCCCTGCCGGATTGGTGACCAGCAGCAGTCGCACCCCGGCGTGCATCATTTTTTGCAGTGCAGTATTGACCGAGGCGTCAGGCTCGATGGTGAACGCTGGGGTGCGGCGCAGATCGGTCATCACCTCGATGGCGGGCGACTCCGGGGTCACACTGCCGCGGCGGGCGTCGTCGAAAGGGACGATCGTCGTGCCCGGGGGAAGCGGGTGATGATGCAGCAAGCGTTGCGTGGACATGATGCAGGTCTCCGGCGCGAAAAGCGCGTTGTTACGTTGCAATGAAGGATGATGTTCTGAATTTAGTCCGGCCCGCAGCAGGACGCTGTATCGAACTGTCGAAACCATGACCGGGTGAGGCAGATCGGAGTTTCAGAATTCCAGCGGATCGACGTCGATCGCCCAGCGCACCCGCGCGCGCAGCGCAGCGAGTTCGGCGCGCCAGCGGGTGAGCAGAGTCTGCAGCGCGCCGCGGTGCATGCCCTCGAGCAGCATCTGCATGCGGTGCACACCGGCCATGCGTGCCAGCGCGGCGGGAATCGGCGGATAGATGGTCACGCCCAGGTCCTGCGCAAGCGGCAGCGCGAGCTGCCGGGCGCGGTCGAGAAATGCCTCCACCGCCTCGATCTGCCTGTGCTCCGCGCGCAGCAGGGCCTGAAAGGAAAACGGCGGCATGCCGCTGCGCTCGCGTTCGGCCAGTTCGGCCTGCGCGAATCCGGGATAGTCGTGCGCCACCAGCGCGCGGTACAGCGGATGCTCGGGATGCGCGGTCTGCACCAGCATTTCGGGTTCAGAGGGTGTGGGCCGGTCGGAATGGCCGAGATCCTGCCCGCCGGGCGTACCCGGCACGGCCCGTCCGGCGCGTCCCGCAGCTTGCATGAGCTGCGCGAACAGGCGCTCGGGGCCACGCGGATCGTGGCTGAACAGCCCGGCGTCCGGGTTGAGCGCGGCCACCAAGGTGACGCGCTGGAAGTCGTGTCCCTTGGTCACCATCTGCGTGCCCACCAGGATGTCCACTTCGCCGGCATGCACGCTGTCCAAGCGGCTGGCGGCTGCGCCCTTGCGCCGCGTGGTGTCGGCATCGATGCGGGCAATGCGGGCCTGCGGATAATGCTCGGCCAGCGCCTCCTCAACCCTTTGTGTGCCCTTGCCCACGGGTTGTAGATCGAGGCTGCCGCAATCTGGGCAGGCACGCGGCACCGCGGTCTGGTGGCCGCAGTGATGGCAGCGCAGGCTGCGGTCGGTGCGGTGAAACACCAGATGCGCGTCGCAATGCGGGCAGTCCGACATCCAGCCGCAGTCCGGGCAACTCAGCACCGGGGCGTAGCCGCGGCGGTTGAGGAACAGCAGGCTTTGTTCTCCGCGCTCCAGACGCTGGCGGATCGCGGCATCCAGCGCCTGGCCGATCAACGCCCCGCCGGTGCGCAGCAATGGGTCGCGGCGAATGTCGGCCAGACGCACGCGCGGCAGTATGCCGCTGGCGCGCTGGGAGAGGGTGAGCAGTCGGTAGCGTCCGGTCTGCGCTGCCCGCCAGCTCTCCAGCGCGGGCGTGGCCGAGCCGAGCACCACGGGGATGCCCAGTTGCTGCGCCCGCCAGACCGCCAGATCGCGGGCCGAATAGCGCGCGCCTTCCTGCTGCTTGTACGACGTGTCATGCTCCTCGTCGACCACGATCAGCCGCAGCCGCGGCATCGACGCCAGCACCGCCAGCCGTGTGCCCAGCACGATGCGCGCCTGCCCGGTGTGGGCCGCCAGCCAATGCCGCAGTCGCTGCCCTTCGGACAGGCCGCTGTGCAGCACGGCCAGATGGTCTGCGCCGAAGCGCTGCTCGAACCGGCGAATGAGCTGCGGGGTGAGGTTGATCTCGGGCGTGAGCACCAGAATCTGCGCCGCCGGGTCGCGCTGCAGCGCCTGCGCTGCGGCGTGCAGATAGACCTCGGTCTTGCCGCTGCCGGTCACGCCAAACAGCACAAACGGCGCAAACCCCGTGCTGGACGCAATCGCCTGCACGGCCTGCGCCTGCTGCGGGTGCAGCACCGGCGGCGTGTCGCTGGCATCGGCGGGCGCGCCCTCCCGGATCACCTCGACCCACCCCGCCTGCAGCCATTGCCGCAACACCCGGGCGGCCTGCGGGTGCAGCTGGCGGGCCTGAGACAGTGACAGCAAGCCAGCGGTCGCGGTCGGGCCCGGGTCTTGCTGCATTGCGTCGGGCGCGGCCACGCCCAGCGCCTGCGCCAGCCGCCATAGCGCCGTGCTGCGCGGCCCGAGCTGCGCGGGCAGGGCGCTGCGGCCCAGTTCGGTGCAGCGGTAGGCCTCGGTCGCGGTCTGCCGTGGTGCCGTGGCGACGGCCTGCGGCTGGCGGCTGCGCAGCAGGGCGGGCAGCGCCGCACCGATCACCTCGCCCAGGGCGCGCTGGTAATACCGCGCGACGAACTGCAACAGATCGAGCCAGTCGGGCTGCAGCGCGGGCACCGCATCGAAGACCGCCGCAATGTCACGCAGCGCCGTCGTGCCGCCGGCGGCAGGTTCGGCCTGTCCCAGCACGACGCCGGTCACCGTTTGCCGCCCCAGCGGCACCCGCACTAGAGTCCCGGCGGGCAGCGGCGCTTCGCTGCGGTAATCGAGCGGTTGCAGACCTGGTGCGTCGACGGCAACCTGGAGGACGACGGGCATGGAATCGGTGCGCGGGGCGCAAGATGGGCAGCTAAGTCGGCGCCAGACAAGGATTCATTTCGCCGCCCAGAGGGTGTGGATAACTCTGTGCATCAGTTGGGTGTGCGTCGTCATACGGCCTGTGGATAAACCTGTGCAAAATCATTTGCCGGATCGTGAAATTTTGCAAAAACCGTTGTAAATCAATCAGTTATAGTAAGAAATCTCAAGTCAAGTCTGTGATCAACTCGCTGCATTGCACACGCGCCAAAAATGTGCATAAGCAGATTTGTCAAGCTTGACAAGCCGGGAGATTTCCGGTTGGCGCAGCGGTGGCTGCGCGCAGACGGTGATGCACCGGATGGGGCATCAATGGGCGGTAGAGTGCAGCGCGCGGCTGTGGGTGTGCACCGCCTCGACCAGCGCGGCCACATGCTCCGGCGGTGTGAACTGCGAAATGCCATGCCCCAGATTGAACACATGCCCCGCGCCGGCCTGCACCGGGCCGAAGCTGTGTAGCAGGCGCAGCACTTCTTTTTCGATTGCTGCAGGTGGCGCGAACAGCACACTGGGGTCGAGATTGCCTTGCAGCGCCACGCGCTGGCCCACGCGCGCGCGGGCCTGGCCGAGATTGGTCGTCCAGTCCAGCCCGAGGGCGTCGGCGCCGGTGTCGGCCATGGCTTCGAGCCACTGCCCGCCGCCCTTGGTGAACAGGATCACCGGCACCTCCGCCGCCCCCGGGCGCTGCTTGAGCGCGGCGATCACGCGCTGGCTGTAGGCCAGCGAG
>JBMFIE010000132.1:0-5072 GCA_049976465.1 Thiomonas sp. | reverse complement strand
GCCCGAGGTGGCGATCGCCGCGATCGTGCCCTAGATGCCAAACGGCGCAAATCCCTGCGCGGTGAAATTGCCCGCATGGAACGACGCCAGCATCAGCGCGACGATGGTCAGCACCGGGATGATGAGCTTCCAGATCATCAGGGTGTTGCCCAGCCGCAGCAGCGCGCGCACGCCCCAGGCGTTGATCAGGATGAACGCGCCCAGCAGCGCAATGCTCACCGCCATGCCGGTGGCGGTCAGCAGCGAGGTCTTGGGATCGACCATGCCGGGCAGGTAGTTGTTGGCATAGGTCACCACGGCCAGCACCTCGGCTGGCGCCACGGTGACATAACCGAGAAACACCACCCAGCTCACCACTGCTGCGGCCAGATGCCCGTGGCTGAGCTTGGGAAAGGTGATGACCGCGCCCATGCCCGGAAACGAACTGGTGAGTTCGGCATTGACGAAGGCCAGCACCAGAATGGCCGCCCCGCCGATGGCCCAGGACAGAATGCTCGCCGGTCCGGCCTGGGTCGCCGCGGTCAGCGGTGCAAACAGCCAACCCGAGCCGATGATGGCCGTCAGGCTGGCAAACAGCAGACTCCAGATGCCCGCGGCCTTGCGGATCTTGCGCGCCGGCGTTTGGGCCGCCGTGCGGGCGTCGATGTGAACGCTTGCCATGTCGTGCTCCTCTCATTGGTTTGGTGGTGTTCCGGTTTTAGGCCGGTTTGCCGTGCGTTGCCGTTTGAAAACGTAACGGTCGCGGTCGCAGCGAAACATCTTTTTGCCGATCACTCACCCGGCGAATTTCGCGGTCAAATCGATTCGCTATGCTTTTTGCATGAACAAGCAACGTCTTCTGCGCCACAGGCGCAACCATCTGATCGACCGCAACTTCCCCAGCGCCGGCGAAGATGCCGCCATCGTCGCGGTCGAGCCGTCTCCATACGACCAGCCGGGCAGCAGCTACAAGCTGGCGTTCATGGACTCCGAGTTCATCCTGCGCGACGAGATGCGCGCAGTGCGCATGCAACTGGAGTTGCTCAAGCCGGAGATCATCCAGACCGAACAAGGCATCGAATCGACCATCGTGATCTTCGGCAGCGCCCGCATCCTGCCGCAGGACGTGGCCCAGCAGCGTCTGACCGAGGCCGTCGCCGGCGGTGATGCCGGGGCGATCGCCCGCGCGCGCATGCAGCTGGAGATGTCGCACTACTACGAGGAGGCGCGGCGTCTGGCCCAGATCGTCACCCGCGCCAGCTGCGATGCCGATGCCCCGCTGGTGATCTGCACCGGCGGCGGCCCTGGCATCATGGAAGCCGGCAACCGCGGCGCGTTCGAGGCGCAGGGCAAGAGCATCGGCCTGAACATCGTGCTGCAGCACGAACAGCGGCCCAATCCGTACATCACGCCGGAGCTGTGCTTTCAGTTCCACTACTTCGCGCTGCGCAAAATGCATTTCCTGATGCGTTCGGTCGCGCTGGTGTGCTTTCCGGGAGGCTTCGGCACCCTGGACGAGCTGTTCGAGGTGCTCACCCTGACGCAGGCGCGCAAGGTGCGCCGCCGCCCCATCGTGCTGTTCGGTGAGAGTTTCTGGCGCAAGCTGATCAACTTCGACTATCTGGTGGAAACCGGCATGATCTCGCCGGAAGACGTGCACCTGTTCCACTTCGTCGAAACCGCCGAGCAGGCCTGGGAGGTGCTCGAGCAAGCCTTCAGCCTGGAAAACGCCCAGCTCGAATCCGCCGAGGAAGCCGCGTGATGCACGCCTCGGCGCGCGTGCGCCTGATCGGCGCCCCCACAGATATCGGCGCGGGCGACCGTGGGGCCTCGATGGGCCCCGAGGCGCTGCGGGTGGCCGGAATCGACCTGGCGCTGCGCGGTCTGGGCCTGGACGTGCACGACAGCGGCAACCTCACCGGCCCGCACAACCCCTGGCAGCCCCCGGTGGACGGCTATCGCCACCTGCCCGAGGTCATTGCCTGGAACACTGCGGTACACCAGGCCGTGGGCGAGGCGCTGCGCGAGGGTGTGCTGCCCATTCTGCTCGGCGGCGATCACAGTCTGGCCATCGGCTCGATCAGCGCGGTGGCACAGCATTGCCGCGCGCAGGGGCGCAAGCTGCGTGTGCTGTGGCTCGACGCGCATGCCGACTTCAACACCCACACGGTCACTCCCACCGGCAACCTCCACGGCATGCCGCTGGCCTGCCTGTGCGGCAATGGCCCTCGGGCACTCACCACGCTTGGCGGTGCGGCGCCGCAGCTGCAGCCGTCAAACATCCGCCAGATCGGCATCCGCAGCGTGGATGCCGAGGAAAAGCGCCTGGTGCACGCCGCGGGGCTCGAGGTGTTCGACATGCGCTACATCGACGAGCACGGCATGCGCGAAACCATGAACCAGGCACTGGCCGGCCTGAGCGCCGACACCCATTTGCATGTCAGCTTCGATGTCGATTTCCTCGACCCCGACATCGCCCCTGGCGTAGGCACCACCGTGCCCGGCGGGCCGACCTACCGCGAAGCGCAGCTGTGCATGGAAATGATCGCCGATACCGGGCTGCTGGCGTCGCTCGATGTGGTGGAGCTCAACCCGGCGTTCGATGAACGCAACCGCACCGCGCGGTTGGTGGTCGATCTGATCGAGAGCCTGTTCGGCAAGTCCACGCTGATGCGCGCGTGAAGTCGCTGCCGCAGCCGCGGCTGCGACAATGGCGTGATGCCGAAGAAGTTCCCCTCCGCCCTGGACGCGCTGCAACATGTCTGGGGCTATCCCGCTTTCCGCGGTCTGCAGGCGCAGGCGATCGACCACATTGCCCGTGGCGGCGACGCGCTGGTGCTCATGCCCACCGGCGGCGGCAAGTCGCTGTGCTTCCAGATCCCCGCGCTGCTGCGCGACGGCGTGGGCATCGTCGTCTCGCCGCTGATCGCGCTGATGCAGGATCAGGTCGCCGCGCTGCGCGAGCTGGGCATCCGCGCGGCATTTCTCAACTCCACCTTGGACGCCACTGAAGCGCGCGCCGTGCAGCGCGCTGCCCGCGCGGGCGAGCTCGACCTGCTCTACATGGCGCCCGAGCGGCTGCTGAGCGCATCTGGCATGGCCTTGCTGGGCGATCTGCGTATCGCGCTGTTTGCCATCGACGAGGCGCACTGCGTCTCGCAATGGGGCCACGACTTCCGCCCCGAGTATGGCCAGCTTTCGGTGCTGCGCGAGCGCTGGCCCGCGGTGCCGCGCGTGGCGCTGACCGCCACCGCCGACCCGCCGACGCGCACCGAAATCCGCGAACGCCTGCTGCACGGCGGTGCCGAGTTCGTCTCCAGCTTCGACCGGCCGAACATCCGCTACCGCGTGGTTGAAAAACGCGACGGCCGCGCGCAGCTGCTGCAGTTCATCCGGACCGAGCATCCGCTCGATTGCGGCGTGGTGTATTGCCTGTCGCGCAGCACCGTGGAGGAAGTGGCGCAGATGCTCGCCAGCCACGGTCTGCGCGCCCTGCCCTATCACGCCGGCCTGCCCGCCGCCACCCGCGCAGCACATCTGCGGCGCTTTCTCGACGAGGACGGCATTGTGATGGTGGCCACCATCGCTTTCGGCATGGGCATCGACAAGCCGGATGTGCGCTTTGTCGCGCATCTGGACATGCCCAAATCGATCGAGGGCTATTTCCAGGAAACCGGCCGCGCCGGGCGCGACGGCCTGCCGGCGACCGCGTGGATGGCGTACGGCCTACAAGACGTGGTGCAGCAGCGCCGCCTGATCGACCTGTCCGACGCCAACGAGGTCTACAAGCGTCGATCCACCGCCAAGCTCGACGCCATGCTGGCCTACGCAGAGGCCGCCGACTGCCGCCGCGTACGGCTGCTCGCCTACTTCGGCGAGGCCAGCACCCCTTGCGGCAACTGCGACAACTGCCTACATCCGCCGCAGCTGGTCGATGCCACCGAGGCCGCGCAAAAGCTGCTGTCCACCATCTACCGCTGCCGGCAGGCCAGCGGCGCGAGCTTCGCCGCAAGCCATGTGATCGACGTGCTGCGCGGCGGGCGCACGGAAAAAATCGAACGTCACGGCCATCATGCGCTGTCCACCTTCGGCATCGGCGCCGATTGGAGTGAAACCGACTGGCGCCTGCTGCTGCGCCAACTGGTGGCGCAGCGGCTCGTCGAGGTGGACGCCGCGCACTACAACGTGCTGCACCTCACCGACGCGAGCCGCGCCGTACTCAAGGGCACGCAACGCATCTACCTCAAACACCGCGAGCCGGTCGGCGAACGCAAACGCCGCGCAAGCGGCAGCACCACCTCCAGCGGCACGCGCCTGACCATGCAGACGCTGTCGAGTGCCGACGCCGAGTTGTTCGCCCGCCTGCGCGCCTGGCGCGCCGCCACCGCCCGTGCCCACGGCGTGCCGCCGTATGTGGTGTTTTCCGACGCCACGCTGCTGGCGATCGCGCAGGCACGGCCCGCCAGCCTCGATGCCCTGCGCGGCATCTCCGGCGTCGGCGACAAAAAGCGCGACACTTACGGCGCCGCGCTGCTCGACGTCATCGCCCGGCAGGCTTGATCACACTTGTCCCGCGCGTTTTCCACAGGGAGAACAACACCCCAGCGGCCAACAGCCCGAAGGTCACGGCCAGGCTGATCGCGGAAGGGATTTTGCCGATCAGTTCAGCCGCGAAAATCTTGCCGCCAATGAACACCAGCACCAGTGCCAGCGCGTATTTCAGATACGCAAAGCGGTGCAGGATGGCCGCCAGCGCGAAGTACAGCGCCCGCAGACCGAGGATGGCGAAGATATTGCTCGTGTACACCACAAAAGGATCGGTGGTGACGGCAAACACCGCCGGCACGCTATCCACCGCAAACACCAGATCGGCCAATTCCACCGTCACCAACGCCATGAACAGGGGCGTGGCCACGCGACGCACCCGCCCGCTGGCATCTGGCAATTTCACCCAGAAGGCCGCTCCGTGCAATTGCTCGGTCACCGGAATCACGCGGCGAATCAGACGCAGCACGGGGTGAGCCTATCTGGAATTTTGTGTTTGAGGCATGACATGTGAAGTTTGAAAGGGCCATGTATGCCGAGCAAGAAAC
>JBMFIE010000131.1:0-5078 GCA_049976465.1 Thiomonas sp. | reverse complement strand
GGCAAGGCTGGACGCCTTGCCCCGGGCTGACAACGCCGCAGACGCCCCGCCTGGGGGCAACCCTGCGGGCCGGGGGTGTACGAATCGCGTGAACAGGCCCTAGGGGAACGCGCGCGCGGCCCGACGATCTCTAGAATCCGCTGCATGTCTGCCTATCAGTTCTCCGTTTCCGTCATTCCGCAATACCTGCCCGAGCAGTCCGATCCGGATCGGCAGGTGTATGCGTACAGCTACACGGTGACGGTGATCAACACTGGCCGTGTGGCCGCGCAGCTCATCTCGCGCCACTGGATCATTACAGACGGGACCGGCAAGGTGCAGGAAGTGCGCGGGCTCGGGGTAGTGGGGCAGCAACCCTTTCTCAAGCCGGGTGAGGCGTTCGAGTACACCAGCTGGGCGCAACTGGGCACGCCCACCGGCAGTATGCGTGGCAGCTACTTTTGCGTCGCCGAGGACGGCACCCGCTTCGAGGCCTTGATTCCCGAATTCGCGCTGGTGCAGCCGCGGAGCCTGCACTGATGCCATGGCTTTTCTCCCGGCGCAAGGCCGCCAGCAAAGCCCGCGCCAGCGCACAGGCGCTGCTGGCGCGGGCGAACGCCGAATTGCCGCCGGTCGAGCAGGTGCTGTGGCTGATCGACGCGCTGGACTGGTTGCGTCACGGCCCGCCGCCGCACGCCCTGCGCGAGGGGCTGAGCCGCAGCGCCCCGGACCAGCCGCCCGCGCCCGGAAGCGCAGACCGACCGGCGGAAATCCAGCGTCTTGACGCGCTGCTCGACCTGCTGGCACAGCAGCCGCAGCAGGCTGCGCAGGTTGCGGCCATCCTCACCGGACTGCTGCGGCACACCGACCCGACGCTGCTACTGGCGGACTTCGGCTTCAGCACGCGCTCGTCGTTTTTCAGCGAACTCACCGAGCGGCTGGCGCGCAAGCTGCTGCCGGCGACACCCGAAACCCGCGATCTGGCCGTGCTGTTTTCGCTGTTCTTTCCCGAGCCCGGGGACGCGGTGTGGCTGGGTGCGCTCGACACCACGCTGCTCGCGCGCCTGACCGAACTGCTGGCTGCCGCACCGCAAAGCGACACCGAACCGTCCGCGGCGACACTGTGGCGCGCTGCGCTGGCCGATGCCCTGATTCTCACCGTCAGCCAGATCCGCGCCGCCGGGTTTTCGCCCGATCTACGGCTGCGCATGGCCGACTCCACCCCACAGGGAATGGTCGCCGGGGCGCCGTTCCGGCAACTGGCGGCGCAAGCCGATGCGGTGCTGGCGCAGCTCGACCGTCCCGCGCCCGACACCCCATCGAACGCGCTGCCGCAGGCGCTGGCGCTGTTTCGCGCCGGGCTCGCCGCCTGTCGCCAGCAGGCCAACGCGGTCAACGCCCATCTGGAAGACTATGGCACGTCGGTCAGCCTGGTCTATGCGCTGCACGAACTGCACCAGCGCATCGACCGCGCCGAAGCGCTGCTCAACTGCCTGGTGGGCGACTCTCCGGCGCGCGACACCGCGCATCTGCTGTCGGATTTCGCGTGGCTGAACACGCAGCGCCGCAGCGTGCGCGCGTTGTGGCGGCAAAACACCGCACTGCTGGCGAAAAAGATGGCCGAGCGCCATGCCGAATCGGGCGAGCAATACATCACCCGTGACCGCCGCGAGTACCGCGCCATGCTGCGCGCGGCCATGGGCGGCGGTCTGGTCATGGGGCTGACCACCTGGATCAAGGTGGGCATTCTGGGTTTGCACACCGCGCTGTTCTGGACCGGGCTGCTCGCCGGGCTGAACTACGCGGTGAGCTTTGTCATCGTGCAGTTGATGCACTGGACCATTGCCACCAAGCAGCCGGCGATGACTGCTCCAGCACTGGCCGACAAGCTGGCAGAGCTGTCCAAGCCCGGTGGGGTGGAGCGCTTTGTCGACGAGGTGGCCAATCTCACCCGCTCGCAAGCGGCCGGGGTATTCGGCAATGTGATGATGGTCATGCCGGTGGCGCTGCTGATCGGGCTGGGCGGGCTGGCCTGGTTCGGGCCGCAATTCATGCCGGTGCCCAAGGCCGAACATGAGCTGCAATCCCTCTCGCTACTCGGCCCCACGCCGTTGTTTGCCGCGTTCACAGGGGTGCTGCTGTTTTTGTCGGGCTTGATTGCCGGTTGGGCGGAAAACGCGTTCGTGCTGCACCGGCTGGACAGCGCGATTGCCTGGAACCCGCGCATCCGCCGCCGTCTGGGGCCACAGCGCGCAGCGCGCTGGGCGGCGTGGTGGCGGCGCAACGTGGGCGTGACCGCGGGTAATGTGTCGCTCGGTCTGCTGCTGGGACTGACCCCGGAGTTTTTCCACATTTTCGGGATCGACCTGCAGGTACGCCACGTCACCCTGTCCTCGGGCCTGTTCGGCGCGGCCTGCGCCAGTCTGGGACCGGCTGTGGTCAACGACCCGGCGTTCTGGTGGGCGCTGGCGGGCATCGCGGTCAACGGCGTGCTCAATGTCGGGGTGAGCTTTTACCTGGCCTACCGCCTGGCGCTGCGGGCGCGCGGTATTCAGGTCAGCGAACGTCGCGCGATCTATGCCAGCATTGCCCGCCGTCTGTTGCGCCGTCCGTGGAGTTTCATCCTGCCTCCGCGCCGGGCTGGGGCCGAGACCGGCCAAACCGCGTGATGCCGTACCTGCCGACCTCGACCGACTGGCCGCGCCGGGCACGGCACGCGCTGATTGGTTTGCTTGCCCTGTTACTGGCCGCGTGCGCTGCTTCCCCTCCCGCCGCACCGCCCGCGCCAGCCGCAGGCCCGCCGCCTGCCGCTGCGGCCTGGCCTGCGCCACAGGCGGCAAGCTCCGCCGCGTTGACCGGCCCCGCAGTGCGCCTGCTTCCGGCGCAATGGGCTGATCTGCCCGGCTGGACACAGGACGATTTTGCCGGGGTCTGGCAGGCGTTTCGGCGCAACTGCAGCGCGCGGCTGCCCGCGCAAATGGCGGCCGTGTGCGCACGCGCGGCAACCGTGCCTGCCGCCGACATCTCGGCGCAGCGCGCGTTTTTCCAGGCGCACTTCGCCCCCTGGCAGATCGCACCGGCCAGCGGCCGCGACGACCCGGGGCTGATCACCGGCTATTACGAGCCAGTGCTGCACGGCGCGCTGCAGCGCGGCTGGCCGTATGTGGTGCCGGTTTGGGGGCCGCCGGCCGAACTGGTGCCGCGCACCCCGGGGCCGGACGGCATCAGCGGCGGGCGCGTGGTCTGGGTCGACGGCCAGCAGCGCGTGGTGCCGTTCTGGAGCCGGGCGCAGATCCAGGCCGATCCGGCGGTGCAGGCGCTGCTCGATCGCCGGGTGGTGGTCTGGCTCGACAGCGCGGTGGATGCGCTGTTCCTGCAGGTGCAGGGCTCCGGGCTGGTGCGCTTGCCCGATGGACAGATTTTGCGGCTGAGCTATGCCGGCACCAACGGCTGGCCGTACAAATCGGTCGGGCGCTGGCTGCTCGACACCGGGCGGGTGCAAGGCACGGTCACGATGTCCGTCATCCGCGCCTGGGCCCGGATGCATCCCGACGAGGTGCCCGAGATGCTGGCGGCCAATCCGCGGGTGGTGTTTTTCAGCGCCGCGATCGACACCGATCCGCAGCGCGGCCCCACCGGGGCGCTGGGCGTGCCGCTGACCGCGATGCGCAGCATTGCGATCGACCGCAACAGCATCGCCCTCGGGTTGCCGGTGTGGCTGTCCACCCAGCAGCCGTATGACGTCAGCGCTCCGGCGGCGCAGCCGCTCAACCGCCTGGTGTTCGCACAGGATGTCGGCTCGGCGATCACCGGCGCGGTACGCGCCGATCTGTTCACCGGCACCGGCGAGGCTGCAGGCGAGCTGGCCGGACGCATGCAATGGCCGGGAAAAATGTGGGTCTTGCTGCCAACCGGCCACTGAGGTCTGTGCGAGGATGGACACCGCCCGCCCGCATCCCGCGCATCGGCTTGCCGCACGGCCCGCGCGCTGAGCCGCCGTCGAACCCCTCAACCCATGCCCACCGATCTGCCAACCCTAGCCCTGGTGTTTGCTGCCGCGTTTTTTGGTGCGGCGCTCAATGCCGCTGCCGGAGGCGGCAGCTTTCTCACCCTGCCCGCGCTGATCTACGCCGGCATGCCGCCGGTTGCGGCCAATGCCACCGGCACTACCGCGCTACTGCCGGGCTATCTGGCCAGCACCTGGGGATTCCGCGAAGACCTGGGCCCGCCGCGCGCCGTGGGCATGGTGGCGCTGCTGCTGACCAGTCTGCTGGGCGGCGGCGTCGGCGCGGGATTGCTGATCGCCACCAGCAACCAGGCGTTCCGCGCGTTGGTGCCGTGGCTGCTGCTGTTCGCCACTGCGCTGTTCGCCTTCGGCCCGGCGCTGTTGCGCACCCTCGGACGCCACCCCGAACAACACGCTGCGCGTTGGCAGGCTTTGCTCGGGCTGTTTGCGGTGAGCGTGTATGGCGGGTATTTCAACGGCGGACTCGGGGTGCTGCTGCTGGCGCTGCTGACCCTGATCGGCGAAGTCCACCTCAACCGCATGAACGCGCTGAAAAACGCCATTTCCGCGGTGTTGACCGTGTTCGCGGTGGGAATCTACGCCAGCGCGGGCACGGTGCACTGGGGCTGGGTGGCGCTGATGCTGCCGGCCGTGCTCGCCGGAGGCTACGTCGGCGCACGCGCGGCGCGGCGCGTGCCGCGCGAGGGGATGCGCTGGGGCATCGTGCTCATCGGTCTGGTGATGAGCGCGCTGTTTTTCCGCTGATCTGCCTGCGGGCGATCAAGAATCGCCGTCCTTGACGATCAGGTAAACGCCCAGCCCCACCAAGCTCATCCATAGCGCAACCGCCCCCGTGCCCAGCCACTGCGCGGCCTGGTCGAGATACAGAAGAAACAGTGCGGCCAGCGCCAGAATGCCGTTGCCAAACCAGAAGCGCGGCCCGTGTCGGGGATCATGCGACATATGGATATCCTCGGTGTCTGCGGTTGGATCTACGCGCATCGTAGGACAGGGCCGCTAGGGCCTGTTCACGCTATTGGTGCACCCGCGTTGCCCCCAGGCGGGGATGGATGCAAGGCGCAGGCCCGGGGCA
>JBMFIE010000130.1:0-5170 GCA_049976465.1 Thiomonas sp. | reverse complement strand
GGCACGTTGTAGTACTTCACCAGCGACAGTTTGCCGGTGGCCGGGTCTTGGTCGAGGGTGAGCACGGCGATCGGCGAGGGCAGCTTGCCGTACTGGTTGTTCTTGCCCAGATCCTTGGTGGTGTATTCATATTGCACCACGGCAAAAACCGGGTTTCCCTTGACGCCGAGCTTGGTCTTGTCGGCCCCGGCAATGGGCTGCAGCAGGCTCATGCCGTCGGGGCAGTCGGAGAAAAACTGGCGCTCCTGTCCGGCAACCGATTTGTCGATGATGGGGTTGCCATTGATGTCGAAGTAGCCACCGGCCAGGATGGTGCCGCCCTGCTGGTTGGGCACCTGGTCGCCGGTCATGAACAGTTGCTGATACCCAAGCTTGTAGGTCTGCTTGCTGCCGTCGCTGTAGCTGACCTGCAGGCTGGAGGCGACCGAGGTGGTGGCCATCGCGCCGGGGTCGGACAACGACGGCGCAGCCATGCCGGTGAACACGGCTGCGGTGGGGGTTGCGGCCGTGGCGGCCGTGCTGCCGCCGCCGCAGGCGGTGAGCAGCGCAGAGGTGCCGATACCGGCGCCCAGGGGTAGCAGCGGCATACCGCCAAAGAGTTTCAGCGCTTGGCGACGCGACAGGGAAGCGGGGGATTCAGACATGACGGGCTCCAACAGAGAGACATGCGCAAATGCGCGGTTACCAGAGACACGTCACGTTACATTTGCTTTGTGACAGCTCGTTGACCGCTCGATGGCCCCAATCGCCCCCGCACGCGCCGCGGCGTGCGAACATGTCATCCCAGCCACGCCCCCACGCCTGCTCCGAAACATGCCGTCCCCTCACCTCCGACAGACCGCGCCCCGCGCCACGAGCAGGCGCTGCTGGCTGCGCGCCACCGCCGCCACTGCGCTGGCTGCGGCGCTGCCCCGCAGCGCCTGGGCCCAGAGCGGACCAACGAACGCGCCGGCCCCGCCAGCCGCCGCCTCGACACCGGCGCGCGCCATGCTGGGAGACTGGCCCGCGCAAGACGCACAGGCGCTGATCGCGCGTATTGCGCAGCGCAACGGGCTGCCGCAGGCGCTGGTCGAGCGGCTGCTGACTCAGGCGCGGTACGAGCCGACGGTTGCCCGCCTGATCCTGCCCGGGCCGCCGGCAAAAAAGAACTGGCGGGTGTATCGCAGCCGCTTTCTCGACAGCCTGCGCATCGGGGCAGGCAGCGACTTTCTGCAGGAATTCGGCGTGTGGTTCCGCAAGGCGGAGCAGCGCTACGGCGTACCGCCGCACATCGTCGCGGGGATCCTCGGAGTGGAGACCATCTATGGCCGCAACATGGGCAATTTCCGTGTGGTCGATGCGCTCTCGACCCTTGCGCTGCGCTTTCCGGCGCAGGCGCCGCGCGACCGCAGCGGGTATTTCGGCGCGCAACTCGGTGATTTTTTCCAGTGGTGCGCACAGGACGGGCGCGACCCGCTGCAGGTGCGCGGCTCGTATGCCGGGGCCATCGGCATGCCGCAGTTCATGCCCGAGAACATCCTGAAATACGCCGTGGATTTCGACCAGGGCGGGCACATCGACCTGATCAACGACCCGGCGGACGCCATCGGCTCGGTCGCCAGCTATCTGGCGGCCAAGGGCTGGGTGCGCGGCCAGCCAGCCCACTTTGCCCTGCAACTACCGCGCGATCTGCCGCAGAGCACGCTCGACACCCTGCTCGCCCCGGACATCACGCCCACCTTCACCGCCGATCAGCTGGCGGCAATGGGTTTGCCGCTGCTGCCGCAGGCGCGCGCCTACCCAGGCAAGCTGGCCGTGGTGCAACTGCCCAACGCCGGCGCTGCGCCCGACTATGTGCTGGGCACGGACAATTTTTACGTCATCACCCGCTACAACCAGTCGGCCTTTTATGCGCTGGCGGTGATCGAGCTGGGGGAGATCGTGGCCGCGGCAGCGGCTTCCGCGGGTGTCTCCCGCACGCCGGGAGCGGGCAAAGAGGCGGGGTGAAAGGGTCAGACCCCAACGGGGGAGCCCGCACCCTGCCCTTGTCCTCGAGGGATGGGGAATGCTGCAATCACGCCGATCAACGGCATCTCGCGTCGCCTGAGGCCGGCAGGCGCGTTCGCGCATTTGGACACGCTGCTCCAGCGACCACCCTGACCGGCCCGCGCACCGCCCGCTACAGGCGATCGGGCCGGCGCATTTGCACGACATCGACCTCGTGCGCAAACGCCGCGGCGTGCAGATGGGCCTCGGGCCGCACCCAGGTCTGCACCCAGGTGGCCACTGCATCGGCCGGCAGCGGCCGGGCGATCGCATAGCCCTGCGCGAGGGTGCAGTTCATCGCCGCCAGCATCGACAGGTGCTCCAGCGTCTCGGCACCTTCGCCGATGACTTCCAGGCCGAGCAGATTGGCGGCGGTGACCACCGCGGAGACGATGGCAAAGTCCTTCGGATCGTTGACCATGTCGCGTACGAAGGACTGGTCGATCTTGATCGACTGCGCCGGGAGCCGCTGCAGATAGGTCAGCGAGGCCGCACCGGTGCCAAAGTCGTCGAGCGCCACGCTGGCGCCCAGGTCTTGGCAGGCCTGCAGCACCTGCCGCGCCTGCTCCAGATTGCGCAGCGGTGCCGATTCGGTGACTTCGAGGATCAGGCCATCGGCAGGAAAGCCCGGGTGGTTGCGCAGCGCCTGGCGCAGATCGTCGAGAAACTCGGCAGCAAGCAGATGCTCGGCGCTGATGTTGACCGCCACATGCAGCTCCAGCCCTTGCGCCCGCCACTGCGTCCCCTGCGCCAGCGCCTGGTCGAGCACGAAGCGGCCGATGGCGCGCGCCAGCCGCCCGTGATCGAGCGCGTCGGCAAATTCGGCCGCCTCCAGCAGTTCGCCGCGCTCGGTCTGCAGCCGCAGCAGCGCCTCGACCCCGACCACCGCGGACCGCCGCGGATCGCCGCCGATCGCGACGATGGGCTGGTAGGCAAGCAGCAGCCGCCCTTGCTGCAACGCAACATCAACTGCTTCGATCAGGTGTTTGCGGCGCTGCGCGGCCAGCTCGAAATCGGGACGGAATCGCTGATAGCGGTCGCGCCCGGCGGCCTTGGCGGCGTACAGGGCCAGATCGGCATGGCGCAGCAGCGTCTCGGCGTCGGTGCCGTCTTCGGGATAGATCGCACAGCCCACGCTGGCCGAGATCGAGGCCTGCCGCCCCACCCCTAGATCGAAAGGCTGGCGCAGCGCCGCCAAAATACGCTGCGCCGCCGCCTGCGCTGCGGTCTCGCCGCCGAAGTCGTCGGTCAGCAGCACCGCGAACTCGTCCCCGCCCATGCGCGCCATCACCTCGCCTTCGCGCAGGATGGACTGCAGACGCTGTGCGGTATCGCGCAGCAGGCCGTCGCCGGTCGAGTGGCCGTAGGCATCGTTGACCTGCTTGAAACCGTCGAGGTCGAGCAGCAGCAGAGCGAATTCACCACGGTGCGTCCAGGCGGTTTCCAGCGCCTGCTGCAGCCGCTCGCGCAGCAAGGCGCGATTGCCCACAGCGGTCAGAGGATCAGTGATCGCCAGAGCGCGCAGCCGCTGCTGCTGTTGCTGCGCCAGCTTGAGCTCGCGGTCGATCTGGCCCAGGGCAAAGCGGTACAGCAGGGTCAACAGCAGTAAGAGCAACACCAACCCAAACAACAGCGGCCAGACGGTGCGCCAGTACTGCGTCCACAGCACACTGCCGGGCACCGACACCGCCACCGCCAGATCCGGTTCGGTCTGCAGCCGCTGCCAGCTGCCGATGCGCACCATGCCGTCAGCCGCGACCAGCCCGGCGTAATGTCCGCCGGTCTGCGCCGGATGGTCCTGCAGCGCGCGCAGAAAAGCCCCGGTCTGCGGCGTGGAAAAAAAGTCTTTGTCCTTCGGTGCAGGCCAGCGCGCCAGCACATAGCCGTCATTGCGCGCCAGAACGGCGGCCATGCCGCTGTATGGCAGCGCGGTGTGCGCCAGCGTCTGCCGTAGGAAGGTTTCGGTGCTGACCGCGGCCACTGCATAAAACGCGGGATGGCGCGCGCTGGCCGGCACTTCGCGCACCAAGGGAATGACCCAGATCCCCAGCAGCGGGTCGATGATGGGACGGCCGACAATCATGCCCCTCGGCTCGGGCCGGGCACGCAGGCGGGCGATGGCACGCATCAGCGCGGGATCGCCCTGCAGGCTGGGGAGGTTGTCCGAGCGCACTGAGCTGCCGAGCAAGCGGCCATCCGCCGAGACCACATTGATCGACAGCACGCCGGGCAGCAGCGCCTGCCGGCGTTCGAGCAAGATTTGCAGCACTTCTGGATGCTGCAGCAGATCGGCCTTTTCGGCCAGATCGGCGCCGGTGGCCTCGAGCACGGACGAAAAACTCTGGAAATACGACTGCGTGGCGCTGACCAGAAAACTCGAACTGGTGTCGAGCGAGCCGTACAGGATTTGCTGCTGCGTGCGCCAGGTGCTCAAGCCATAGAGCAAGGCCAGCACGGTGAACACGGCGAACAGCGTCCAGTACAAGCGCCGCATCCAGCGCTGCGCCAGCGGCGGATCGGCCCGCGGCAGCGACGACTGCAGCTGCGGCATTGCAGCCAGCCCTTCGGTGTCGGGCGTCAGGGTGTTGGGCTCGGAATCGAGCCGCGCAAAAGCCATGCGGGGCAGTGCGAAGTGGTGTGGGGCAAAACCGGGCGCGCTGCACGCGGCCACGGCACAGACAGCGCTTTATAGCGCGCCCGCTTTGCGGCACACAACGCCTGTTTCGGGGTTCGCTGCGCAACGTTTCAGGCGCGTAGCCCCTGGGTCACAGCTCCTGCTCGAGCGGCACGGCCTGCTTGCGGCTGTTGAGCGCCACATGAATACCGGCAAAGATCAGCACCGCAGCCCAAAAGTGATACCAATGGATGGTCTCGCCGAGAAACAGCCAGCTCAGCAGCGCCGCGAACAAGGGCGCGAGATTACCGAAGTAAGACGGGATTTGCGCGCCGACCTTGCCCACCGCGCTGCCCCAGCACCAGTAGGCGAGCAGCGAGGGCAGCACCGCCACATAAGCCAGCGCCGCCCAGACCTGTGGGCCCCAATGCGTGACCTGACCGAACATCCAGCGCTCTGCCAGCATGAACGGCAGGATAGCCAGCACGCCCCAGATCATCTGCGCGGCCAGCGAGGTCATTGGCGCTAGGC
>JBMFIE010000129.1:0-5177 GCA_049976465.1 Thiomonas sp. | reverse complement strand
CTCGGATACCACACCCGGAAAACCGTCGTCGCCACTCTCGCCGGCCTGCTGCTGTGCGCCGCTGCTTCAGCACAGACCGTGGCGCCATCGCCCGTCGGCGTGGTCGATCTGCAGGCCTCGGCCCAGGTCGAGGTGGTGCCCGATCTGGCGGTCATGACCCTGGCCACCGAACGCAGCGGGACGGATCCTGCCAGCCTGACCGCACAGGTGAGCAAGACCCTCGAAGCCGCGCTGCAGCAGGCACGCACCACGCCCGGCGTGGAAGCCAGCAGCGGCGGTTTCAGCACCCAGCCGCGCTGGAAAACGGTGAACAACCAGTCTCAGCGCGATGGCTGGACGGTGCGCGCCGAGCTGATTCTGAAATCGCACGATGTCGCCGCGCTGGGTAAACTTGCCGGACAGCTTGCCCAGCAGGGGCTGATGATCGAGTCCATCGGCTTCGAGGTGTCCCGCGCGCTGCGCGAGCGAGAGGAAACCGCCCTGATCGAATCGGCCATCGCCCGCTTCAAGGCCAAGGCGGCCACTGCGGCGCGTGCCCTGGGCTACGCCGCGTATACCCTGCGCTCCCTGCAGATCGATCCGCTGCAAGGCCCGACGCCGTCCCCGCGCCCGATGCTCATGCGCGCCGAAGCCGCGATCGCTGCCGACAGCGCGCCCGCCGTCCCGCTTGCTGCCGGGCGCGTGCCCCTGCAGCTCAACGTCCACGGCTCCGTCCAGCTCACTCGCTGAGACACGGTGAAAGTTCGGCCTCGAGGTGCCACGGCCGCCCGCACACGCCGCGTCTGCCGAGACGGCCACCCGGACTAAAATCGCTTGATTGACCACTCAATCCGCCGCCGCCAGCGCGGCCCGGTATGCCGCACACCCCACCAGAATTCGTCCTCACCCTGTCCTGCCCGGACGCGCCGGGCATCGTTCATTCGGTCTCTGGCTTGCTGTATCAGGCCGGGTGCAACATCATGGACTCGCAGCAGTACGGCGACGCTGATACCGGGCTGTTTTTCATGCGGGTGCATTTTTCAGCGCCCGAACATCTGCAGGACACCGCCCAGCTCGCCCTGCTGTTCGGTGACTTGCGCAAGCGCTACGACATGCAGGCGCAGTTCCACGACCTGCGCGTGCGCCCGACCGTGGTGATCGCGGTCAGCCAGCACGGGCACTGTCTGAACGATCTGCTCTATCGCTGGAAGGCCGGCCAGCTGCGCATGGACATCGGCGCGGTGGTCTCCAACCACACCACCTTTGCCGACCTCACCCGCAGCTACGGTCTGGATTTCCACCATCTGCCGCTGGCCGCAGGTGCCAGCGCGCAAGAAAAGCGCGCGCAGGAGCAGCAGATCGCCGACATCATGCAGCGCACCGGCGCGGAGCTGCTGATTCTGGCGCGCTACATGCAGATCCTCAGCCCCGAGTTCTGCCAGCAGCTCGACGGCCGGGCAATCAACATCCACCACTCCTTTCTGCCCAGCTTCAAAGGCGCGCGCCCGTATGCGCAGGCCCATGCGCGCGGGGTCAAGCTCATCGGCGCCACCGCGCATTACGTCACCGCCGATCTCGACGAAGGGCCCATCATCGAGCAGGATGTCGAACGCGTCGATCACACCATGAACATCGCCGATCTCACCGCGGTCGGGCAGGATGTGGAGAGCGTGGTCCTCGCCCGTGCGGTGCGCTGGCAGCTGGAACACCGCATCCTGCGCAACCATCACAAGACCGTGGTGTTCCGCTGACACCCCGCGCACGATCGAGACTCGCCATGCCCCGTCGCAAGCTCCCCCCGCAAACACCCTGGACCAACTCCGCAGATGATGTGGAGGCCGCGTTCTACGACGCGCTCGCCAGCGGCAATCTCGATGCGCTGATGGCGTTGTGGGCCGAGGATGAAGACATCTGCTGCATCCATCCCGGTGGCCAGCGGCTCGACGGCGCGGCAGCGATCCGTGACGGATTTTCCCAGCTGCTGGGCAGCGGCGGCCTGCAAATCAACGCCGAAGTGCAGCACCGCTGGCACAGCATGGGCTGCGCCGCGCACAGCGTGGTCGAGCGCGTGCAGATCGAGGTGGACGGCGAGCTGCAATGGGGCTTCGTGCTCGCCACCAATGTGTTCGTGCAAACCCCTGCCGGCTGGCGGATGGTGCTGCACCATGCCAGCCCCGGCACGCCGCAAACCCCACTCGATGCGATGACACCCGGCGACCTGCTGCATTGATACGGCAGTTTGCGCTACCTTGCATCCCATGCGCAGCGCTGCCCACTTTTTCCCGCCCCCGCCCTGCATGCAGCCTTATACCGCTCCGCGCTGGCTGCCCGGCGGACAGCTGCAAACCGTGTTGCCCGCATTGATCGCGCGCCCTCCGGCGCCCGTCCCCGGGCTGCGCCGCGAGCGCTGGACCACACCCGACGACGACTTCATCGACGTGGACTGGCTCGACACGCACCTCCCCAGCGATGCCCCGCTGCTGGTGCTGTTCCACGGCCTGGAAGGATCGTCCCGCAGCCATTACGCCCGCTCCGTGCTCGCGGCCTGCGCCCTAGCCGGCTGGCAATGCGCCGTACCGCACTTTCGCGGCTGCTCAGGCGAAGATAACCGTGCCCCGCGTGCCTATCACTCCGGCGACTATCTCGAAATCGACTGGATACTGCAACGCTTTGCGGCCCTTCGCCCGCACTCCCCACTGTACGCTGCGGGCGTGTCGCTCGGCGGCAATGCGCTGCTGCGCTGGGCGCAGGAACAGGGCGACGGCGCCGGCACTAGGGTGCGTGCGATTGCGGCGGTGAGCGCGCCGCTCGACCTGGCCGCGGGCGGCCGGGCGATCGCTGCCGGGCTGAACTATCAGCTCTACACCCGCATGTTCCTGCGCACCCTCAAGCCCAAAGCGCTGCGCATGATTGCCCGCCACCCTGGTTTGGCCGACCCTCGGCGTGTGCGCAGCGCCCGCGACCTGCGCGCATTCGACGATGCGTTCACCGCGCCCATCCACGGCTTTCGCGATGCGGACGACTACTGGGCGCGCGCCTCGAGCAAGCCGCACCTGCACCGTCTGCGTCTGCCCAGCCTCATCCTCAATGCGCGCAACGATCCATTCCAGCCCGCCGCGGTGCTGCCCCGACCGAATCAGGTCTCGAGCTGGGTCAAGCTGGAGCAGCCGGCACACGGCGGTCATGTGGGTTTTGCCCGCGGCGGCCCGCCCGGACGCCTGGACTGGCTGCCGCGACGCCTGTTGCAGTTCTTCCTGCACGGAAACTGACCCCCCCGACACACCGACATGGACACCGCCGTCCTCCGGGCCATGGCCCGCTGGCCCAACGTGCCGCGATGCACCGGCTGGCTGGCACTCGATCAACGCGGGCAGTGGTGGATGCGCAACCACGCCGCGCCTGCGCCCTGGCCACGCGATGCGCAGGGCCGCCTCGACAAGACCGATGCCGGCCCGGTGCTGCACGCTGGCCTGGCCGCCTTCATCGGCCGCAACTACATCGCGGATACCGACGGTTCGTGGTACTTCCAGAATGGTCCGCAACGGGTCGATGTCACGCTGGAGGCAGCGCCGTGGATCGTCCGCCTGCACCACGCGCCGCAAGTCGGCTGGCAATGGCGTACGCACACCGAGTTGCCCTGCGCCGTCGAATCCATCTGGCTGGATGCGCACGGCCGGGTCTGGCTGCGCACCGATCGCGGCGGCGCCTTGCTGCACAGCAACGATACCTCCATCGTTGCCGACCATCTCGATGCCCACGGCCAACAGCTCCGGCTGCCGGGTTTGCAAGCGCTGTCAATCGGCACGTTCACCACCACCCCAGCGCTGTTTTTCGGGTTCCAGCCCGATCCGCCGCCGCAGCCTCCCAACAAAAAACCCGCATGATGCGGGCCTTGGCTCGATACGGCAGGCGCGAGGGCATCAAACCCTCGCGAGCCTGGGACGCGCCGACTTATTTCGACTGCGCCACCATGTAGTCGACCGCGGCCTTCACCGCATCATCGCTCGCGTTCGAGCCCCCCTTGGGCGGCATCACTCCGTGCTTGCCGGTGTAGCCGTGGATTGCCCGGTCATACAGCACCGCCTCACCCTGTGCAATGATCGGCGCCCACGCCGCCTTGTCACCCACCTTGGGCGCACCGGCCACACCCGCGCCATGGCAAGCCACGCAGGTCGATTCATACAGCGCCTTGCCGTCTGCCTTGGCCACAGCCACCGGCATGGCCGCCCCACTGCCCGCACCTGCCGGAGCAGTCGCTGCAGAGGCCGCTGGCGCTGCCGCGGCTGCGGTGCTCATCGACGCTGCATTCGCCTGCGCTGCCGCCTGGCTACTTGCCGCCACGACTGCCGAACCCACCGGAGCGATGCGGGCATCGACCGCAGCAGTGGACAGCGACTCCGACCCGGCAGGCGGCTCGCTGCTGCTGCCGATGTAGAAGGAAATCAGTAAAAGCAAGGCGATCGGAACGGCAAATCCAATGCCCATGACGATGAGGATTTTGCGCAATGTCGGGGCAAAGGGCAGATCCGAGACATCATCGGACGAGGCGGGGACCGAATGAGAATGCGAGTGCGGTGCGCTCATAGCTGTCAGTTCAAGAGAGGGAAATCAAAACACTTCAACCGACATCATATGCGCAGGCCACGATCCATCGACCGGGTCAACCCCAACACCGCAGAAGGTGAACCGCAATTTTGATCCGCATCATGCCGCATCACTGCGCAGAGTGCGACATCTTGCCGCACTCACAGACGCTTCTGCTTACGCCAGAAGAATCTTTCCCACATCGCAAGCAGGTTAAGATATTGGATTGCGTTCAAACCCAGCGACATGCTCGCTGGGCAGAATTTGCGCCCGTAGCTCAGTGGATAGAGTATTGGCCTCCGAAGCCAAGGGCCGCTGGTTCGATTCCAGCCGGGCGCGCCAGTCATTTGATGGGTTGCTCATCGGCGGCGAGATCGCGTCTGCGATCGCTTGAAAGCAGACGATCGCTGGCCGATCAGAGCGCTTGCCTTCCCTCCCACCTCAGCGCTCCCTCCTCGCCGAAGTCCCCGCCGAGCGTGTCTGAGCGCTACCAGGCCGCGCGGGCCATCCCCAGCGCGTGGCGAAAAATGCATCGAAAAAGCGGCGGAGTGCCTAGGGCCTGTTCACGCTATTCGTACACCCGCGCCGGGGGTCTGGGCGGATGCAATGCGAGG
>JBMFIE010000128.1:0-5208 GCA_049976465.1 Thiomonas sp. | reverse complement strand
ATCGCGGTGTTCGTTGCCGCGCTGTGGCTGCTCAAGCGCGTCCAGCCCGGCATGCGTTCTTCGAGCGGGCCGATGCGGGTGCTCGCCACGCTGTATCTGGCGCCGCGCGAAAAGCTGTTGCTGGTGCAGGTGGGTGAGCAGCAGTTGCTATTGGGTTCGAGCGCGCAGGGCTTGAGCTGCCTGCATGTGCTAGCCGAGCCGGTGCAGCCACAGGCGCAGCCCATGCAAGGCACCGGCTCGGGCCTGCCAGCGGGTTTTCCAGACTGGCTGCGGCGCGCGGTGGAGCGGCGCGGAAAGGACACACCATGAAGCGCGCGTTTGCAAACCTGTGCCAGCACGCACTGCGGCGTCTGGTCGCGCTGGCATTGCTGCTCGCGCCGCTTGCGGCCCGCGCGCAAGCATTGCCCGCGTTCACCGCCACTCCGGCAGCCGGGGGCGGCACCGAATACAGCTTGAGCGTGCAGACTCTGCTGTTCATGACCGCGCTGGTATTCCTGCCGGCCATGCTGCTGATGATGACCGCGTTCACCCGCATTGTCATCGTGCTGTCGCTGCTCAAGCAGGCGCTGGGCACGACCACGGTGCCGCCCAGTCAGGTGATCGTCGGGCTGTCGCTGTTTCTGACTTTTTTTGTGATGAGCCCGGTGCTCAATCAGGTCAACGACGTGGCGATCAAGCCGCTGATGGACAACCAGATGTCGATGCAGCAGGCGCTGCAGGCAGGCAGCGTGCCGCTGCGCAACTTCATGCTCACGCAGACCCGGCAGGAAGATCTTGCGTTGTTCGTCAAACTCTCCGGCCACAAGGCGCTGGACAAGCCCGCGGACACGCCGATGACCCTGCTGGTCCCGGCGTTCGTCACGTCCGAACTCAAGACCGCGTTCCAGATCGGGTTTGTGATCTTCATCCCGTTTTTGATCATCGACATGGTGGTCGCTGCGGTGCTGATGTCGATGGGGATGATGATGCTCTCGCCGGTGACCGTGTCGTTTCCGCTCAAGCTCATGCTGTTCGTGCTGGTCGGCGGCTGGGATCTGGTGATCGGCTCGCTGGTGCAAAGCTTCGTCCATTGAAAGGCAGGATGACATGACGCCTGAATCCATCACCACCATCGCGCAGCAGGCGCTGTGGGTGACCTTCCTGGTGGCGCTGCCGCTGCTCGGCGTGGCGCTGGTCGTCGGCCTGCTCGTCAGCCTGATCCAGGCGGCGACGCAGCTCAACGAAATGACCCTGAGCTTCGTGCCCAAGGTGCTCGCGATGGGGCTGGCCGCGGTGCTCGCCGGGCCGTGGATGCTGCATGTGATGATGGACTTCACCATCCGGCTGTTCGAGAGCATCCCGCATCTGATCAACGGCGGCTGAAGGCAGTGAGGCCATGATCCATTTCACCAGCACCCAGATCGAGACCTGGATCGGCGCGTTTTTCTGGCCCTTCCTGCGGGTGCTGGCCATGCTGTCGGCAGCTCCCGTGTTCGGCATGGGCAGTGTGCCGGTGTTGCTGCGCGTGGGGCTGGCGGTGCTGGTGACTGTCGCCATCGCCCCGGCATTGCCCGCCATGCCGCCAGTGCAGTTCGGCACGGCTGCGGCATGGATGCTGGTGGTGCAGCAACTGCTGGTGGGCGGGGCGATCGGCCTGTCGATGACCCTGATTCTCAGCGCGGTGCAGCTTGCCGGCGGGGTGATCGGCCTGCAGATGGGCATGGGTTTCGCCACCCTGTTCGATCCGGTGCAGGGCGTGCAGGTCACCAGTCTGGCGAGCTTTCTCAACATCCTCACCCTGCTGCTGTTTCTCGCGGTCAACGGCCATCTGGTGCTGCTGGCGGTGATCGCGCGCAGCTTCAGCCTGCTGCCGGTCGCGCCCAATCTGCGGCTGGCCGCGCAGACCTGGCAGCTTCTCGCGCAGGCGGGCAGCGCGATTTTCAGCCTGGGGCTGGCGCTGTCCGCGCCGGTGCTGGGTGTGCTGCTGATCGCCAACCTCGGCCTGGGCGTGCTGACCAAGCTGGCGCCGCAGCTCAATCTGTTCGCCATCGGCTTTCCGATGTTTTTCATTCTGGGCTTTGTCGCGCTGTATCTGGTGATGCCGGTGATGCAGAACGTGGTGCAGCATCTGGTCGATGTCGGGCTGAATCTTTCCGCCCAGGTGTTGCAGCAGGGCGCAGCGCGCTAGGAGCAGGCAGATGGCCGAAGACAGCGCACAGGAAAAGGAATTACCCGCCTCGCAAAAGCGCAAGCAGCAGGCGCGCGAAAAGGGGGAGGTGGCGCGCTCGCGCGATCTGACCTCCAGTCTGTTGCTGCTGGGGGTGGCGGTGCTGGTCACCAGCCTGGGCGGCTGGTTCTACGACACCGGGCGTGCGCTGCTGCGCACCGGATTGACGCTCTCGGCCCAGGCCGCACAGGATCCGACCGCGATGCTGCAGGCTGCGGGCAAGGTGGCGCTGATCGGTGCGCTGCTGCTTGCGCCTGTGCTGGCGCTGACTTTTTTTGCTGCAGCGGCAGGCGGTGTGTTGATGGGCGGCTGGGTGTTCAGCACTCAGGCGCTGGCGCCGGATTTCAGCCGCCTCGACCCGATCACCGGCATCAAGCGCATGTTCTCCATCACCGGTCTGGGCGAACTGGGCAAGGCGCTGCTCAAGGCCATCGTGATTGGCGTGATTGCCGGTTTGGTGCTGCTGAGCCAGCGCGGCGCGTTGCTCGGGCTGTTGCAGGTGGAGCCGAGTCTGGCGCAGACCCAGCTCGGGCTGATCGCCGCCAGGGCGTTTTTGTGGATGGCTGCGGGCACCGTGCTGGTGGCCGCGGTGGATGTGCCTTGGCAGCTGTTCCAGATGAACAAGCAGCTCAGGATGAGCCGTCAGGATCTGCAGGACGAAATGCGCGAAAGCGAGGGCAATCCGCAGATCAAGCAAAAAATCCGCGCACTGCAGCAAGAGCGTGCACGCAAGCGCATGATGGCTGCGGTCCCCAAGGCCGATGTGGTGGTGACCAACCCGACGCACTACGCCGTGGCGCTGGCCTACGAGGAGGGCAAGAACCGGGCGCCGGTGGTTCTGGCGCTGGGGGCAGACCGGCTGGCTGCGCGCATCCGCGAGATTGCTGCAGAACATGACGTGCCGGTGGTCGAGGCACCGCCGCTGGCCCGTGCGCTGTTCCATCACGCCGAGCTGGAGCAGGAGATTCCAGTGGCGCTCTACAACGCCGTGGCGCTTTTGCTGGCGTATGTGTACCAGCTGCGCGCCGCGCCGCAGATCGCCCAGGCACCCGACGACTGGGCGATTCCGCCTGACTATGCAGTGAACGCGTAAACCGACATGGCGACTTCCCCGACCTCGAGCCCCGCTGCGATGCCCGCCTGGCGTGACCTGCTGCAGCGCATGGACTGGCGCATGCTCACCGGACCGGTGCTGGTGGTGCTCATCCTGACGATGCTGGTGCTGCCGCTGCCCACCTTCATCCTGGACATGCTGTTCACCTTCAACATCGTGTTGTCGCTGATCATCATGCTGGTGACGCTGTACCTCACCCGGCCGCTGGATTTTGCCGCGTTTCCCACCGCGTTGCTGTTCACCACCTTGCTGCGGCTGTCGCTCAATGTCGCAGCGGCGCGGGTCATCCTGCTGCACGGGCAGAACGGCGAAGGCGCCGCAGGGGCCGTGATCGAGTCCTTCGGCAAGTTCGTGGTCGGGGGCAATTACGCGGTGGGCATCATCGTGTTTGCCATTCTGGTGGTGATCAACTTCGTGGTGATCACCAAGGGCGCAGGGCGCATTGCCGAGGTCAGCGCGCGCTTCACCCTGGACGCCATGCCGGGCAAGCAGATGGCGATCGACGCCGACCTCAACGCCGGGCTGATCGACCAGGAAGAGGCGCGCAAGCGCCGGGCCGAGGTGGCGCTGGAGGCCGACTTCTACGGTGCGATGGATGGCGCGAGCAAGTTCGTGCGCGGCGACGCGGTGGCGGCCATTCTCATTCTGTTCATCAACCTGATCGGCGGACTGGTGATCGGCGTGTTCATGCACGGCCTGAGCCTGCGCGACGCGGCGCAGAACTACACCCTGCTGTCCATCGGCGACGCGCTGGTGTCGCAGATCCCCGCGCTGGTGATCTCGATGGCTGCGGGCATCGTGATCAGCAATGTGTCCACCGGGCAGGACGTGGGGCGGCAACTGGTCAGCCAGTTGTTCACCCATCCGCGGGTGCTGGCGATTACCGCGGGCATCCTCGGATTGATTGGGCTGGTGCCGGGCATGCCGCATCTGGCCTTCCTCGGCGCTGCGGCGGTGCTGGGCGGCGTGCTGTGGTGGCAGCTCAAAAAACAGAAGCAGGCCGCAGCCCAGGCGCAGGCCGCTTCCGACGCGGTGCCGCCTGCCGAGCCCGAGGAGGTGAGCTGGGAACAGATCGAGCCGGTGGACACCCTCTCGCTGGACGTGGGCTACCGGCTGATTCCGCTGGTGGACCGCAATCAGGGCGGCGAACTGCTCGGGCGCATTCGCGGGGTGCGCAAAAAGTTCGCGCAGGAGATGGGCTTTCTGGTCGCCTCGGTGCACATCCGCGACAACCTGGAGCTGCGCCCGGGCGGCTATCGGATTGCGCTCAAGGGCGTGGAGATCGGCAGCGGTGACATCTTTCCCGATTTGCTCTTGGCCATCAACCCCGGGCAGGTGATGGGCGAACTGCAGGGCACGCCCACCCAGGATCCGGCCTTTGGCTTGCCTGCGGTGTGGATCAACAAGGAGCAGCGCGACCATGCGCAGGCGCTGGGCTATACCGTAGTCGATGCCAGCACGGTACTGGCCACGCATCTGCATCACCTGCTGCAAACCCACGCCGCTGAACTGCTCGGGCGCGAGGAGGTCGAAGGTTTGCTCGCCCATCTGTCCAAGCGCTCGCCCAAGCTGGTCGAAGACCTGGTGCCCAAGCTGATTTCGGCCGACCGGCTGCGCAAGGTGCTGCAAAACCTGCTGGCCGAGGGCGTGCCGATCCGCGACATGCGCACGATTGCAGAAGTGCTGGCAGAGCACGCCGGCCAGGTCACCGACACCGATGAGCTCACCGCACGGGTGCGTCTGGCGCTGGGTGCTTTCATCGTGCAGAGCCTGTCGCCGGGTGGGCAGGAGCTCTCTGCCGCAGTGCTGGACGGTCAGCTGGAACAGATTCTGCTTTCCAGTCTGCGTGCCGACCCGCAGCAGGCGGCAGTGGAGCCCGGTTTGGCAC
>JBMFIE010000127.1:0-5215 GCA_049976465.1 Thiomonas sp. | reverse complement strand
CTGTCGCTCACCGATCAGGCGCTGGCGTATTGCGCCGGGCGGGTGGAGACCGCCGCGGTGCAGCAGATGCTGGGCACGGTCGATCGCAGCGATTTGCTGCACATTCTGCAGGCGCTGGCCGCGCAGGACGGGGTGGCGCTGATTGCGCAGATCGACGCGCTGGAAGCGCGCAGCCTGTCCTTCGGCGCGGCGCTGGAGGAACTGGCCGCGCTGCTGCAGACCATCGCGCTGCTGCAGCTCGTGCCGCAGGCCGCAGACACCGACGATCCGCAGCACGAGGCGCTTGTCCAGCTCGCGGCGCAGCTCAGCCCGGAGCTGGTGCAACTGGCCTACACCACGGTGCTGCATGGCCGCAACGAGCTGTCGCTCGCCCCCGACGACCGCACCGGCTTCACGATGACCCTGCTGCGCCTGCTGGCGTTCGCGCCGGTGGTCGCGGGCAGCCTGCCGCCGGGTGGTATTGCGTTGCCGGAACGTGATGCTGGTGCGCCAGTGGAGTCGTCCGCGCTGAGAACAACGGCTGCGCCAACGCTAGACCAGGCCCCCACGCAGGCACAGCCACGGGCGACCGCGCAGGCTCCTTCAGCCTCGGCTGCGCTGCAACCGGCGGTTGAGGCTGCACAGCCCAAGACCGAGCCCGTCGAGGTGGCCGAGTCTGCAGCCGACATGCAGCCCGCTGTGCCCGGCTCAGCGCACGGTGTGCCGGCTGCTCTGCGCATCCCCTCCGAGATCGACTGGCCCGCGCTGGCGCAGCGGCTGGAACTGCCGGCCGGTCTGCCGCGCGCGCTGGCGCAGCAAAGCGAACTGCGGGCAATGGACGGCGATGCCTGGCTGCTGCGCGTGCCAAACGAGCAACTCACCCGCGCCGGTGCGCTCGACAAGCTGCAGGCCGCGGTGCGGGCATTGCTGGGGCGCGACATCACCCTGCACACCGAAACCGGCGAGGTCACCGACAGCCTCGCCCAGCGCGAGGCGCGCGCCAGGGCGCAGGCGCAGGCCGACGCCGAGACCGCCATCCGCAACGACCCGCTGGTGCAGCAACTCATGCAGGATTTGGGCGCACAAATCGTTCCCGGCAGCCTCAAACCCTTGCCTCCCACGGCGCAGGCTTCATCCGCCTGACCGACAATGCGGCAGTGCCGCGCAGGCGGTCATTTCATCTCACAACCCAAGGACACCCCATGTTCAACAAAGGACAACTCTCCGGCCTGATGAAACAGGCGCAGATGATGCAGGAAAACCTCAAGCGCATCCAGGACGAACTGGCCACCATCGAGGTCGAGGGCCAGTCCGGCGCCGGGTTGGTCAAGGTGGTGATGACCTGCAAGTACGGGGTCAAGCGCGTGAGCATCGACCCCAGTCTGCTGGCCGAAGACCGCGACATGCTCGAAGACCTGGTGGCCGCGGCGTTCAACGACGCGGTGCGCAAGGCCGAGGCCACGACACAGGAAAAAATGAGCGCAGCCACCGCCGGCATGCCGCTGCCCCCTGGCATGAAGCTGCCATTCTGAGCGGCAGCGCGCGCGGCCCATGCACGAGGCGGCCCCCGGCCATGTTCCGGCGCTCGACGCGCTGATCGACGCACTGCGGCAATTGCCCGGCGTCGGCCCGAAGTCGGCGTCGCGCATGGCTTATCACCTGCTGGAGCACGACCGCGAGGCTGCGCAGCGCATCGCCCGCGCGCTGGACGCAGCGCTGGGCGCCGTGCGGCGCTGCACCCGCTGCAACACCCTGACCGAGGACACGGTGTGCAGCATCTGTGCCGACCCGCGGCGTGATCCCCGTCTGCTGTGCGTGGTCGAAGGCCCGGCCGATCTGGCCGCGGTCGAGCAGACGCTGACCTACCGCGGGCTGTACTTCGTGCTCATGGGCCGCATTAGCCCGCTCGACGGCCTGGGGCCGAAGGAAATCGGCCTGGACCGCCTCATCGCCCGCGCGCGCGATGGTGTGGTGGACGAGGTGATACTGGCGACCAACTTCACCAACGAGGGCGAGGCCACCGCGCATGTCATCGCCGAAACCCTGCGCCCACACGGTCTGCGCGTCACCCGCCTGGCGCGTGGTGTGCCGGCTGGCGCCGAGCTGGAATATGTCGATTTGGGCACCATCGCCCGCGCGCTGGTCGATCGGCGCAGCACCTGAGCGCAGCCGCCGCGCTTGCAATACGCTTGTGCTTTTTCGATTCGACCCGCGCAGCGACGCGGACGCACGCACCTGAACATCATGCAGCGACGTCAATTCATCCAATCCGTCGGGGCGCTGGCCCTGCCCACGGGGCTGTGCGCCTCGCTCGCTCCGCCAGCCCAGGCTGCGCAGCCAGAGGGTCGGCTCACGCTGTTCGCCGGCGCCATCGGCCCCGGGGAGTACGCCGCAGGCAATTTCACGCAAGCCCGGTTTCACGATCCGCGCGGCATGGCACGCGATGCGCAGGGTAATGTGTTCGTCGCCGACTATGTCAACAGCGTGGTGCGCAAGCTGGGCACCGACGGGCAGGTCAGCATCGTCGCCGGACAGGTGGAACAGCGCGACGCGCGCAACGGCCCGGCGCTGCAGGCGCGCTTTTACTCGCCGGAATGCGTGGCGGTGGCTGCGGACGGCACGCTGTTCGTCAGCGATTCGGGCAGCAACACGGTGCGGCGCATCGGCCGCGACGGCATGGTGAGCACGTGGGCCGGCAAGATCGATGTCGAAGGCTTCGCCGACGGCCCGGGCCGCCAGGCGCGGTTCAACCACCCGGTCGGGCTGGGGGTGAATGCGCAGGGCGTGGTCTACGTTGCCGACGCGTACAACAGTACGGTGCGCCGCATCAGCGCGCAGGGTGTGGTCAGCACTCTAGCCGGATCGGCCGGTGCCACCGGCTGGCGCGACGGGCGAGGCGCGAAGGCGCGGCTCAACACCCCGGTGGGGCTGGCGCTCGATGCCCAGGGCAATGTGTTCGTCAGCGAATACTTCAACAACGTGATCCGCAAAATCACCCCGGATGGTGAAGTCAGCACATTCGCGGGCCGTCCCGGCAAGGGCGGATTTGCCGACGGCAAGGCGGCCGAGGCGCTGTTTCTCCATCCGCAAACCCTGTCGTTCGCGCCAGATGGCAGCCTGATCGTGGCAGATACCGGCAACAACCGGGTTCGCCGGATCGCCCCGGACGGCATGGTGAGCACACTGGCAGGCAACGGCGAGGGCGAGAAGGTCACCTTGGGTGCCTTGCCCGGCATCCTGCACCAACCCTACGGTGTGCAGGCCCTGGCCGACGGAACCGTGCTGGTCACTACGATGAACGCCATCCTGCGCATTCTGCCGGCAACTCCGCTCAAAACCTGAGCATCTGCGCTCAAGCTGCGGTGGGATCTGCCGCCTCGAATTGGGTCAGATCGACCCGCGGCGCCGGCTTCCAGCCGCGCTTGCGGTGTTCGACCACCACATTGGTGTAGATGCCGCCGCGCACATACCAGCGCGCGGTCACGCGCAGAAAGCGCGGTGACATGGCCTTGACCAGATCGTCGAGGATGGTGTTGGTGACCTTCTCGTGAAACGCGCCCTCATTGCGGAAGCTCCACATGTAGAGCTTCAGGCTCTTGAGTTCGACGCATTTTTTGTCGGGAATGAAGTCGATGTCGAAACGGGCAAAGTCCGGCTGGCCGGTGAGCGGACACAGGCAGGTGAATTCGGGTACCTGCATGTGGATGTGGTAATCGCGCCCGGGCGCAGGGTTGGGGAAGGTTTGCAGGGACTTGCTCGGTTTGGTCGTCATGTCGTCGTTTGGTCGGTTGGTTTGTTACTGTCGCGCAGGCCCGCCTGTCGCTGCCGTGCGCGCTCGCGTGCGGCCTGCAGCAGCGCAGCCTTGCGGTCGGGCGGTGGTGGTGGCGGGCTGGCGGCGCTCTGCTCGGCATCGGCCTCGGCGGCAAGTGCGCGGGGATGCCGCTGGCGGTGCCGAGCGTAGCGTGCCCGAGCCTGCTCGGCCAGCGCAGGGCTCCATGCGTCCCAGCCGGTGCGCCCGGCCAGCTCGGGATCGGGCAAGGGCGCCATGCGGATGCAGTCCACCGGGCAGGGCGGCAGACACAGCGCGCAGCCGGTGCACCACTCGGTGATGACGGTGTGCATGCGCTTGGACACACCGGCAATCGCATCCACTGGGCAGGCCTGGATGCACAGGGTGCAGCCGATGCACTGCGCCGGGTCGATCACCGCCACCTCGCGCGGGCCCTCGACGCCGCACTGCGGGTCCAGCGGCAGGGCAGGGCGGTGCAGCAGCGCCGCGAGCCGGGCGATGCCTTGTGCGCCACCGGGCGGGCAGCGGTTGATTTCGGCGTTTTGTTCGGCGATGGCGCGGGCATAGGCCGCGCAGTCTGGATAGCCGCAGCGGGTGCACTGGGTTTGCGGCAGCAGGGCGTCGATCTGCTCAGCCAGCGCAGCGGACGGGTTCGACATGCCGGGGTCAGGCCGCTTCGCGAGCGGCGGGGTTCTTGCGCGGCCGCGCGGATGCTGCGCCGTGCGGGTGCGCGGCGATGAAATCGCGCACCACCGGATAGACCTGCTCGCGCCAGCGCCGCCCGGAGAAGATGCCGTAATGCCCGGCACCCTCGGCAACGAAATGCTGGCGGCTTTGCGCCGCGATGCCGGTGCACAGATCGTGCGCGGCTTCGGTCTGCCCGGCGCCGGAAATATCGTCGAGCTCGCCCTCGATGGTCAGCAGCGCGGTGCGATGAATGTCCTGCGGCCGCACCGGCTGGCCCTGCACGGTCCAGGTGCCTTTGACCAGGCCGAAGTCCTGGAACACCAGTTTGATGGTGTCGAGGTAGTAATCGGCGTCCATGTCGAGCACGGCGTTGTATTCGTCGTAAAACCGGCGATGCGCTTCGGCGTCGTCATTGTCGCCGCGGATCAGGTTGAGGAAGTAGTCGTAGTGCGAGGTGAAGTGCCGGTCGGGGTTCATCGCGACGAAACCGGCGTGCTGCAAAAAGCCCGGATACACCCGCCGGCCGGCGCCGGGATAGTTGGCCGGCACGCGGTAGATCACATTGTTCTCGAACCAGGCATAGCTCTTGTTCATCGCCAGATTGTTCACCGCGGTGGGCGATTTGCGCGCATCGATCGGCCCGCCCATCATGATCATGCTGCGCGGCGCAATCTCTCCGGCGGTGGCCATCAGCGAAATCGCGCCCAGCACCGGCACCGTGGGCTGACATACCGACATCACGTGCACCTCTGGTCCGAT
>JBMFIE010000126.1:0-5272 GCA_049976465.1 Thiomonas sp. | reverse complement strand
GGTATGGATCGGGGATGTCGGGCACGCTGCCGATGGGCTTGCCGGTTTTGGGGTCGAGCAGCATCAGGTCGTTGCTCACCGCGTTGGCGACGATCAGATCCTGGCCGTTGGGCGTGGCCATCAGGTGATGCGGCTCTTTGCCGGTGGCAAAGCTGCCGATGGTTTGCCGCGTGGCTTGATTGATGAGAGTGACGCGGGCATCGCCCGAGTCGAGCACCACGACCACGTCGCCGCTGGCCTGCGCCTGCGCCGTACCGATCTGCGCGAGCAGGGCAAGGAAAACAAGGATGAATCGACGCATCAGGGCACCTCGAACTGACGCGACGCCTGTGCGCGCGTACGGCAGCCACTGTAACGCGCGCTTGCGCCAAACAGTTGACCAAAAGCAGACGACGGCACTCGGCGCAACAAAAATTTGCATAGATTTCACACCAAGGATGTCAGCAGGCAGCGGCCTCGCACCGTTGCTTGTTGGCGGCGCAAGGAACTCGGCCGGCGCGCGCCGTTCCAAATGCTGTAGAAAGAGGTCTGACATGCATGCGATGTTGCGCATCAAGGCGGTGCTGCTCGCGCTCATCGCCGCGGCGCTGCTGGCGGCCCCCGGATGGGCCCAAGCGCGGGTGTACTGGAGTGTGGGCATCGGCTTGCCGGTGTACTCCGTCTATGGATACGGGCCGTTCTGGAGCGACTGGGACGCGGACGATCCCTGGTACCCCTTCGATGATGGCTGGTTCGCGTGGAGTCCGCCGGTGGTGGTGGAGCGCAGACCAGTGGTGGTGCAGTCGCTGCCGCCCGGGCCCGCGCCGCAATCGTTCTGGTATTACTGCCAGAATCCGGCGGGTTATTACCCTTATGTCGCAACCTGTCCTGGCGGCTGGACACCGGTGCCTGCCGCACCCCCTGCACCACCGCCGGCTCCGAGCAAATGAGCCGCCGCACCCTGCAAAGCGTTTTCGAGGTCACATCATGCGAGTATCCCATCCCCTGTTTCTCCTTCCCGCTGCACTCGGTGCGCTGGTGCTGGGCGGCTGCGCCACGGCACCCATGGGTCCGACGATTGCGGTCATGCCCGCCCCGGGCATGCCGTTCGAGCAGTTCCAGGCCATCGATGCGAGCTGTCGCCAGTATGCGCAGCAGCAATCGGCGCCGTACCAGACCGGGGCAAGCAACTCGGGGCTGACCTCGGCGGCGATCGCCACCGGCATCGGCGCCGCAGCGGGAGCGCTGATCGGCGGCAACAGTCAGGGCGCCGGCGTCGGTGCGGGACTGGGCTTGCTTGCGGGAAGCGCTGGCGGCGCCGGCAGCTATGGCGACACGCAAAGCAGCGCGCAGCGGGCCTACAACATCGCATACCAGCAGTGCATGTATGCGCGCGGCGCGCAGGTGCCGGGGTATGCCCCGCCGCGCTACGTGCCGCCGCCACCGCCGCCGTCTTACCCTGCGCAGCCGTCATACCAGCCGGCCCCTCAATATCCCCAGACCTATCCGCCAGCGCGGTGAAACCGGCGGACAGGCGCGCCCGTCCGGCTGCAGACAGCGGGGCGGGCGCCGTCACATTTGGTCACGAGATGGAAGGTGTGATCACGCTGGCGGCGGCTATCATGCCGCGCGACAATGGGTACCTCTGCTGATTCCGCGACTGCGGGCTCTTCGCAACCGCCCGCGGGCCGCGGCAAACGCCCCCCGAGCGGGGCCCGCGAGCGCCCGCTCTGGCTCAGGATCCTGATCGGCACCGTGCTGTTGATCCTCGCGGTGGTGCTGGGACTGGTGTTCGCCGTGGTCATGCTCTATCCGCGGCTGCCTGCACTCAACGAGCTGACCGATTACCGCCCGGACCTGCCGCTGCGGGTCTACACCGCTGACGGCACACTGATCGGAGAATTCGGCATACAGCGTCGCACCGTGGTGCCGTTTGCGCAAATCCCGCTGCAGGTGCGCCAGGCGTTTCTCGCCGCGGAGGACGCGCAGTTCTACCAACATGGCGCGGTCGACTGGAGCGGGGTGTTCCGCGCCGCGCTGGCCGACCTGATGCACGGCGCGGCGGTGCAGGGTGCATCGACCATCACCATGCAGGTGGCACGGGACTTCTACCTCAGCCCGCAAAAGACGCCGCTGCGCAAGTTCACCGAAGCGCTGATGGCGTACAAGATCGAGCACGAGCTGACCAAGGACCAGATTCTGGAGCGCTATCTCAACCAGGTCTATCTCGGTCAGCGGGCCTACGGCGTGGCCGCCGCGGCGCAGGTGTATTTCGGCAAACCGCTCGACCAGCTGTCGCTGGCGCAGGTGGCGGTGCTCGCCGGGCTGCCCAAGGCGCCGTCGGCGTTCAATCCGCAGACCAACATCAAGGCGGCGCTCATGCGCCAGCACTATGTGCTGGGCCGCATGCTGGCGCTGGGTGACATCACCAAAGCGCAGTATGACCAGGCCATGCAGGCGCCGCTGGACGTGGTGGCCGGTCAGGGTCTGCTGCACTACAAGGTCGATGCCGACTATGCCGCCGAACAGGTGCGGCAGATCATGGTGGCACGCTTTGGCGAGGCGGCCTACACCGACGGCTACAAGGTTTACACCACCCTGCACGACCGCGACCAAAACGCTGCGGTCAGCGCGGTGCACAACGGGGTGCTGGCGTACGACCAGCGCCACGGCTGGCGCGGGCCGCAGGCGCGCATCGACCTGCCGCCGCACGACGCCGATGCCCTGACCGTGGCGACCCGCGCGCTCAAATCGTATGTCGCGGCCGGCAGCCTGCATCCGGCCGTGGTGCTGCACGCCAGCCCCAAGCTGGTCGAGGCGGTGCTGGGGTCTGGCAACACGCTGGAGCTCAGCGGCGATGCGCTCCAGTTCGCCGCCGTCGGGCTGTCGCCCAAGGCCACGGCAGCGCAGCGCATCGACCGCGGCGCCGTGGTCTGGCTGCAAAAGCTGGCCAAGGGCTGGCGCATCGCGCAGATGCCCGACGTGCAGTCGGCGCTGGTATCGCTCGATCCGCATGACGGCGCGGTGCGCGCCTGGGTCGGCGGCTTCGACTACAACCAGGAAAAGTTCGACCATGTCAACCAGGCGTTCCGCCAGCCGGGGTCGAGCTTCAAGCCGTTCATCTACTCCGCGGCGATCGACGAGGGTCTGGCACCGACCACCATCATCGACGACTCGCCGATCACCATCGACCCCGGTCCGGGCCAGCCGCCATGGACACCGCACAACTACGACAACGAGCGCCTGGGCGCGATACCGGCGACGCTGGCGCTGGCGCATTCGGACAATGTCTGCGCGGTCAAGGTGCTGCTGGCCGTGGGCATTCCGTATGCCCGGCAGTTTGCCTCGCGCTTTGGCCTGCCGCTCGACCAGATCCCGCCCTACCCGACCATGGTGCTGGGAGCGGGCAGCTTCACCCCGCTGCAGATGGCCACCGCCTACGCCGTGTTCGCCAACGGCGGCTCGCTGGTCGAGCCGTATCTGATCCAGCGCATCGTCGATGCCCACGGCGACACCATCTACCAGCACAGGCCGGTGGTCGCCGGCAAAAACGCACCGCGCATCATCAGCGCGGCCAACGCGTTTCTGAGCATCCAGCTGATGCAGGCGGTCATCCAGCAAGGCACGGGAGCGGCGGCGCGGTCGCTCGGCCGGGTCGATCTGGCGGGCAAAACCGGCACCTCGCAGGACTTCCACGACGCCTGGTTCGACGGCTTCAACCCCGATCTGGTTGCGGTCACCTGGATGGGCTACAACACCCAGCGCAACCTCTACCGCGGCGAGCAGGGCGCCAAGGCCGCGCTGCCGATCTGGATGGACTACATGCGCGTTGCGCTGGCTGGCAAGCCCGATGTGCCCTGGCCTGTCCCGCCGGGCATCATCACTGCGAAGGTCAACCCGGCCACCGGCTTTGCGTCCAGCTCACCCGATGCGGTGACCGGCTACTTCCTGCAGAATTTTCCGCCGCTGGCCATCGACGCGCAGTTGCCGCTGTCGGCACCGCCAGCCGCTTCGGCGCCGCAGGCCGCGGGCGGCGTCACCACCGGCAGCGGCGGCATGCTGGTCGGCCCAGGCGGGGTGGCGGTGGGCACGTCTACCGTCAGCGTGCGCGGTCTGGGGCCGGGAACCCACCCGGGCGCAATCGCCCAGCCGGTGCCTCAGCCGGGGCCACTGCAGCCGGGGGTGATCCTCCCCAGCCCGGACGCTCAGCCGTAAGCCGGCGCGGCGCCGCCTGCGCGCTTCCTACAATGGCGCCTTCTCCAAGGCGGATTCCATGCGCACCTTTCAAGACCTCATCCTGACCCTGCAGGCCTACTGGGCCGAGCAGGGCTGCGCCGTGCTGCAACCCTACGACATGGAAGTCGGCGCAGGCACCAGTCACACCGCGACCTTTCTGCGCGCCATCGGCCCCGAGCCTTGGCGCGCCGCCTATGTGCAGCCCAGCCGCCGGCCCAAGGACGGCCGCTACGGCGACAACCCCAACCGCCTGCAGCACTACTACCAGTTTCAGGTGGTGCTCAAGCCCGCGCCCGGCAACATTCTGGAGCTCTACCTCGGCAGCCTGCAGGCGCTGGGCTTCGACCTCAAGACCAACGACATCCGCTTTGTCGAGGACGATTGGGAGAACCCCACGCTGGGCGCCTGGGGACTGGGCTGGGAGGTCTGGCTCAACGGCATGGAAGTCACCCAGTTCACTTATTTCCAGCAGGTCGGCGGCATCGACTGCAAGCCGCTGACCGGCGAGATCACCTACGGCCTGGAGCGCCTGGCGATGTATCTGCAGGGCGTGCAAAGCGTGTACGACCTGGTGTGGACCGAAACCGAGGTCGCGGGCCGCAAGGCGCTGCTGAAATACGGCGACGTGTTCCACCAGAACGAGGTCGAGCAAAGCGCCTACAACTTCGAGCACAGCGATGTGGAGTTCCTGCTGCACGCCTTTGCCGCGCATGAAAAGCAGGCCAGAGCGCTGATGGCCGCTCGGCTGGCGCTGCCGGCTTACGAGCAGGTCCTCAAGTGTGCGCACAGCTTCAACCTGCTCGACGCCCGCGGCGCGATCTCGGTCACCGAGCGCGCGGCCTACATCGGCCGTATCCGCAACCTGGCGCGCGGCGTGGCGCAGGAATACCTCGACAGCCGCGCCCGCCTGGGCTTTCCTCTCGCGCCGAAGGACTGGGCCGACGCGGTGCGCGCGCAGCTGGCGCAGAAAAAAGCCGCCTGAACCACAAGCGGCCTTGCCGGCCTGCGCCGCCAGCACCGCTTGCGCCGCACCCGCGCCACGCCGCTGCCCCGGTTT
>JBMFIE010000125.1:0-5378 GCA_049976465.1 Thiomonas sp. | reverse complement strand
ACGGCGCGGCCTGCGCCTCGCATTGCATCCGCCCAGACCCCCGGCGCGGGTGTACGAATCGCGTGAACAGGCCCTAGTCTGCTTTGTGGGACGAATGGCTCGTGAACAGACGCTGCAACAGGCTTTTTTTGCCGCTGGGCGCCGCCGCTTGGATGTTGTCGTATTCCAGCGCGATCTGCCGCAAGGAGTCGAACACGTAGTGTCGTGGCCCGAGGCGCTTGCCGGTCTGCGCTTCCATGCGGGACAGGGCCTGCATGACCAGCAGGGAGTGGCCGCCCAGGTCAAAGAAGTTGTCGTTCGGGTCAATGTGCGGCGTGGCGAGAAGCTCGGCCCAGAGCGCGGCAAGCTGGCGTTCTGTCTTGGTTTGCAGGCCGCTTACCGCCGCCGCACCCGAGGCGGGCGCGCTGGGTGAAACGATTGCTGGTGCGGTCCAAGCCAGCGACGGGCTGATGCTTGGCTCATCGCGCAAGGCAGGCAGCTCCGCCAGGGCGATCTGGGGCTGAGCCATGGCTTCGGCGAGCAACTGGAAGTATTGCGCCATCCACGCTGACACGCGCGGCGCGTCAAAGACATCGGTGTTGTAGGTCAGCCCACCGGTCACCCCGTTGGGGGTGTTCAGGAACCACAGGCGGACATCCTCTGCCGCAACGGGGGGATAGAGCTTGAGATTTTCCTGCTCGAGCGCTCCCCAGTGGGTGTTGCGCTGCCGCACATCCTGGTAGGAGAAGAAGGCTTGATAGATCGGGTTCCGGCTATCGTCTCTCTGTATGGATGAGAAATGCAGCATCTGTTCCAGCGGCGCATCGGGCGCGGCAAAAGCATCCAGAACCACGCCACGCACCTGCTGCACCAGCGATGCAAATGACTGTGCCGGATCCGGCCGGACACGCAGCGGCAGGGCGTTGACGAAGAAGCCCATTACTTTTTCCAGATCGACAGAGGGCCGTCCGCGCACTGGCGTGCCGATGACCAGGTCGGTCTGACCGGACTGGTGCCACAGTAGCGCGGCAAAAGCGGCAAGCAGCACCATGTAGGGTGTGGCGTCGAGTTGCAGCGCGAACTGGTGCAGGCGGGTGAACCAGTCGGCCGGGTGATCGAACCAGAGGGTCTGGCCCTGGCCGGTCATGCGCTTGGGGCGCGGCCGGTCGGTGGGCAGATCCAGCGGCGCGGGCAACGGCGTGAGCCGTTCGCGCCAATACGCCAGCTGGCGCTGAAGGTCGGGGGTTTGGAGCCATTGCTGCTGCCACGCGGCGTAGTCACCATAGGTGACGGGTAGCGACGCCAGATCGGGGGTGCGATCTTCCGCAAAGGTGGGGTAGAGCGTCGCCATTTCGTCGTACAGGAGATCGAAGGACCAGCCGTCCCAGATGATGTGGTGCGGCATGAAAAACAGCACATGGTCGTCCTCTGCTAGCCGGTACAGTCCCAGCTTGAACAGCGGCAATTCGCCCAGATCGAACACCTCGGCGCTGCGGGCCTGCAATTGCCGCATCAGCTCGGCCTCGCGCAAGTCGGCCGGCAGGGCCGACAGATCGTGCACCTCGCCCAGTTGCACGGTCAGTGCAGGCACCACGACCTGCACGGGCGAGCCGCCTTCCTCGACGATCACGGTCCGCAAGGCGGTTTGGCGCGCAATCATGGCGTTGATCGCACGTTCGAGCGCGACCACATCGAGCGGGCCGCGCAGGCGGTGAGCCGAGGGCGTGTTGTGCGTGGGGCGTCCGGGATCGATCTGTTCGAGGAACCAGATGCGCCCCTGCTGCAGCGAGGCCGGCGCCACCGATTGTTCGGTGCGGCGTGCAACGGTCTGGGCCTTTACAGCATCGCCGCGGGCGTGAGCCTCGATCCACTGCGACAAGCGGTCGATGGTCGGTGCATCGAACACGGTGCGCATCTGCACGTCCAGGCCGGTTTGCTCGCGTAGCCGTGCGGCAAGCTGCGCGGCCAGAAGCGAATGTCCGCCTAGCGCGAAAAAATCATCATCCAGCGCCAGCCCGGGCAGGTGAAGCACCTCTTCCATCATTTGGGCCACGCGCCTTTGCGTGCCGGTCTGCGGCAGTCGGCGCTCTGCCTGCGGCGCAGCGCTCGTGGAGAAGGGCGGTGGCAGTTTGTTGCGGTCGATCTTGCCGTTGGGCAGCAGCGGCAGGGCGGGAAGGAGGACGACATGCTGCGGCACCATGTAGGCGGGCAGGCTGGCACCGAGGTGGGCGCGCAGCTCGGCAGCGGTGGGGGCAACATGACCGGTGCGCGTCACGACATAGGCGACCAGCCGCGCATCGCCCGGCGTGTCTTCGCGCACCAGGGCAACGGCTTGCGCCACGTTGGGGTACTGCACCAGGTGCGACTCGATGTCGCCCAGTTCGATGCGAAAGCCGCGCAGCTTGACCTGGAAGTCCAGCCGCCCGAGATGTTCGAGCTGGCCGTCGTTGCGCCAGCGGCCGCGGTCGCCGGTGCGGTACAGGCGGGCGCCGGGCTCGGCGGAAAACGGATCCGGGATGAAGCGCTCGGCGGTCAGCGCGTCGCGCCTCCAGTAGCCCAACGCGACACCGGCGCCGCCGATGTGGATTTCACCGGGCACGCCGATCGGGCAGAGCTTGCCGCGCGGATCGAGCACCCAGACCTGGGTGTTGGCCAGCGGCGTGCCGATGGCGATGCCCGCGCCGTTGTCCTGCGCCTGCCAGCAGGTCGACCAGACCGTGGTCTCGGTCGGGCCGTACATGTTCCAGACCTCGCGGCAATGGCGCTGTAACTGTGCGGCAAGGTCGGCGGGTAGAGGCTCGCCGCCCACCAGGGCCTTGAGCTGGCGGCGCCCCCGCCAGCCTGCGCCCAGCAGCAGACGCCAGGTGCTCGGCGTGGCCTGCAGGGCCGTGACCGGATGGCGGTCGAGCAGGTCGCGCAGGGCAAAGCCGTCTGCGGCCTGCTCCCTGGTCGCCAGCAGCACCGCAGCGCCCACAGACAGCGGCAGCATGAGTTCGAGCACGGCAATGTCGAACGACAGCGTGGTCACCGCCAGCAGCATGTCGCCAGCTTGCAAGCCAGGCCGGTCGCGGACCGCGAGCAAAAAGTTCACCACGGCGCGGTGCGGCAGCATCACACCCTTGGGCTTGCCGGTCGAGCCGGAGGTGTAGATCATGTACGCCAATGCGTCTGGCGTGGCGTCGCGCTGCGCGTCGGCCTCAGGTGCGGTGCTCGGTTGGGCGGCGATGTCGGTGGCATCCGCATCGAGCCAGATGCTTTGCTCGCGCGGCCAGGTTAGCGCCTCGGCAGTGGTCGATTTGGCGATCAGCAGGGTGAGGTCGGCGTCACTCGCCATGTCGGCCAGCCGCGCGGCGGGAAAGGCCGGATCCAGGGGCACGTAGCCCGCGCCCGCAACCAGCACGCCGAGCACGGCGGGCAGCATGTCGGCATCGCGGGGCAGGCACAGGCCCACGCGGCAGCCGCGCTGCACGCCGCGCGCGCGCAACGCATGGGCGATGCGGTGCGCCTGTGCCCAGAGCTGGGCATAGGTCAGCGAGGCGTCCGCGCAAACCAGCGCGCTGGCGTCGGGGGTGCGAACGGCCTGGGCATGCAGAAGCTGGTGCAGCAGCAGGCCCGGGGGCAGTGGCGAGGCGGTGGTGTTGAGACGGGTGAGCTGTTGTCGGTCTGCGTTGGTGACGATGTCGATGTCGCCCAGGGCGCGCTCGGGGGTGGCACAGAGATGCGTCAGCAGCGTTTGGTAGCTCGCCAGCCAGCGTTGCACGGTGGCGTGGTCGAACAAGGCGGCGGCATACTGGCATTCGAGCTGCAGACTGCCATCGGCCTGCGGGACGGCGTTGACGAACAGCTCGAAGTTCTCGGCCTGGCGCGGATTGGACGAGACACTGACCTGCAGTTCGCCGAAGCAGCGCAGATCAATGGACTGGTCGAGGTTGAACACGACCGACGCGAGCGGTACGCGCGATGCATCGCGCGCGATCAGCAACTTTTGCAGCAGGGTGCCGAAGGTGTAATGTTGGTGCTCGAAGGCATCGAGCATGGCCGACTGCACCGCAGGCAGCGATTGCGACAGCGGCGCGGCAAGGTCGGGATGCAGGCGCAGGGGCAACAGATTGACGCCATGGCCGACCACCGTGTCGAAGCCCGGCAGGGTTTGCCCGGCCGCAGGAACGCCCACTACCACCTCGTCATTGCCGGACAGCCGTTGCAGCAGGACGGCGAAGGTGCAGAGCAGGGTGGAGAACAGGCTGGCACCGGATTGGGCACCGAGCTGGCGAACCGCAGCCACCAGGTTAGCGGGCAGGACATGATCGACCCGCCGCGAGGTGAACACCCGCTTGGCGGGCCGGGGGCGGTCGCAGGCGAGTTCGAGCACCGCCGGCACGCTGGCGTATTGCGCGAGCCAATACGCCTCGTCGGCACGATGATCCTGGGTGCCTTGCCGCGCGGCCAGCGCCTGGGCAAAGGCGGCGAAGCTCGCGGGCGCGTCTGGCTCGGGCGCTTGCGCGCGGTCGGCCAGATACAGCGCGCCGAGCTCGCGGATCAGAACACCGAACGACCAGCCGTCGCAGACGATGTGGTGCGCGCTCAGCAACAGGGCGACATGATCGTCGGCCAGTTGCAGCAGCCGGGCGCGAAACAGCGGCCCCTGTTGCAGATCGAAGGGCTGGACGACCGTCCGCTCGGCGGACTGGCGCACGGCGCGGTCGCGCTGCTCGGGCGCGAGCCCGCGCAGATCGTCCCGCGGGATGTCGAGCGCGAGATGCTCGGCGATGAGCAACTGCCGGCCATCGGCGCTGAAGGTGGCGCGCAGCGCGTCGTGCCGGTCGGTCAGGCGGCACACCGCGGCGCCGAGCCGGTGCAGGTCGATGGTGCCGCGCAGATGAAGGGTGACCGACTCGTTGTACGCCAGCGTGGCATCGCCGCCGAGCTGGCAGGCCAGCCAGATTTCGCGCTGCGCTTCGGTGGTGGGCACCACGCGGGCGACGGGCGCGGACTCGGCGAAGGGGTCGTAGTCGACCGCCGTTGCGGCGGCTGGGGTGTGCGTGTCCATGGTCATGCGTCCAGGCGGAGGTATTTGCCGGGCTGCTCGGGATTGGGGACGAACCAGGCGGGGTTGCCGCTGGGGTCTTTGCCGATGCGTGCGCCGGGCACGGGCGGGCGGCTGGCGTCGAAGGCCGCGGGGGCGGCATCGGTGCGGCGTGGAATGAAGTCGGCTTCCTGCAGCTCGGCCACGGCCTCCTTGAACGCGGTCTTGATGACGGCGATGTCCTGCGGGGTGTGCGCGGTGGTGAGAAAGCAGGGGAAGTTGTCGAGGATGTGCACGCCGCGGTCGCGCATCATGGCAAACAGCAGGTCCTGCATGGGATGGTCTTCGGTAAAAAAGACCTTCCACACCGAGG
>JBMFIE010000124.1:0-5384 GCA_049976465.1 Thiomonas sp. | reverse complement strand
CGTCAAACTACCGGCCAATCCTTCGCTCGATTGGACGGCCACCGGCAAGCCGCTTGCTCCGCGAGACACCACCTATTTGCTACCGCCGTCGGTGCGCGCTAACCACGACTCGGTGGCGTTTCGCTTCATTGCAGCCAACACCCAGTCCGTCCACGACCGCATCGCCAATGTCCTGCGGCGCTTCCTGCCGCAGCTCGAGAAGGTGTTTGTGCAGGTGCTGGTGCTGGCATGCGAGACCGTACTGCAGGTGGCCCAATGGATGATCTGGGTTTTGTCACCCCCTCGGCATGCGAACTCTGGCGATCACGATGGCCGGATAAACTCTATGACTAAACGAGAGACACGCTCAGGCGGAAGACCTCCGTCGATCGCCCACCCCCTTGCATACTCCCCTGAAAGCCATTCGGTTTGATTCGTTGGCCAGCGTTCCTGCGGCCGACTGGGATGCGCTTGCCTGTCGTGGCTCGGTGGCCATGAGCCGGGAGTTCTGGGGCCTGATCGAGCGGTCTGGGATGAATGACTTCACCTACCGCTACGTCGTTGTGTATCGGCAGGGGCAGGCGGTGGCAATCGCTGGGGTCTACACCGTCACCACCGACATCGCCATTTTTGCCCCGCCGTGGATCCGCAGGGTGCTCGGTGGCATCCGGCGCCTGTTCCCCAACTTCCTCAAATGGAAGATGCTCGAATGCGGCACACCCATCACCATCAGCAGCCCGCCCTACATCCGCAGCCCGGATGTCAGCGATGAGGCCGTGGTCGATGCGCTGAGTGCCGAGCTTCGGGCGCTCGCCAGGCAGGAGCGCTGTCTGATCATCGTGGTGCGCGACTTCGAGCCCAACGCGCAGCATTTACGGCCCGCGTTTGCGCGGCATGGCTATCACTGGACCGACAGCCTGCCCAACACCTATCTGGATATCCGCTGGCGCTCGGTTGCCGAGTATCACTCAGCCATGCGCAGCTACTTTCGGAGCAAGCTGCACAAGCACCAAAAGCGCAACCGGGCGGCGGGCGTGCGGCACGAACTAGTGGATGATTTTGCGCATCTGGCCGAGACACTGTGTGCGCAGTGGATGGAGGTGCATACACACGCGAGTGAATTCCAGCGCGAGGTTCTGACTCCGGCGTTTTACCGTGACCTGCCCGCAACGATGGGCAAACGTGCCAAGGTCTTGCTCTTTTACAGGGGGGATGCCTGGGTGGGGCACGCCTTGCTGCTGATGGACGGGGACATGCTGCGCTGGCTCTATGTTGGCCGCGAAGTCGCGCAGAACGACAGCCTCTACATCTACATTGCGGCCACGGTGGTCGAGACGGCCATTGCCCTGGGAGCCACCCGGCTGGAAATGGGGCTGACCACGTATCCGATCAAGCAAGACCTCGGTGCCGAGGTCGTTCCAATCCGGCTCGCCATTCGCGCATCGTGGGGGCTGATCAATCCCTTTGTCGGCCTGGGCTATGCGCTACTCAACAAAGTGCCCCAACCCGGCCCGAGGCAGGTCTTCAAATCGTCGGCGGCAGGAGAGCCCACCGCATGAGCGCGGCAACGCTGCGGGCTGATTCCGTGCTGGTCACCGGGGCCACCGGTTTCGTAGGTGGGCACCTGGTGGATCGCTTGATCGATCAGGGCGTGCGGCCTCGCCTTCTCGTGCGCGATCCCGGCAGACTCCGGCCTGCATGGCAGGACCGGGCCGAGGTGATCGTCGGCGATCTGACCGATCCTCGCTCGCTGGCTCCTGCGGTGTCGGATGTGAGCGTGGTGTTCCACTGCGCGGCGGACGTCCGGACCTGGGGGAAGGCGCAGGAGTATGAGGCGGTCAATGTGCATGGGGTGCGCCATCTGCTTGCTGCCATTGCCGCGCAGCCCTCCGTGCCGCAGCGTTTCGTTCATCTCTCGACGGTCGATGTCTATGGATTCCCGCAAACGCCCTGCGACGAGCGCTGCACGTTGCGTCCGCCCGGATTTGGCTATGGCGACAGCAAGCTCCGGGGAGAGGAACTCTTGCGGCAGACAGCGCAGCGCATGCGCCTGCCGTACACCGTGCTGCGGCCGACCAATGTGATGGGGCCAGGCAGCCCCTTCATCGCGCGGGTGGGCCGAGAGTTGCAGCACGGTCTGATGCTGCGCGTGAGCGGGGGGCGGGCAGATGCTGGCTATCTGGACGTGAACAATCTGGTCGATGTCATGCTCTGGGCGGCGCAGGCACCGCAGGCGCAGAACGCAGTCTTCAATGTCGCCGACCCGCGGCCTGTCAGCTGGCGGCAGTTTCTGGACGATCTGCGGCGGGGTCTGGCGGGGCGAGGGTGGATCATCGATCTGCCCTATCCCGTTGCCGAGCTGGCCGCTGCGCTGATCGAGACGCCATATCGCCTGTTGCGCACGTCGCAAGAGCCGCTGTTGCACCGGCTGATCGTGCGGATATTTGGCAGAACCTGCGGGCACAGTGCGGCCCGGCTGATCGCCGCCGGCGGACCAGTGGGGCGCATCAGCTACGAAGAATCGATCGCTGCTTCGGTGCGCTGGTTTCGTGCGCAGCAGACCGGTCTGGGTGCGGCATGAGCAGCCACGCAGCAGCGCCCAAGACGCCACATGTGGTTTTTCTGCAGGGCATGCCGTCGCCCTTTTACCGGCAGATTGCCGCGCACCTCAAGGCCGCAGGCTGGCGGGTGACGCGCATCAACCTGTGCACCGGCGACTGGCTTTTCTGGCATGGCGAAGACGCCATGGCCTACCGGGGCCGCCGCAGTCGCTGGCCAGAGTTCATCGACCGGTTCTACCGGGAGCAGCACGTCACCCACCTCGTGCTGCTTGGTGAAAACAGGCGTTACCACCGGCAGGCGGTCGATTTGGCGTTGGCGCTTGGCATTCAGGTCGTGGTCAACGACTTTGGTTACATCCGCCCGGACTGGATTACCTTCGAACGCAACGGCATGAGTGGTGGCTCGCTCTTCCCGCGCGACCCGCAAGCCATTCGGCTGCTTGCAGCACAGCTGCCGGAAGTGGACTGGACGCCACGGTATGTCGACAGCGCATTTCACATGGCACGCGGCGATCTGCTGCACAACCTCTCCAACCTCCTGTTCGGTTGGTGGTTTCCGTTCTATCGTCGCAGCGACCGCAGGCCGCACACCCTGATCTACACCCCGGCCAGCGGTCTGCGCCTGCTGACCAACCGGCTGCGCAGGGTGCAGACCGAACAGACGGTGCATGCCCTGCTGCGCAGCGAACGGCCGTATTACCTGTTTCCCCTGCAGCTCGATTTTGATTTCCAGATCGTGGCGTATTCGCCGTTTTCCGGCATTGCCGAGTCGATTGCGCATGTCGTTGCCTCGTTCGCGCAGCATGCGCCGAGGCAGGCCGTCCTCGTGCTCAAGGAACATCCCTGGGATCCCGCGCTGAAAAACTGGCAGCGAGTGCTGCGCCAGCATGCCAGCAGATGGGGGGTGGCAGACCGCGTGCTGTACCTGCGCGGTGGACATCTCGATACCCTGATCTCCCAGTCGAAGGGCGTGGTCACGGTCAACAGCACCACGGGCATGCGCGCCCTGCATCTGGGCCGGCCTCTGGTCGTGCTGGGGCAGGCGGTGTTCGATGTGCCCGAGCTGACCCACCAAGGCGGACTCGACAGTTTCTGGACGCAAGGCAAGCCGCCCGATGCGGCCCTGGTGCACGACTTTCTCAAGGCCATCGCGGGAACCATACAGATTCGCGGGGTGTTTTTCGAGCAGGACGGCATGCGCGCTGCCGCGCGCGAGGCGGCGCTGCGCCTGATTCAAAACCGCGTGGGGCAGCCGCTTGCAGTCCCGGATGCCGTGCAGCCCGGGCATGACCAGTCGTCCACATGGCGCATGGCTACCGCACGCCGATGAACCGCCGCAGAAAAAACCGGTAGATCTCCGCCCACCAGGGCGCCGCCGTGCCCTTGCGCGCTTTCCAGGCAGCGAGTTGGTCGAGCGCCTTTTCGGGTTCGATCAGACCGTTTCCGCTGCGATCCAGATAAAGCGGATACAGAATCAGCGCCCCGGCGACCAGCTCGTCGAGCGTGAGGCGCCGGCTGCGGCGTGGGTGCGGCAGGCGATCGTCTGTCAGGCCCCAGCCGCTGTAAAACGGTTGCCCGTAGCAGGTCACGGACTTGCCGCGCAACAGCGCCTCGAATCCAGCCAATGAGGTCAGCACATGGACTGCATCCACTGCGTCGAGCAGGGTGTGCATGGGCACGTCGGTCACCACGGCGTCGCACCAGTCGGATGCCCGGTGTTCGTCTTCGCCGGTGATGCGAAGCCGTGCCGCCACATCAGGGTGGGGCTTGTAGACCAGATAGGCCGCCGGGTTGTCCTCGCGCACCCGGCGAAGCAGTTCCATGTTGCGGCGCAGGCCCGGAGCGCCGAAGGCCAGAGATGCGTCGCTTTCCACCTGCCCCGGTACCAGGATGACCTGCCGTGCCTGCGATGGGCGCTGCCAGTTGCGCGCACCAACGTTGTATTTGGTCAGCCCTGCGCAGACGATGCGCTGCCGCAGCTGCCGTGCCCGCGCGAGCAGCTCTGCGGGAAACGCCGCGTGGGCGAGCATCCATTCCAGGTCGGAAGGCGATGTGGCGTCGTAGTACATGCCGCGGGTATCCACGATCCACGACAGCGGTCGCACCAGCTCCGCACCCAGGCCGACCGAGCGCAGAAAGCCGTCTTCGACCCGCAGCACCTGCGCGGACGCAGGCAGTGTGTTGGGTACCGGCGCGCGCCCCCACAGCACCACGGCGCGCGCATCCGGAGGGAGCGTCTGCGCATGCACGAACCGCAAGCTGCGCCCCGGAAAGCACTGGCGAATCACCGGCCATTTCCAGCGCGGAAAATCCACCACATGGAGAACCTGTGGCAGATGGTCCAGGCGAAGACGCGCATCGTCAGGCGCGGGTCGTGACGCCAGCTGGGCGGACGGGGAGCTTTGAAGAGGTCGGGTCATGCGTCTTCGATGGGCAAAGGCGGGCGTTTCGACGCGCCTGGGCAGCGATGAACACGGTCTGCAGCCATCAGGGCGCTGACGTGCTCCGGCCGATCGTCTCGAGCAATGTCTCCACCTGTGCGAAATGATTCTGCCAGCTAGGCGCAGAAAATCCCTGAATGCGCGCGATCTGCTCCTGCCGCAGCCTTGACGCGGGCTGGGCATATGCTTGCACCATGTCCAGCCAGCCCAGGCCGTCGATCGGATCGAGGTAGTGCGGAATGTTTCCTGCAACTTCGCGGAAAGCGGGCAGATCGCTGGCGATGACCGGCACGCCCAGCGTCATGGCCTCGACCAGTGGCAGGCCATAGCCTTCGACGAAAGAAGGAAACAGCAGCGCACGCGCATGCGTCAACCAGTTTGCGAGCTGGGCGTCGTCGCAACC
>JBMFIE010000123.1:0-5395 GCA_049976465.1 Thiomonas sp. | reverse complement strand
CGCCATCCAGGTGGCTTTTTCCGCGCACCACAGAATGACCGCGGCGCAATCCTTGCGCACACTGCGCGCATGGCCGTCGCCCAGCGCATCGAGATTCTTGCCCACGGTGTAGAGCAGGCTGCGCGCCGCCTGCAGGGTGGTGTACATGTCGGCGAGCTTGGCCTGGATGAGCTGGAACTCGCCGATCGGCTGGCCGAACTGCTGCCGCTCGTGCACATACGGCACCACGTTGTCCATCACCGCCTGCATGATGCCCACCGGCCCTGCGGCAAGCACCGCGCGCTCGTAGTCCAGCCCGCTCATCAGCACGCGCACCCCGCCATTGATCTCTCCGAGCACGTTCTCCGCCGGCACTTCGCAGTTGCGAAACACCAGTTCGCCGGTGTGGCTGCCGCGCATGCCCAGCTTGTCGAGCTTTTGCGCCACTGAAAACCCGTCAAAGCCCTTCTCGACGAGAAAGGCGGTGATGCCCTTGGCGCCTGCGGCCGGGTCGGTCTTGGCGTAGACCACGAGCACATCGGCGTCCGGGCCGTTGGTGATCCACATCTTGCTGCCATCGAGCACGAACCCATCGCCCCGCCGCTCCGCGCGCAGGGTCATGCTCACCACATCGCTGCCCGCCCCCGGCTCGCTCATCGCCAGCGCGCCGACGTGCTCGCCCGATATCAATTTCGGCAGGTATTTGGCTTTCTGCGCCGCGCTGCCGTTGCGCCGGATCTGGTTGACGCACAGATTGGAATGCGCGCCATACGACAGCCCGACCGACGCGCTGGCGCGCGAAATCTCCTCCATCGCCACCATGTGCGCCAGATAGCCCAGACCTGCGCCGCCGTCGGCCTCGGGCACGGTGATGCCCAGCAGCCCGAGGTCGCCGAACTTGCGCCACAGATCCATCGGGAACTGGTCGCTGCGGTCGATCTCGGCGGCGCGCGGGGCGATTTCCTTGGCGGCAAAACTGCGCACCGCCTCGCGCAGCGCGGCGATGTCCTCGCCGAGTTGAAAGTCCAGTCCGGGCAGTTGCATGGGGCGGGTCTCCGTTGGGGCTGCTCTGGCGGCAGCGCATGGGCTTGAATCTTACCTTCCGTTTACGTCAACGTGAAGAACAGACAAACCGCGCGCAGCGTGACAAGGTTCACACCGGTTCCGCAAGCCACCGCCGGATAATGCAATTTTTTACATTGTGCAGGTCGGTTCTGCGCCCACACCCCATGCCGTTGCAACACCGTGGTTCCGAATCCGCCGACGCGAACAGTGACGACGGCCTGCCCCCTGCCGACGATTCCGGTCATCCGATCGGCAAACTCGGGCTGTTCCGCCGCGCAGAGGACGAACACGCCTATGTCCTGAGTGCGTGGCCGGACATCACGTCCCGGCTGCGGCTGCTCGGGCTGGCTGGCGGCGGTGTATTCGTGCTGGCCAGTGTGGTGGATTGGACCAAGTTGCACGACAGCCCGCAGTTCTGGTCCATCCTGCTGGCGCGGCTGGTGGTGCTGGCGCTGGGCATCCATCTTTGGTGGGTGGCACGCCTAGGCGCACGCGAACGCCCCGACGTGCTGCGCCGGGCGCTGATCGCGTTTCAGATCGGCGGTATCGTGGCCTTTCGGCTGGTCAATCTGGCCTATGGCGACTATTCGCCGAATCAGGGCATGTCCGGGCTGCTGATGGTGCTGGCGTTCTACGCCTTTGTGCCCATGCTCAGTCCGGTCAACTACTGGCTGCTGCCGCTCTCGACCGCAACGCTGTTCCTGATGGCCGTCGGCTGGTTTCACGCCACGCCGCGCGATCTCACGGCGATGCTGGTGATCGCGGTGTTCGTGCACCTGCTGGGCTGGTCTGCCGCGGTGCGCAGCGCTCGCAGCGGGCGGCTGGCCTGGCTGGAGCGGCTGCGTCTGGCGCAGGAAATGGAGGAACGCCGCGCCGCAGAAAGCAATTTGCGCCATCTGTTCGAGGTTTGCCCGGTACCGCTGGTGCTCAGTGACCGGGTGGATGGCAAGGTGCTGCGGTTCAACCGCTCGGCTCAGGCGCTGCTCGACCCCCAGCGCCTGTATCCCGACCCGGGATCGGCGCATGCATCGCGCTTCTATGCCGAAACGCAGTCGCGTCAGGCCATCCGCGACGCGCTCGATGCACGCGGCGAGGTCGGCCCCGTGGATGTGCGCATGCTGACTGCCCACGGCGCGAACATTCACGTGATGCTGGCTGCGCGCAGCCTGCGCTACGACGGCAAGCAGGCGGTGCTCACCAGCCTGGTCGAGATCACCGAGCGCAAGCAGCGCGAACTGGCACTGGCCCGCCAGACGCAGACCGACATGCTCACCGGGCTGTACAACCGCCGGGGATTCTTCGAGCACGCCGAGCCGACGCTGCGCGAAGCCCGCGGCGATCTGCCCAGCCTGCTGCTGATCGACGCCGATCACTTCAAGCGAGTCAACGACACGCACGGCCACGCGGTCGGCGACGCCGTGCTGCTGCAACTGGCCAGCCGCATGAGTGCCGCGCTGCGCGAAGGCGATGTGATCGGCCGCATCGGCGGCGAGGAATTTGCCGTGTTTCTGCCCGCGACCCACACCCGGGCCGCCACCGCACTCGCCGAGCGCATGCGCGAACTGGTGGCGCGCCATGCGCTGCGCATCCACGGCCTGCGCGTGCCGATGACCCTGAGCATCGGCGTCACCCGCCTGCAGCCCGGAGAAAACACGCTGGACGCCGCACTCAGCCGTGCCGATGCCGCGATGTATCAGGCCAAGCAGCGCGGGCGCAACCGGGTCGAGGTGGCCGCGGTGTCGGCGCCATGACGCCCGGCATCAACCGCCGGTCGCCCCGAGCGTCTTGAGCAAGCTGCGCGCCTCGGCCTCATACGCCCGGATGTCCTCCAGCGTCGCCTGCAGGTCGGCCATGCGGCTCTCGATGTCGGCGCGGTGCGCGGCCAGCACCTCCAGATAGCGTCGCAACTGCGGCACGGTGTCGCGCGGCGACTCGTACATCATCACCAGTTCCTTGATCTCGGCCAGGCTCAGCCCGAGCCGCTTGCCTCGCTGCGTGAGCTTGAGCCGCGTGCGGTCGCCCTGGGTATAGATGCGTCGCCGCCCCTTGCGCTGCGGGCACAGCAGCCCGGCTTCCTCGTAAAAGCGAATCGCGCGGGTGGTCAGGTCGAACTCGCGCGCGAGTTCGCCAATGGTGTAGGTGCGTGCGGCGGGAGCGACAGCGGCGTTTTTCATGCGTGCCTATACTCGACATCGAGTTGACGTTAACGTCAAGTGTAGTGACCGCTCCCCGTCAAGACCCACACCATGTCCGACACATCTGCTGCCGATCCCATCCACTACCCCTTCGGCAGCGAGGTGCCTGCGTCCGGAGCCAGCATCGAACTCGTCCCCGGCGTGCGCTGGCTGCGCATGGGCCTGCCGTTTGCGCTGAACCACATCAACCTCTGGCTGCTGGAAGACACACTCGACGGCGTGCGCGGCTGGACCGTCATCGACTGCGGCATCGACTCCGCACCCACCCGCGCCGCGTGGGAACAGGTGTTCGCCACCCAACTCGACGGACGCCCAGTGCTGCGTGTGGTGGTCACGCACATGCACCCCGACCATGTCGGGCTGGCGCACTGGCTGACCGCGCGCTGGAATTGCCTGCTGTGGATGAGCGCGACCGACTACGCGGTATCGTGCATGGCCGCGCGCGGCTGCCTGACCATCGGCGGCGAGCCAATGGCTGCGCACTTTGCCGCGCACGGCCTGCACGATGCCGACACCCTGGCCGCCATCCGCAGGCGCACCGACTACTACACCGGCCTGGTGCCGGCGATGCCGCCGCGGTTCAGGCGCCTGCAGCACGGTGATGTGCTGCACATCGGCGGGCGCGCGTGGCGCTGTGTTGCAGGCTACGGCCACGCGCCAGAACACATCAGCCTGCTGTGCGAGCGCGACGCGCTGTTCATCGCCGGCGACATGCTGCTGCCGCGTATTTCCACCAACATCAGCGTGAACGACAACGAACCGCTGGCCAATCCGCTGCAGCAGTTTCTGGGCAGCCTGGAGCGCTTTGCCGCGTTGCTGCCCGCGCACACCCTGGTGTTTCCCTCGCACGGCCTGCCGTTTCGCGGCGCGCACGCGCGCATCGCGCAATTGCAGCAGCATCACCGCGAGCGCCTGACCGAAGTGCTGCAGGCCTGCGCCACGCCGCAGACCGCCGCTGACCTGCTGCCGGTGCTGTTCAAGCGGCCGCTCGATGTGCATCAGATGACTTTTGCGATGGGCGAGTCGATCGCACATTTGCACAAACTCTGGTTCGACGGTCAGCTGCGCCGCCTGGAGCACGACGGGGTGTACCGCTTCGTGCGCTGAGCGCAGCCCGAGCTTTTGCCGCGCGCCGGTACGGAAACCGTCGTTGCGCATAATGCGCCCATGCTCAACGTGTTCACCCTCAAGAATGGCCGCCTGGTGCAGCAGGAAGTGGTCGACTCGCAGACACTCGCCGGGTTGCAGCCGGTGTGGGTCGATCTGGAATCGGCCACGCCGCGCGAGCTGGGCTGGATCAAGGCGCGCTTTGGCCTGACCATCCCGGCCGACGTGCTCGACCAGGACCTGGAGGAATCGGCCCGGTTCTACGAAGAGGAGGAAGAGAACCAGCTGCATCTGCGCTCGGATTTTCTGATCAGCGACCAGGAGCGGCCGCGCAACGAGCGCGTGGCCTTCATCATCCACGGCAGTGTGCTGTTTTCCATCCACACCCACGACCTCACCGTGTTCCGCCTGCTACGGCTGCGGGCGCGGCGCATGCCGGGGTTGATCGAAAACGCCACCGATGTGCTGCTGGCGCTCTATCTCACCGATGCCGAATATTCTGCCGACACGCTCGAAGGCATTTACGACGCGCTGGAAGCCATCGGCGCGCACATTCTCAAGCCGCGGCCTAGCGACCAGGACGCCTCCGAGGCGCTGAGCGGCATTGCGCTGCAGGAAGACTTGAACGGCCGCATCCGCCGCAATGTGATGGACACGCGCCGGGCGCTGAGCTTTTTGCTGCGCAGCCGCCACTTGAGCGCCGAGCAGTCGCAAGAGGCGCGGCAAATCCTGCGCGACCTCGACTCGCTCGACGGCCACACCGCGTTTTTGTTCGACAAGATCAACTTCCTGATGGCCGCCACCGTGGGCTTCATCAACATCAACCAGAACAAGGTGATCAAGATTTTTTCGGTGGCCTCGGTCGCCATGCTGCCACCCACGCTGATCGCGAGCATCTACGGCATGAACTTCAAGGCCATGCCCGAGCTCGACTGGGCCTGGGGCTATCCGTTCGCGCTGGGGCTGATGGTGCTCACCGTGATCGCGCCGTTCTGGTATTTCCGCAAAAAGGGCTGGCTGAACTGACTCAGGCCGCCGCGGCTTTTTTC
>JBMFIE010000122.1:0-5583 GCA_049976465.1 Thiomonas sp. | reverse complement strand
TGCCCCTCCCAGCCTCCCCCACATGTGGGGGAGGTGAGAACAGCGCTGCGCGCATCAGAAAGATGCCCCTCCCGGCCTCCCCCACCAGTGGGGGAGGTGAGAACGGCGCTGCGCGCATCAGAAAAATGCCCCTCCTGGCCTGCCCCACGGGGCGGGGAAGAAGCGGCCTTTCCCTGGCCATGGGTGAGGAGGCGGTTCAGGTTGCCAGCGTCGAGCGTGATGACATGCAGGCCGCGCACGGGTGGCGGCCATTGCGCTGCAAGCATGGCGGCCAGGTCCTTCAGTTCGGGCGGAGCATGCGCCAGCAGGTCGGCGGCGCGCACCGGGTGGAGTTCCAGGCTGACGTAATCCAGACGGGTGCAGCGCTGCGGGTCGGCGCACCAAGCGGCGCAGGTGGCGAGGAAGTTCACGCCCAGGCCGAAGCCGGTTTCCAGAATGGTGAACTGCGACTGCCCGGCCCAGCGCGCCGGTGAGTCGAGCAGGCCGCAGCCGCGCAGGTACACCGCGCGCGCCTGACCCAGTGCGCCGGCACGGCTGGCGTAGATGTCGCCGTACCGTGCACTGGCGGGCTGGCCGCTGGGGTCCAGGGTGAGCTCGGCCTCGGCAAGCAGTGGGCCGACAGCGTGCGTGTTCAATCGTCCAGAGTCAGCGACAAGGCATCCAGGCCGTACAGGCCGTCTTCGGTGAGCACCAGGTCCATGAGCTGGTCGTGTGGCTGCATGTCGAGCTGCTGCAGCTCGCAGCAGGCGTAGCTCAAACCGATGGTGTAGACCTCCTCACGGCCGGCCAGGTAGCGGTCGTAGTAGCCGCCGCCGTAGCCCAGCCGCAGCCCCACCTCGGCAAAGCCCACGCAGGGCACGAGCAGGGTGGCGGGCTGTACGACGGTCTGTCCGGTGGGTTCGGCAATGCCGTAGGGGCCGGGGCGCAGCGCCTCGCCGGGAGTCCAGGCGATGAACTCCATCTGCTTCGTGGCCTCGCTGACGCGGGGCAGGGCGAGGGTGCAGGCGGGATGCTCGGCCAGCCAGGCGCTCACCGTGGGCAGCGGGTCGAACTCGCCGCGGGTGGCGCAGTAAGCACCCAGCGACTCGGGCTCCAGCGCGTCGAGCACCTGCCGCAGTCGCTGCGCCAGCGCGGCCTGTCGCTGGGGCAGATCGGGCAGGGCCTGCCGCCTGGCGATCAATTCGCGGCGCAGGTCGGCGCGCAAATTCTGAGGCAGATCAGGGGACAATGGATCGTAGAGCGGAGGGTTCACGGTAAGCTGACGTCCTATGAAATTCCACGGGTTGTTGCCGTCTATTTTGCGCTGCTGCGCATTGCTGGGCCTGGCGCTGGGTTTGGGCTGCTGCGCGCTGCCGGCCCTGGCGCAGTCCGACACCGCCTCGCGCCAAACCGGCTCGAGCGCTGCACCGGTGGTCCTGCCGCCGATGCCGCAGATCCCTGCCGATCAGGCTCAGCGCATTCTCGCGGCGCAGAAGGCGGCGCAGCGCGGCGATCCGCAGCCCGCACGCGACGCGTTGCCGCTGCTCAAGGGCACGCTGCTCGAGCCTTGGGTGGCGTACTGGGCGATCAAGCCCACGCTCGCCAAGGCCACGCAGCAGGATTTCGACGCTTTCGCGGCAGCCTATCCGCACACCTACGTGCTCGACCGCCTGCGCAACGACTGGCTGCTCGAGCTGGGCAAGCGCCAGGACTGGGACGACTTCAACCGCGTCTATCCGCACTTCATCATGCGCGACGATCCGCAGGTGCAGTGCTATGACCTGCAAAGCCAGTTCGTCACCCAGCATGCCGACGTCACTGCGCAGGTGTTCAAACTGTGGATGGATCAGCGCACCGGCGGCCCGGGGTGCAACAGCGCCGCCACCGCGCTGCTGCAAAGTGGGGCGATGCCGCGCGAGATGCTGTGGCAGCGCATGCGGCGGTTTTACGAGGACGGCCTTGCCAGGCAGGGGCGTGATCTGCTCGCCCCCTTCCTGCCGCCGGGGAGCTGGCGCATCCTGGCGCAGACCGACACCGATGCGGTGCGCTACCTGCTCGACGTGGTGCGCCGTGGCGCGCAGGCGGCGATCGCCGACCCCGAGCGCCGGCAATATCTGGTGCTGGCGCTGCTGAGCATGGCGCGACAAGACCCGGATCAGGCTGCACGGCTGCTGCAGGACCATTTTTCTGCATTGCCCGCGCGCGACCGGGCGCAACTGTGGGGGCGCATCGGTTTGTCTTCGGCGCTGAATCTTCAGCCAGACGCCGCGCGCGACTTCGCCCGCATGAACCAGGCCGACCCGAGCTATGTGCCGTCGCCCGTGGTGCTCGAGTGGCAGGTGCGCGCCGCGTTGCGCGCGCAGGACTGGGCGCAGGTGCGCAGCGCCACCCGCATCCTGATCGACCAGGGCAACAAAGACCCCGCATGGGCCTACTGGCATGCGCGCGCGCTGGAGCGGCTCGGCCATCCAATCGAGGGCCGCGCGCTGCTGGCGCAGGTGGCCAATCCCTGGGATTTCTACGGCCAGCTCGCCACCGATGCGCTGGGCATGAAAATCAGCCTGCCGGCTTCGCTGCCGCCGGCGCCGCTGGCGGCGGTGGCGCAGCAGGCGGTGCGGCCCGGCATCCAGCGCTCGCTGGCGCTGTTCAGCCTGGATTTGCGCAATGAAGCGGTGCGCGAATGGAATTTTTCTCTGCGTGGGCTCAGCGACGACCAGCTCCAGGCCGCGGCCGAGCTCGCCTGCCGGCAGCAGATCTGGGATCGCTGCATCAACACCAGCGAGCGGGTGACCAGCGGCGTGGACATCGCGCAGCGCTACGTCATGCCCTACCGCGACGCCATTGCCCGGGCCTCGCAGCAGCAGGGGGTGAGCGAGGCGTTCCTGTTTGGCCTGATCCGGCAGGAATCGCGCTTCATCGCCAATATCAAGTCCTGGGTGGGTGCCTCGGGGCTGATGCAGCTCATGCCGGCCACGGCCCGTCTGGTGGCGCGCAAAATCGGCCTGGCCGACTACAGCCACGACCAGATCGCCGATGTCGGGGTGAACGTGCAGCTGGGCAGCGCCTACCTGAGCGGGCTGCTGCAGCAGTTCGACGGCTCGGAGGCGCTGGCCGCAGCCGGTTACAACGCCGGTCCTGGGCGGCCGCTGCGCTGGCGCAACATGGGGCTACCCGACCTGCCGCTGCTGCCCGGCGCCATCTTCGCCGAGAACATTCCCATCGCCGAGACGCGCGACTATGTCAAGCGGGTACTGGCCAACGCCACGGTGTACGCCGCCATCCTCAGCGGCAAGCCCCAGTCGCTCAAGGCGCGGCTCGGCGACATCGGCCCGGCCGAGGCCATGCTGGCCAGCACGCAGCGCTGAGAAGCTGTGAACATGTGGTCACGTGCGGTCAGCGGGCCGCGCAGCGGAAAATTCACCTGAGTTTTGATCAACTTGACGGAACGCGCATGCAACTCGACATCCTCGTCATCGGCGGCAGTGGATTCATCGGCAGCCGCCTGGTCAATGCCCTGTCGCTGGGCAATCACTTTGTCACGGTGCCCACCCGCCGCCGCCAGCGTGCGCGCCATCTGGTGCAGCTGCCGACGGTCGATGTGGTCGAGGCCGATGTGCACGACGATGCCACGCTGTCGCGGCTGATCGCCGGGCGCGACGCGGTGGTCAACCTGGTGGGCATTCTGCAAGGACGGCGCGGCCAGCCCTATGGCCCCGACTTCGCCCGCGCGCATGTCGAGCTGCCGCGGCGCATCGCCGCGGCCTGCGCGCAGCACGGGGTGCGTCGTGTGGTGCACATGAGCGCGCTCGGTGCCGATGTCAACGGCCCGTCGATGTACCTGCGCTCCAAAGGGGCGGGAGAGGCGGCACTGCACGCGCAGCCCGGGCTGGATCTCACCGTGTTCCGGCCCTCGGTGGTGTTCGGCCCCGGCGACAACTTTCTCAACACCTTCGCCCGGCTGCAGCGGGTGTTTCCCATCGTGCCGCTAGCCGGGGCCGGCACCCGCTTCGCGCCGGTCTATGTGGGCGACGTGGTCACGGCGTTCGTCAACAGTCTGGTCGGGCCGCAGGCACGCGACACCATCTGCCAGACCTACGAGTTGTGCGGCCCGAAGGTCTATACCCTGGCCGAACTGGTGCGCCTGTCCGGCCAGTGGGCGCGGGTCGGCGGCGGTCAGGGCCGCGCCGTCATCCCGCTGCCCGATGCGCTCGGACGGCTGCAGGCCTGGCTGATGGAACTGGCTCCAGGCACGCCCCTGATGAGCCGCGACAACCTGGACTCGATGAAAATCGACAGCGTGTGCACTGGGACGCTGCCCGGCTTCGTCCCGGCGCTGGGCGTGCCGCATCCCGAATCGCTCGAAGCGATCGCACCCACCTACCTCGACCCGAGATACCAGGAATCCGAGTACGAGGCGCTGCGCGCCACGGCGGGGCGCTGAAGACAAGCCCCCCCTTCGTGGCCGGTGCCTGCCAGGGCGCGATGACCGGGTTGGGCATCCCCGCGTCCGCTGGGCCCTAGACTCTCCCGCTTTTCCCTAGACCCGCCCCATGCTCAACGCCGCCCAGGAACGTGCCGTCGCCCATCTTTCCGGGCCCTGCCTCGTCATCGCCGGCGCGGGCAGCGGCAAGACCCGGGTGATCACCCACAAGATCGCTCGGTTGTTGCGTGCGGGTCTTGAGCCCGATCAGATTGCCGCGATCACCTTCACCAACAAGGCCGCGGCCGAGATGCGCGAGCGTGCCGCGCAACTGGTGGACAAGCGCGGCGTGGCCAGCAAGCTCGCCATTTCCACCTTCCACGCCCTGGGCGTGCGCATGCTGCGCGAAAGCGGCGAGGTGCTGGGGCTCAAGCCGCGGTTTTCCATCCTTTCCGCAGACGACGTGACCGGCCTGCTGCGCGACGCCGGCGGCACGACCGACAACGCCTTAGCCCGCCGCTGGCAGTGGACCATCAGCCTGTGGAAGAACGCCATGCGCACACCCGAGGCCGCAGCCCGCGCGGCCGAGAACGACGACGAGCGTGTCGCCGCGAAGGTGTACGCCCGCTACGCCGACATGCTGCGGGCGTATCAGGCGGTGGATTTCGACGACCTGATCTGGCTGCCCGTCACCCTGCTGCAGCAGCACGCCGACGTGCGCGCGCACTGGCAGGACAAGCTGCGTTATCTGCTGGTCGACGAATACCAGGACACCAACGCGGCGCAGTACGACCTGCTCAAGCTGCTGGTCGGAGACAAGGGGCGCTTCACCGCAGTGGGCGACGACGACCAGAGCATCTACGGCTGGCGCGGCGCGACGCTGGACAACCTCAAACGCCTGCAGACCGACTGGCCCACGCTCGAGGTCATCAAGCTCGAGCAGAACTACCGCTCGACCAACGCCATCCTGCGCGCGGCCAATGCCATCATCCAGAGCAATCCCAAGCTCTATCCGAAGAGCCTGTGGAGCGAGCACGGCGAGGGCGAGGCGGTGGAGGTGCGGCAGGCGGCCAACGAGGACGACGAGGCGCAGATGGTGGTTGCACGCATCCAGGCGCTGCGCAGCGGGCGGGGCGCGGAGCTGGCGCACATCGCCGTGCTGTACCGCGCCAACCACCAGTCGC
>JBMFIE010000121.1:0-5659 GCA_049976465.1 Thiomonas sp. | reverse complement strand
ACGGCGCGGCCTGCGCCTCGCATTGCATCCGCCCAGACCCCCGGCGCGGGTGTACGAATAGCGTGAACAGGCCCTAGCCGAAACTCGCTGGGATGATTTGTCCGCCAACGACTTGCCCGCTGCATGAGGCCGCCGCCGCTTCCCGCCGCCATTGCCTGGTTTTTCGACATCGACGGCACGCTGGTCGACATTGCCGCAACGCCTGATGCGGTGTGGGTCGACCCCGAGGTGCGCGCGTTGCTCGCGCGGCTGCATGCCGCGAGAGAGCCGGTCGCGCTGATCTCCGGGCGGCCTCTGGGGCAGATCGACACGCTGTTTGCCCCGCTGCGTCTGCCGGCGGCCGGGGTGCACGGCGCCGAGCGGCGCGATGCCGCAGGGCGCATCCAGCGAGTGGACGTACCCGCGCTCGAGCCTCTGGCCGAGCGCTTGCGTGCATTGGCGCAGCGGCTCAGTCCGGCGCTGCGCTCGAGGTCAAGCCGGCGGCGCTCGCGCTTCACGCCCGTCAGGCGCCACAGTGTTGGCCGCAGTGCGTCGAGCTGATGCAGACCATCGCGCAGGATGCGCCGGGATGGAGGTATTGCCGGGCAAGCTGGTCGTCGAGCTCAAGCCGGCTGCGATCGACAAGGGCGGGGCGATCGAGGCGTTCGTCGGCGAGGCGCCGTTCGCCGGCCGGCAGCCCTGGTATTTCGGCGATGATCTGACCGACGAGGCAGCGTTTACCGCGGTGCAGGCGGCGGGTGGAGTCGGCGTGAAAATCGGTGACGGGCCGAGTTGCGCGCTGCACCGGCTCGAGTCACCGACGCAGCTGCGCGCGTGGCTGCGGCAGGCGCTCGATCAGCCTCGGCGCGGCGCGGCAGTGCAGGCAAGGAGAGCAGGGGGATGAGCGGGCAGATCGTCCCCACGACAGAAAGCAGCGCCGTGGCGCAGGAGCGCAATCTGCAGCTCGGCGTGATCGGCAACTGCGCGGTCAGCGCTCTGGTCGATCCGCGCGGGACGATCGTCTGGAGCTGCGTGCCGCGTTTCGACTGCGATCCGGTGTTCTACGCTCTGCTCGGCGGCGAGCGGCCGAGCGATGGGCTGTTTGCGATCGATCTCAAAGGCTGCGTGCGCAGCGAGCAGTTTTACGAACCGCGATTTGCTGGTCGGCGTCGACCGGCTACTCCAAGGGCTTGCCGCAGTGAGTCAAGGCGTTTCGCCGTCTGCTCGAGCGCTACCCGGAGACGCGTGAGCGCGCCACGCTGATCCAGGTCGCCGCACCGTCGCGCGAGGGGCTCGGCGCCTACGACGACCTCAAGCGCGAACTCGAGGGGCTGTGCGGGGCGATCAACGGCGATTTCGGCGGGTTGGAGTGGATGCCGGTGCGCTACTTACACCGCACTGTGGCCCGCCAGCGTTTGCCCGGTCTTTATCGCGCCGCGCGGGTGGCGCTGGTGACGCCGCTGCGAGACGGCATGAACCTGGTCGCGAAGGAATTCGTCGCGGTGCAAGACCCGGCCGACCCAGGCGTGCTCGTGCTGTCGCGTTTTGCCGGTGCCGCCGAGCAGCTCGGCGACGTGGTGCTCGTCAACCCGTATTCGACCGAGCAGGCCGCAGACGCCACCGCGCTGCGCATGCCGCTTGCCGAGCGGCAGCAGCGGCACGAGCGGCTTTTGGCCAACATCCGGCAGTACGACGTGCACTGGTGGCAGCGCAGCTTTCTCGATGCGTTGCGGCACGGCGCCTGAGCGGCGGCAGGCCGCAGTCCGATGCGCGCGGAGCGGACTGCGCGCCGACGAGTGCGCAGACGTGTCGCCGCAGCCGACAAGCAACTGGACCGTGCAGAGCTTGCCGGCCAGCGGCTTACTGCTTGCGTGTCTCGGGCGTGTAGTGCGCCTGTAGGTAAGCGGTGATTTCCTTGGCGGTTGCCTCGTCGATCGGCGCGCCGTAGGTCTTGATCATTTTGGTGACTTCCATCTCCCAGGTCGCCGCGGGCAGCGGCGGTTGCATGGTGATGTAGGTCACGCTGTGGCACATGCTGCAATGACCGAGAACGGTGTCACGCCCGGGGCCAGCAGCCAGCTCGGCGGTGTAGGTCGGCCATTTGCCGACGCGGTAAACCGTGCCCGACCCGGGTTCTGCGCGCGCTGGCTGCGCCACACTGCCGAGCGTGCCGCTGGCGTAGTCGCCCGACGTCACGAGGCCGGGACGCTCGATCGCCCAGGCGCTGGCCGCAGCGGTGAGCGCCGCGAGGGTGAGAAGGGTTTTGCGCATGGTCATCGTCCTCAAGCGTTGAGCACGAGCACCTCTTGGCGCTCGATCTTGTTCCATAGATAGCCGCCCGGGTTCCACACACCGGTGTCGGGTTGCACATTGCCCTTGGCGTCGGTGGCGCGCACCGCGAGGGTGTATTTGCCGGCTGCGGTGGGCGTCCACGGCAGGCTGTATTCGCGGAACGAGTAGGGCCCGAGGTTGGGGCCGAGGCGCGCCGGCCGCCAGGTCCGGCCGTCGTCGACCGAGACCTCGACCTTGGTCACCGCGCCATGCCCGCTGAACGCCACGCCACGGATGACCGCCGGGACTCCGGGCAGCAGTGGCGCCGCGCCATCCGGGTCGACGATGAACGAGCGCACCGGCATGTTCACATGGCCGATCGGCACGAGCTTGACCTTGCCCGCCTTCAGATCCTCGGGCGTGGTGCTGCCGTTGGGTGTGTCGGGGATTTGATACGCCGGCTTCATCCAGAAATTGGTGTCGGGCTCGGTCAGCGCGCGGATGAAGCTCAGGTGTTTGGTCCAGTAGGTGGCGAACTTGCCCGGCATGACCAGCCGCACCGGAAAACCGTTGAGCATCGGCAGCGGCTCGCCGTTCATCAGATAGGCGATGACCGCGAGCTTGAGCACCGGCTCGTCGAGGTTCCACGATTTGAGGAAGCGGTTCGAACCCTTGCCTTCGGGTCCCGGGCCATGATCCAAGCCTTCGAACTGGATCTGCACCGTGCCGGACTTGACCCCGGCGCGCTTGAGCACGTCGATCAGGCGCACGCCGGTCCACTGCGCGTTGCCCATGGCACCATTGCCCCACTGCCCGCCGGGCACGCGCGGCTGCAGGCGGCTGCGCGAATTGCCCGAGCACTGGTTGACCGCGGCGATGGTCACCGGCTTGAACTCGCGGCGCAACTGCTCGAGGCTGAGCTGCAGCGGGTGCTCGAAATTCCCCTCTAGCGTGAGCCGCCAACTGGCCAGATCGACCGCGTTCGGGATCTCGGGCAGGTGGTAGCGGACGTAAAACGCCTCGTTTGGCGTGATCGCTGTGCGGAAGTAGCGCCGCGGCGTCTCGAGCTGGATCGGCCGGTCGGTCAGGCGGATCAGCGGCAGCTTTTGTGGATAGGTGACGAAAGGGCCGACGCTGTTCCAGTACGGGTTCGGCCCCGGACCGGTGAACGGCTCGAGCGGCGTCTCCGCTTGCGGTGAGACGACCGCCCAGGCCGGGCGGGCGGCGAGCAACGCAGCGCTGCCGCCGATGAAGCCGAGCAGGTCTCGGCGACGGTTGTCGATCTGCATGAAGTATGTCCTCGGGATGGGTTGTTATTGGTGCATTCCGGCGGCAATGCCGGGCAAGACATGATGCAAAAGATTGCAGGTGTCTCGATTTGTGACAATAAACAACACAGTCGCGGCTCGGGATTGGGGATTTCCTACTGGCGCGGGTATTTGGCCAAGCCCCCCTGCACGGCGAGCATCGCCTAGTAGAATTGCACGGCTTGTCGTTGAAATGCTTTGCGTGCTTGCACCTGCCGGGTCTTGGTTGGTGTCAGGCCAGGTTGTCCTGGCAGCCGCTTGCGCCAATGGGCGTGTTCAGAAGGCTTTCACGGCTAGCTCGGTTCCGAGGAGCGTTGCAACGCACGGGTGGTTGTCTTCTGGCACCAGCCGTCGCCAGGCTCGGGACATTGATCGCAGGCCGCCCCGGCAACATTTGCAGGCGGCCTTCCTTCAACGGCGCTCACCCAACCCGTGCCGGGCGCGGGATGCGGTGCGCATCCGTTCCCGGCCACTTTGTTCGGAGTGTGTATGAACGCTGTGGTCGATTTGAAAAATTCCCCTGATTATGTGATTGCCGACATCGGCCTGGCCGACTGGGGCCGACGCGAGATCGCCATTGCCGAGAGCGAAATGCCCGCGCTGATGGCCATCCGCAACGAATACGCGGCCAGCCAGCCGCTGCGTGGCGCGCGCATCAGCGGCAGCCTGCACATGACCATCCAGACCGCGGTGCTGATCGAAACCCTGCAGGCGCTGGGGGCGCAGGTGCGCTGGGCGTCGTGCAACATCTACTCCACACAAGATCATGCCGCCGCTGCGGTTGCCGCCAACGGCACACCGGTGTTCGCGGTCAAGGGCGAGTCGCTCGAGGAGTACTGGAACTACACGCATCGCATTTTCGAATGGCCCGACGGCGGCTACTCGAACATGATCCTCGATGACGGCGGCGACGCCACCATGCTGCTGCATCTGGGCGCGCGGGCCGAAACCGACGCCGCGGTGCTCAGCCACCCGACCAGCGAAGAAGAGCGCGTGCTGTTTGCCGCGATCAAGGCGCGGCTTGCGACCTCGCCCAAGTGGTATTCCACCCGGCTTGCGCACATCAAGGGCGTGACCGAGGAAACCACCACCGGCGTGCACCGGCTCTACCAGATGCACCAGCGCGGCGAGCTCAAGTTTCCCGCGATCAATGTCAACGACTCGGTCACCAAGAGCAAGTTCGACAATCTCTACGGCTGCCGCGAGAGTCTGGTCGACGGCATCAAGCGTGCCACCGATGTGATGATCGCCGGCAAGATCGCCGTGGTCTGCGGCTATGGCGACGTGGGCAAGGGCTCCGCGCAGGCGCTGCGTGCGCTGTCGGCGCAGGTGTGGGTGACCGAGATCGACCCGATCTGCGCGCTGCAGGCGGCGATGGAAGGCTACCGCGTGGTGACCATGGATTACGCCTGCGACAAGGCCGACATTTTCGTCACCGCCACCGGCAACTACCACGTGATCACCCACGACCACATGGCCCGGATGAAGAATCAGGCCATCGTCTGCAACATCGGCCACTTCGACAACGAAATCGATGTGGCCAGCCTCGAGCAGTATCGTTGGGAAGAGATCAAGCCGCAGGTCGATCATGTCATCTTCCCGGACGGCAAGCGCATCATCCTGCTGGCCAAGGGCCGGCTGGTCAACCTGGGCTGCGCCACCGGCCATCCCAGCTATGTGATGAGCTCGAGTTTCGCCAACCAGACCCTGGCGCAGATCGAGCTGTTCACCAAGACCGCCGATTACCCGGTGGGCGTCTACACCCTGCCCAAGCATTTGGACGAGAAGGTGGCGCGGCTGCAGCTCAGCACCCTGAACGCCGAGCTCACGCAACTGACCGATCAGCAGGCGGCATACATCAACGTGCCCAAGGAGGGCCCGTACAAGCCCGCCCACTACCGGTATTGACAGCATGGCCTCGTCACAACCGGTCAGTCTGAGTTTCGAGTTCTTCCCGCCCAAGACGCCCGACGGGGCCGACAAGCTGCGGGCGGTACGCCAGCGGTTATACGCGCGCCGGCCCGAGTTCTGCTCCGTCACCTTCGGCGCGGGTGGCTCCACGCAAGAGGGCACGCTGCAGACGGTGCGCGAGATCCTTGCCG
>JBMFIE010000120.1:0-5804 GCA_049976465.1 Thiomonas sp. | reverse complement strand
GCGGCGCTGACACGAAACTGCGTGCCGCGCACCACCGCTTGGGCAGACGGCGTGAGGATGCGCAGGTTCTGGTTCGGCAGACGCTTCGGGTTGTCGCGGATGTCCACCTGGCCGTGCTGCAGGCGCAGCCGCGTGTCGGCCATCAGGCCATCGGCATAGAGACTGAGCGTGTCCAACGACAGCAGGCTGCCAGGCTGCAAGGCCAGGCGGGTGCCGTTGGCCAGTTCGATCACCGCGCTGCCGCCCTCGGGAACCTGCACCTGCGCTCCGGCGGCCAGCGCCTGCCCCGGCTTGGCCGACCGCCATTCGTCCTGGGCCTGCGCCCGCCAACGCACCGCGCCGAAAACCTGGACCAACTGCGCGGAGGACGGTTGCTCGCGCAGCAGGCTGGCCGGAAACGACAGCACCGTGCCCGGCGGAATCTGTCGCGGATTGGCAATGCGGTTGTCACGCTGGACCAGAGGCCACTGCGCCGGATCGCGCAGGTAACGACGTCCTAAAGCAATGAGGGTGTCGCCGGGACGGACGGTATATTGCCAGGACGGGGAGGCATTGGCGTCGGCCGCCGCGGACACGGCCTGCGCCCTGGCCAGGCCCGGGTCGAGTGCAAGAAAGAATGCGGCGAGCAGCAACACCCGAAGCTGCAACGGCAAGGCCATGAATCTGCGCATGAATCGTCTTGGGTCAGAGAGACCGCAGCGGCGCATGCAGGGGGCGCGCCCAAGGCCCGTTGTGAAACGAGCGATTCGCGGTTTCGGGCCCTCCCTGACGAGGCACTGCAGCAAGCGCACATTATCAGCCTTGCGGACGAAAGCAAAATCAAGTGTCGCGCTCGATCCGCCAGGCGCGATCACGCAGGGCGGTTGTCCGACTCAGTCGTCGAGCTCAGGCGGAATGGTCGGCGGCCCTTCGTCCGCGCTGCGCGCGCGCTCGAGCCGGTAACCGCGGCCGTAGACCGACACCAGTCGCCAGCCGGATTCGGCATGCAGACCGAGCTTGCGCCGCAACGCGCTGACATGCACGTCCACCGTGCGGGTCTCGACCTCCGGGCGCAGTCCCCAGATGGTCTGGATGAGGTAGTCGCGGGTGAGCAGCCGGTTGACGTTCTGCAAGAAGTGCAGCGCCAGGTCGGTTTCGCGGTCGGTCAGCTCGGCGCGCACGCCCCGCACGAAAATCTGTCGGCGCGAAAAGTCGGCCTCGATCTCGCCCAAGCGCAGCCGTGCACTGTTTTGCGCCACGCCGGCACGCCGCAGCACCGCCTGCAGCCGCGCCAGCAGCACCCGGCGGGACAGCGGCTTGACCAGATAGTCGTCCGCCCCAGACTCCAACGCCCGCACCACATCGGCCTCGGCGCTGCGTGCGGTGACGAAAATGACCGGCGGCACGCTGGCGCCGAGCTGCAGGCGCAGGCGGTACAGCACGTCCGGGCCGGTCATGCCGGGCAACATCCAGTCGAGCAGACAGGCATCTGCCCCACCGCGCTCCACCGCGCGCGCGAACTCCTGGCTGTCAGAAAAATGCTGAACGTCGTAGCCAGCCTCGCGTAGCCAGCCGCTGACCTCCTGCGCGACCAGCAGGTCGTCTTCGAGATAGGCGATCCGCAGCGCGACAGAGGAGGGCCCAGGGCTGTTGTGAGACGTCATGCGACAGAGCGATGAGGTTGGAACACGGGGCGCGCCCGTACTGGCACGCCTCGACCAAAACAGGCGCAAGTGACAAATCGGTGTGGCGATTTTCCGACATACTGTGCGAATGTTCACGGTTTACACGCCACAGTGCAAGCAATGTGATGGCCGCTTTACAAATCGCGTGCAACAAATCGATCCAGGGCAAACCTCACGCGCGGCGTGCAGACGCCTCGATCCCGGCACCAGCAGACGGCACGGCCACAAGCCCCCGAACCGACGAACTGCCGGCCCGGCAGGAATAATGGGAGGCATGCCTGGAACGCCAATCGAACCCAAGCGCATCGATCAGGCCGCCATCTTCCGCGAAATCGCCGGCATCCGCCTCGGCTGGCGGCTTGCCAGCCAGCTGGGCGGTCTGATCCTGGTCAGCGGGCTGTCTGCTCTGCCGCCCACCGCCTGGGCAGCGGACGCCGCGGCCGCAGCGCACACGGCGGCTGCAACCGCGTCACAGCCGGCTTACGTTGTCGACATCGACGCGCCCAACGACCTGCAGACATTGCTCCACGACAACCTCGATCTGTTGCGCTGGCGCAACTTTCCAGACCTGCCGCGTGACCAGATCGAGCGTCTGGCCGAGGAAGCGCCAGCGCAGGCGCAACGCCTGCTGGCCACGCAAGGGTATTTTTCGCCGCAGATCGCGGTGCGCATCGACTGCCCGGACGGTGCGCCGATCCGGGTGGTGCTGCACGTGCAGCCTGGCGAGCCGACCCGGGTGCAGGCGGTCGATCTGCAGGTGAACGGCCCTGACGGCAAACCCGACGCTGCGCTCACTGCGCGCCTGTTGCGCGCCTGGGCGCTCAAGCCGGGCGAGGTGTTCCGCGATGCGGACTGGGAAGCGGCCAAATCCAGGGTGCTGTCCATGCTGCTGTCCGGGCGCTGGCCCGGCGCGCGGCTGGCCGACAGCCGCGCCAGCATCGACCCGGCCACCCGGCAGGCGCAGCTGATGGTGCGGCTGGACACCGGCGCGCCGTATGTGTTTGGCGGACTGCAGATCACCGGGCTGCAGCGCTATCCGGCCAGCATCGCCCTGCGCCTGGCGCCGATGCACCCAGGCCAGCCCTATTCGCAGTCCGCGCTGCTCGACTATCAGGCCGCGCTGCAGGACAGTCCGTATTTCCGCAACGCCGTGGTCGATGCCGATGTGCGCAAGGCGCAGGGCGACGTGGTACCGGTGGATGTGCAGGTCACCGAAAAACCGGCGCAGAAAATCAGCTTTGGCGTCGGCGTGAGCAGCGACACCGGCCAGCGGGTGCAGGCCGACTGGCGCGACCTGAACTTTCTCGGCCGCGCCTGGCGCCTGTCGAGCAGCGTCAAGCTGCAGACCCGCGAGCAGAGCGGCAGCCTGCAACTGGCCTTTCCGCGCAGCGCACAGGGATTCGACGACAGCATCGGCCTGCAGCAAGACCGCACCAACATTTCCGGCCTGGTCACGCGCAACACCAGCGTGAGCGCACAGCGCGCGCGCACCCGTGGCAACATCGACACCGCTTTGGCGCTGCAATATCAGGCCGAAAGCCAGGTGCCGCAGGGCGCCGCCGCGAGCGAGGTGCATGCGCTGAGCCTCAATTACAGCTGGACCCGGCGCGACGTGAACAGCGTGCTCGACCCCAGCCGTGGCACGCTGCTCAACGTGCAGCTCGGCGGGGCCAGCCGGGCGCTGCTGTCCAGCGCCAACTTCATCCGCCTGTACGCCCGCGGCCTGGGCTATGTGCCACTGAACCCGAGCAACCAGCTGATTTTCCGTGCCGAGGCCGGGGCGGTGCTGGCCAACGGCGCCAGCGGCATTCCGCAAAACTTTCTGTTCCGCGCCGGCGGGGCGAACTCGGTGCGCGGCTACGCCTACCAAAGCCTGGGACTGCGGCAGGGCGGCGCAATCGTCGGCGCGCGCTACCTGTTCACCGCCAGCGCCGAGTTCGACCACTGGTTCACCCGCCAGTGGGGCGGCGCGGTGTTCTACGACCTGGGCAATGCCGCCGACTCCTGGAGCACGCTCAAACCGGTGCGCGGCTACGGCGTCGGCGCGCGCTGGCGCAGCCCGGTCGGGCTGGTGTCGGTCGATCTGGCCTACGGCCAGGCGGTGCACGCCTATCGGCTGAATTTCAATGTGGGGCTGTCGTTCTGATGGAGCCGCGCATGTCGGATCAACGCGACACCCCCACCCAACCTCCCCCACAGGGTGGGGGAGGAGAGGCGGCCCCCTCCCCACCCGTGGGGAGCGCTGGGGAGGGAGCAACCCCGCCGGGAGGCAACGGCCGCAGCCCGGCGCGCAGCAAACGCCGCTGGCTGCGGCTGCTCGGCTGGATACTCGCCGCGGCGCTGGCGCTGCTGCTGGCCGCCGCAGGTGCGCTCGCCTGGCTGGGCAGCGAAGCGGGTTTGCAATGGCTGGCGGCGCGCAGCCCGCTGCACTTGGGCGCCACGCACATCACGCTGCAGGACGTGCGCGGCAGCCTGTGGAGCGCACTGCGCATCGGCAGGCTGCGCATCGTCACCTCGACCGATACCCTCACCCTGGACGACGCCGAACTGCGCTGGACGCCGTCTGCACTCTGGCAGCGCCGCCTTCATGTGCAAACCTTGCGCGCACGCCGCATCGACCTGCAGCAAGACCGTCCCGCGCCGCCCGGCGGGCCGCCGCAACTGCCTGCCAGCCTGCGCCTGCCGCTGCGGCTGGACATCGATCACATCGCAATCGGCGCACTGCGCGTGGGCCCGCCAGGCAAGCTGCAGACACTGGGCAGCGCCAGCGGCCAGGTCCACTATGCGGCACCGGGCTGGCGCGCGCAGCTCAGCGCCATCACGCCCTGGGCCCGGGCGGAACTGCACGCCACGCTCGCAGACGCCGCGCCGTTCGCGCTGCAAGCCCGGCTGAGCGCCACGCACATCGGCCCGCCCGGCAAGGCGACCGCCGCCGACGCGGCCTCGCTGCAGGCCAGCGGCACGCTGCGCGATCTCGCGCTCGACGGCACCTTGCGCATGGCCGCCGCCAGCGCGCAACTGCAAGCCCGTCTGACCCCCTTCGACCCCACGCCGCTGGCGCGCGCGCGGCTGACCTCGACCGCGCTCGACCCCGCCGCGTTCGACCCCGCGCTGCCGCACGCCGCGCTCGATCTGCAGCTCGATCTCGGGCCGTCGAGCGCGCAGCGGCTGCAGGGCCAGCTGGCGCTGCGCAACCGCTTCCCCGGCCCGCTCGACCAGCAGCGCCTGCCGCTGCGCAGCGTGCAGGCCAGGCTTTCGGGCGATGCACAGCACGCCAGCGCAGACGATCTGCGCATCGACCTTGGCGCGGGCGGGCAGCTGCGCGGCACGCTCGCCTGGAACGCGCCCATGCTGCAGGCGCGGCTGCAGGCGAGCAGCCTGAACGCGCGCGCGATCGACACCCAGCTGGCCATCACCCGGCTGTCGGGTCCGATTTCGCTCGACGCCTCCGCGCAGCAGCAGCGCGCGCAGGTCGCGCTGACCCAGCCGGGCTGGGATCTGCGTCTGACGGCAGCACGCACAGGCGACAGCGTGCGCCTGGAGCGTCTGCTGATGTCCGCGCTCGGCGGGCGGCTGGACGCCAGCGGCAACCTGTCCACCGCGGGCGCGCAGCCCTTCGACCTGCGCGCCCGGCTGCGGCAGTTCAACCCGGCGCAGTTCGGCAACTACCCCGCCGCCACGCTCGATGCAGACCTCACCGCCCGCGGCAGCGTGCAGCAGCGCAGCGCGCAGCTCGCGCTGCAGGTCGACCGCAGCATCTGGCGCGGCCACACCTTCACCGGCCACGCCCGGCTGGCGTTCTCCGCGCAGCGGCTGTGGGACGTGGACGCCGCGCTGCGGCTGGGCGACAACCAGCTCAGCGCGCAAGGCGCGTTCGGCCTGCCGCGCGACACCCTGCGGTGGACGCTGGCCGCGCCCGCGCTGGCGCAGATCGATCCCGGGCTTGCCGGCAAGGTGCAGGCGCAGGGCACGCTGCTCGGCGGCTTGCAGGCACCATCCGGCCAGCTTGCGCTGCAGGCCGACGATCTGCGCTGGGCGCAGCGGCTCGCGCTGCACCGCCTGGTTGCCGACGGGCACTTCGACACCGGGGCCGCGCCAGCACACCCCGGCGCGCCGCAGATCGCCGCGCTGCTCGACCGC
>JBMFIE010000119.1:0-5821 GCA_049976465.1 Thiomonas sp. | reverse complement strand
CACCAGTTCGTCGGTGAGCATGCCGTTTTCGTCCATGCCGGCATTGGCCTGCGCGATGACGAACTTGCCCTCCTCGATCGCCGACAGGTAGTCGATCTGGTCGGTCACCTTGCGGTCGATCACGCGGCGGTACGGCGTCTCGATGAAGCCGTATTCATTCAGCCGGGCAAACAGCGCAAGCGAGTTGATCAGGCCGATGTTCGGGCCTTCCGGGGTTTCGATCGGGCAGACACGGCCGTAGTGGGTGGGATGCACATCGCGCACCTCGAAGCCGGCGCGCTCGCGGGTCAGACCGCCAGGGCCGAGCGCCGATACCCGCCGCTTGTGCGTGATTTCCGACAGCGGGTTGGTCTGGTCCATGAACTGCGACAGCTGGCTCGAGCCGAAAAACTCCTTGATCGCCGCGGAAATGGGCTTGGAGTTGATGAAGTCGTGCGGCATCAGGTTTTCGGTCTCGGCCTGGCCGAGGCGCTCCTTGACCGCGCGCTCGATCCGCGCCAGCCCTGCACGGAACTGGTTTTCCGCCAGCTCGCCGACGCAGCGCACCCGGCGGTTGCCCAGGTGGTCGATGTCATCGACCTCGCCGCGGCCGTTGCGCAGATCGACCAGGGTCTTGATCACCGCCATGATGTCCTCGTGCGACAGCACCATGTCGCCCTCGACCTCCTCGCGGCCGAGGCGGCGGTTGAACTTCATGCGGCCCACGCGCGACAGGTCGTAGGCATCGGGGTCGAAGAACAGGCGGTTGAACAGCGCCTCGACCGCATCCTCGGTCGGCGGCTCGCCGGGGCGCATCATGCGGTAGATCGCGACCTTCGCCGCGAGCTGGTCGGCCACTTCGTCGATGCGCAGGGTTTGCGAGATGAACGGGCCCTGGTCGAGGTCGTTGATGTAGAGGGTCTGGATCTGCTGGATGCCGGCTTCGCGGATTTTTTTCAGCAGCGGCTCGGTCAGCTCGTCGTTGGCCCGGGCGACGATCTCGCCGGTGTCTGGCGACACCAGGTTCTTCGCCAGCACCTTGCCGATGAGAAAGTCCTCGGGAACCGACAGGCGCTGCGTGCCGCTTTGCTCGAGCTCGCGCAGGTGGCGGCTGTTGATGCGCTTGTCCTTGGCAACCACCACCTTGCCGTTTTTGTCGACGATGTCAAAGCGCGCAACTTCGCCCTTGAAGTGATCCGGCACGAATTCGAGCAGTGCGCCGTCGTCCATCAGCTGAATGTGGTCGAAGGCGAAGAAATGTGCAAGGATCTGCTCGGGATTGAGGCCCAGGGCCTTGAGCAGAATGGTCACCGGCATCTTGCGGCGACGGTCGACACGGAAGTACAGGATGTCCTTGGCGTCGAACTCAAAGTCCAGCCACGACCCGCGGTAAGGAATGATGCGCGCGGAAAACAGCAGCTTGCCCGAGCTGTGCGTCTTGCCCTTGTCATGCTCGAAGAACACACCGGGCGAGCGGTGCAGCTGGCTGACGATCACCCGCTCGGTGCCGTTGATGATGAACGAGCCCTTGTCGGTCATGAGCGGAATCTCGCCCATATAGACCTCCTGCTCCTTCACCTCCTTGACCGTGGGCTTGGCCGCCTCGCGGTCCATGACGATCAGCCGCACCTTGGCGCGCAGCGCACTGGCATAGGTCAGCCCGCGCTGCTGGCACTCGCGCACGTCGAACACCGGTTTGGCCAGGGTGTAGCCGTGGTATTCCATGCGCACGTTCTGGTTGTGCGACACGATGGGGAAAATGGCGCGGAACGCCGCCTCCAGACCCTCGTCCTTGCGTTGCGCGGGCGGGAGATCTTTTTGCAGAAAGGCCTCGTAAGAGTTGATCTGCGTAGCCAGCAGATAGGGAACATCCAGAACGCTCTGGCGGCGGCCAAAACTCTTCCGAATGCGCTTTTTCTCAGTGAACGAGTAGGACATGGATACGCTCCGCTCCACAGGGACAAAATCGGTTGTCGCATGAGCCGGGAATCACCCAGACCATGGGGCAACCGCTCTGCCGGCACGAACCGGCAGAAGGCACGAAAGCCCGGAAAGCCAATTCGACTTTCCGGGCCTGCACAACGCCATGGGCTTACTTGATTTCGGCCTTGGCGCCAGCTTCCTCGAGCTTCTTCTTGGCGGCTTCGGCGTCCGCCTTGGCAATGCCTTCCTTGACCGCCTTGGGCGCGCCATCGACCAGGTCCTTGGCTTCCTTCAGGCCCAGGCCGGTCAATTCGCGCACGGCCTTGATGACGCTGACCTTGTTCGCACCGGCTTCGAGCAGCATCACGGTGAATTCGGTCTGCTCCTCGGCCGGAGCAGCTGCGGCACCGCCTGCGCCCGGCGCAGCCACGGCCATCGCCGCGGCGGACACGCCGAATTTTTCTTCGAACGCCTTGACCAGGTCGTTGAGTTCCATGACGGTCATGTTGCCGACCGCATCGAGAATGTCTTGTTGAGTAATCGCCATGTGTTGACTCCGAGAGAATGGTTTGGATGAAAAGGGTGGGAGGCAGCAGCCTGGTCAGGCTGCGGCTTGCTCTTCGCGTTTTTTCGCCAGTTGACCCAGTGCCACGGCAAAGCCGGACACCGGCGCCTTCATGACCCCCAGCAGACGCGCCAGGAGCACGTCGCGCGGCGGGATGCTGGCAAGGTCTTTGACGCCAGCGGGATTGAGCGGCTTGCCGTTGACCATGCCGGAGCGGATCACCAGCTTGTCGTTGGTCTTGGCAAAGTCGTGGATGACCCGCGCCGCAGCCACGGCATCTTCGGAAAATCCGTAGATCAGCGGCCCGGTCATGTCTGCGGCAATCGACTCGTACGGCGTGCCCTTGACGGCGCGTCGCGCCAGGGTGTTCTTGAACACCCTCAGGTGCACCCCGTTTTCGCGAGCCTGCTTGCGCAGCTTGGTCATCTGCTCGACTGCAATGCCGCGGTACTCGGCCAGCACCAGGGACTGCGCCTTGGCCGCCAGCGCCGAGATTTCCTCGACTGAGGCTTGCTTTTCAGAGCGGTTGAGACTCAAGATTGACTCCTGAAGAAATTGCCTTGCACCGGTTGGTGCAGGGCGCCTGTACAAGCGTCCTCTGGAGTGACCACAGGCCGGGTTCGCACCTTGCCCATTCTCTCGTCCAGCGGGTTCGCCATCTGCGCAGGCCCGGCCCCGCGAGCGGGTACCGAATTAAGCGAGGCGATGGCCTCGCGCCTGCGGTCTTGGATCGCCCGGGGCGATGCAAACACCGCCCCGGCCCACCAATTCCTGTCCGCCTCGGTTTGCGCCTTGGCGGGTTCAAACATCACTGCCCGGCCACCGCCGCATTCACCGTGGAGGTATCGACGCGCACGCCCACACCCATGGTCGACGACAGCGCAACCTTTTTGAGGTAGACCCCTTTGGCCGCCTGCGGGCGCGCCTTTTGCAGCGCGTCGATCAGCGCGGTAAGGTTGCTGCGCAGGGCATCGGCACCGAACGAGGCACGGCCGATCGTGCCGTGCACGATGCCCGCCTTGTCCGCACGGAACTGCACCTGGCCGGCTTTGGCGTTCTTCACCGCGGTGGCCACGTCGGGGGTGACCGTGCCGACCTTGGGGTTGGGCATGAGACCGCGCGGGCCGAGAATCTGACCCAGCGTGCCAACCACGCGCATCGCGTCGGGAGAGGCGATGACCACATCAAAATTGAGATTACCTGCCTTGATCTGCTCGGCCAGATCGTCGAAGCCGACGATATCGGCGCCGGCCGCCCTGGCCTCCTCGGCCTTGGCACCCTGCGCGAACACTGCCACGCGCTTGACCTTGCCAGTCCCGGCGGGCAGCACCACCGAACCGCGCACGACCTGGTCGGACTTGCGAGTATCCACCCCCAGGCTCACGGCCACGTCGATCGACTCGTCGAACTTGGCCACCGCGCATTCCTTGACCAAGGCCAGCGCTTCATCGAGCGCGTAGAGCTTGTTCGAATCGACCTTGGCGCGCAAGGCGGCATAACGTTTGGACATCTTGGCCATTTACACGCCCTCCACGGTCACGCCCATCGAACGGGCCGTCCCCGCGATGGTGCGAACCGCCGCGTCCAGATCGGCGGCGGTCAGGTCCTTCATCTTGGTGTTGGCGATCTCCTCGAGCTGCGCGCGGGTGATCTTGCCCACCTTGTCGGTCAGCGGCTTGGCAGAACCCTTTTCGAGCTTGAGCGCCTTCTTGATCAGCACGCCAGCCGGCGGCGTCTTGATGACGAAGGTGAACGATTTGTCCGCATAGGCGGTGATCACCACCGGCAGCGCCAGACCGGGCTCGACACCCTGGGTCTGCGCATTGAATGCCTTGCAGAACTCCATGATGTTGAGGCCGCGCTGGCCGAGTGCCGGACCGATCGGCGGCGAGGGATTGGCTTTACCAGCCGGGACTTGCAGCTTGATAAAGCCGACGATTTTCTTTGCCATATAGACTCCAGATGGGTGCGAGCGCCTGGTTCACAGGCTCCCCGGAATCCGCCCTTGGGTGCAGCGCTGCGACCCGGGCGGGTCTGGACGCAGCGCATGACGCCGGGGCAGCGCCCCAGCGTCGTGCCGCAGACCGGGCTACAAGCGCTCGACCTGCTGAAACTCCAGTTCCACCGGCGTGGCGCGACCGAAAATGGTGACCGAGACACGCAGGCGGGATTTTTCGTAATTCACCTCTTCGACATTGCCATTGAAGTCGGCAAACGGGCCTTCCTTGATGCGCACCATCTCGCCGACCTCGAACTGCACCTTGGGCCGCGGTTTTTCTGCGCCCTCCTGCATCTGGTTCATGATTTTGTTGACGTCGGCCTCGCTGATCGGCACCGGGCGGTTCTTCGCTCCGCCGACGAAACCGGTCACCTTGCTGGTGTGCTTGACCAGATGCCAGGTGGCGTCATCCATTTCCATCTCCACCAGTACATAGCCGGGGAAAAAGCGACGCTCAGTGATGCTCTTGTGGCCGTTTTTGATTTCGACCACTTCCTCGGTCGGCACCAGGATGCGACCAAACTTGGACTGCATGCCAGAGCGCTCGATGCGCTCCATCAGATTGCGCTGCACCGCCTTTTCCATGCCCGAATAGGCATGGACCACATACCACTGCTTGCCGGATGATGGGGCCTTGGACTGCGTCTGTGCCATTGTCATGCTCCTAGCGCTTCCAACCCAGAATCAGGTCGTAGAGCACATACTCCAGTGATTTGTCCGTGAGCCAGAGGAACAGCGCCATCAGAATGACGAAAGCGAACACGATGCCGGTCATCTGCATCGCCTCTTTGCGGGTCGGCCAGACGACCTTGCGGGTTTCGCGGATGGCGTCCTGCCCGTAGGCAATGAGCGCGCGACCCGGCTCGGACAAAAGAAACGCGATCACCGCCCCCGCCAGCAGCCCCAAAAGCACCAGGACCCGCACCCACATCGGCTGACTGCCCAGGCCATAAAACAAGCCCAGCGCCGCCAGCAGCAGGACGGCGGCCACCCCCAGCTTGGCTTTGTCCGCCCCAGTGGAGACGGTTTCGACAGACGGATTTGCCATACGGATTTACGCGCGTTCAGCCCCGATTCGGGTCGGAGTGGCAGGGGCAGAGGGAATCGAACCCCCAACCTTCGGTTTTGGAGACCGACGCTCTGCCAATTGAGCTATGCCCCTGTGTCTTCTGGCATGAAAGCCGTTGCCTGCGACACAGACAACGGCCACGATTCAAACAGATCCAGGCGCGCCATGCTGGCCGCACCACAAAAACCATGTCTCAAGCGGACGGCGTCACTCGATGATCTTCGACACCACGCCGGCGCCGACGGTGCGGCCGCCTTCGCGGATGGCAAAGCGCAGGCCTTCTTCC
>JBMFIE010000118.1:0-5882 GCA_049976465.1 Thiomonas sp. | reverse complement strand
CTTCAGCACCAGCGGCACGCGCATCCTGTTCAACAGCGACTGGGGCGACGGCAATCCCAGCAGCCCCGTGGTCAACCCCAACGCCCCGGTCGATACCTACGTGCTGATCCTGCCGTCCTTCGGCTGATGGTGCGAGGCGCTTGCGCACGCATGTCCGCAGGCCCGTCGCGCCTATCGCTTCTCCCCTGTTCACTCTCCCGCAGTCGCACTAGCATCGCTTTACCGGCATCGAGCCGGTCGCCGTCCACGAGACGGCGTGCGGGCCGCACTGGGTGTGGCGCCGCATCTGCCCGGCCTGCCTGATCGGCGGCCGATCGGTACCCCCAGGCGCAGCCCCAGCAAGGCGCGCCCCGACAAGGAGACAGACGATGAACGCTCCACTACCCGAGCACATCCGTCACGCACTGGCGACCATGTCGCTGGACGACAAATACACCCTCACTTCCGGCCGCGCGTTCATGAGCGGCATCCACGCCCTGGTGCGGCTGCCCATGCTGCAGCGCGAGCGCGACGCCGCAGCCGGCCTGCACACCGCGGGCTTCGTGTCGGGCTACCGCGGCTCTCCGCTGGGCGGCTACGACCAGGCGCTGTGGAAGGCCAAGGCCCAGCTCGAGGCGCACGACATCGTGTTTCAGCCCGGGGTCAACGAGGAACTCGCCGCCACTGCGCTGTGGGGCACGCAGCAGCTCGACCTGTACCCACAGCAAAAGAAATTCGACGGCGTCTTCGGTATCTGGTACGGCAAGGGGCCGGGGGTGGACCGCTGCTCGGACGTGTTCAAGCATGCCAACATGGCCGGCACGGCGCGGTACGGCGGGGTGATCGCAGTGGCCGGCGACGACCACGTGGCCAAGAGCAGCACCGCGGCGCATCAGAGCGACCACATTTTCAAGGCCTGCGGCCTGCCGGTGTTTTTTCCGAGCAATGTGCAGGACATTCTCGATCTGGGCCTGCACGCCTTTGCGCTGAGTCGCTATTCCGGCCTGTGGGCGGGGATGAAAACCATCCAGGAAGTGGTCGAGTCGTCGGCCTCGGTCGATGTGTCCACCGACCGCGTGCGCATCGTGCTGCCGGATGACTTCGTCCTGCCCGAAGGCGGGGTGCACATCCGCTGGCCGGACGATCCGCTGTCGCAGGAAGCGCGGCTGATGGATGTCAAGTGGTATGCCGCGCTGGCATATGTCCGCGCCAACCGCCTGAACCACACCGTGATCGACAGTCCGAACGCGCGGCTGGGCATCATGGCTTCGGGCAAGGCGTACAACGACACCCGGCAGGCGCTGGCCGACCTGGGGCTGGACGATGCCGCCTGCGCGCGCCTGGGCATCCGTCTGCACAAGGTCGCGGTGGTGTGGCCGCTGGAGGCGCAGCTCACCCGCGAGTTCGCCGCTGGGCTGCAGGAGATTCTGGTGGTCGAGGAAAAGCGCCAGGTCATCGAATACCAGCTCAAAGAGGAGCTATACAACTGGCGTGAGGACGTGCGACCCAATGTCATCGGCAAGTTCGACGAGCGCGACGGCGACCGATCTGGCGGCGAGTGGAGCCAGCCCAACCCCGCAACCAACTGGCTGCTGCCGGCCAAGGGCGACCTCAGTCCGGCGGTCATCGCCCGCGCCATTGCCAGCCGGCTGGACAAGCTGGGCATCCTGCGCGATGCCGGGGTGGACGTGCAACGCCAAGTGGCCGAGCGTCTGCGCGTGATCGACCAGACCGAAGCCGCGCTGGCCGCCACGCCTGCGGGTGAGAAGCGGCTGCCCTGGTTCTGCTCGGGCTGCCCGCACAACACCAGCACCCGCGTGCCCGAAGGCTCGCGCGGGATGGCCGGCATCGGCTGCCATTACATGGTGGTCTGGATGGACCGCAACACCTCCACCTTCAGCCAGATGGGCGGCGAGGGCGTGGCCTGGGTCGGGCAGGCGCCGTTCACCCGGGAGCGGCATGTGTTTGCCAACCTGGGCGACGGCACCTACTACCACTCCGGACTGCTCGCCATCCGGCAGGCCATCTCGGCCGGTGTCAACATCACCTACAAAATCCTGTACAACGGTGCCGTGGCGATGACTGGGGGCCAGCCGGTCGAAGGGCATCTGAGCGTGGCGCAGATCAGCCGCGAGCTGCAGGCCGAAGGGGTCAGGCAGATCGTGGTCGTCACCGACGAGCCGGACAAATACCGGCAGGTCCACGATCTCGCCCCCGGCGTGACCGTGCACCACCGCGACGCGCTCGACGCCATCCAGCGTCGTCTGCGCGAGGTGCCCGGCGTGACCGTGATCATCTACGACCAGTACTGCGCCACCGAAAAGCGCCGCCTGCGCAAGCGCGGCAAGCTGCCCGATCCGCCGCGCCGCGTGGTCATCAATCCGCTGGTGTGCGAGGGCTGCGGCGATTGCTCCGAGCAGAGCAACTGCCTGTCGGTCGAACCGCTGGACACCGAGTTCGGCCGCAAGCGCACCATCAACCAGAGCAGCTGCAACAAGGATTTCTCCTGCCTCAAGGGCTTCTGCCCCAGTTTCGTCCTGCTCGAAGGGGCACAGCTGCGCAAGCCCGAAGCCCGCGCCGGCCTGCAGGCGCTGCCGCCCGTTCCAGACCCCGAGGTGCCCGACCCCATCAAAGCCGACCGCGCCGGCGGCGGCTGCTACGGCATTCTGGTGGCTGGCGTGGGCGGCACCGGGGTCATTACCATCGGGCAGCTGCTGGGCGTGGCGGCGCACATCGAGGGCAAGGGCATCGTCACCCAGGACGCCGCGGGGCTGGCGCAAAAGGGCGGCGCGACCTGGAGCCATGTGCTCATCGCGCAGACGCCCGAGCAGATCCACACCACCCGCATCGCCCTGGCCGAGGCCGAGCTGATCCTGGGCTGCGACCCCATCGTCACCGCCGACCGCGAAACCCTCTCGCGCGTGCGTCAGGGACAGACCTGGGTGGCGCTCAACACCCACGGCACGCCCACCGCCAGTTTCGTGCACCACCCCGACTGGCAATTCCCCGCTGCCGCCTGCCGCCACGCGATCGAGCACGCCGCCGGCCCCGGGCAGGTGGCCGGATTCGACGCCGAGACCGCGGCGCTGCACCTGCTGGGGGATGCGATTTACGCCAACCCCATGCTGCTGGGCTTTGCCTGGCAGAAAGGCTGGATTCCGCTGGGTCACGCCGCGCTGATGCGCGCGTTCGAGCTCAACGCAGTGCAGGTGGACAAGAACAAGGCCGCATTCGAGTGGGGCCGCCGCGCCGCGCACGACCCGCAGGGGATCGCCCGGTTCAGTGCGGCCGAGCAGGTGATCCAGCTGGTCAAGCGGCCTAGTCTGGACGAGATCATTCAACGCCGCGTGGCGTTTCTCACCGCCTACCAGAACGCCGCCTACGCACAGCAATATGCCGACTTCGTCGCGCAGGTGCGCGCCGCCGAGGCGCCGCTGGCGTCGACCGCACTGACCGAAGCCGTGGCGCGCAATCTGTTCAAGCTCATGGCTTACAAGGACGAGTACGAAGTCGCGCGCCTGCAGTCCGATCCGGCCTTTGCCCGGCAGCTACAGCAGCAGTTCGAGGGCGACTTCAAGCGCCACTACTTCCTCGCGCCGCCGCTGTGGAGCAAACGCAATGCCAACGGCGAACCGATCAAGCGCGAATTCGGGCCGTGGATGGGGCTGGCGTTCAAACTACTCGCGCCGCTGAAGGTGCTGCGCGGCACTGCGTTCGATCCCTTCGGTCACACGGCCGAGCGCAAGCGCGAGCGGGCGTTGATCCAGCGCTACCGCGAGACGGTCAGCGAGCTGCTGCGCGGGTTGGATCAGGCCACACCGCAGCGCCTGAGCCTTGCGCTGCAGATCGCCCGCCTGCCCGACGGCATCCGCGGCTTCGGCCATGTCAAGCAGCGCCATCTAGAGCAGGTGCTGCCGCAATGGGACGCGCTGATGCAGCAGTGGCGCGCGCCGGCTGCAGCAGGCGGCGGTCGCAGCGACCACGTCACACCCAGCGCGCTGGACGGCGCGGGGCAGACGGCATAATTCGCTGTCACCAGGAAGACTCGGCATGCATCGGCAAACCGGTAGACACCGCCACACCCGCACAGACCGCCGTGCGGCCAGCCCGGGCTGCGGCACGGCGACGCCTGCGTTTCGCGCCGCTGGGCGCGCCTGCCCGGCGGACGCCGCGCTGCGCGACTGAGCCATGCCCGCGAGCTGGATCACCGCGGTCAACGCAGCGCTGCCGTATATCGAATCGGTGGCGAAAATCGCCTTGCCGGTGTTCAGGCAGCGCCGCTCGGACCGGGAAGCCGCCGAGACGCAGCAGCGCCAGATCGAGGAATTGCAGACCGCGGTGACGCACAACGCCGAACATGTGCGGGCGCTCGCCCAGCAGCTGCAGACCACCATCGCCGCATTGGAGCAGGCCGGCATCGAGCTGGCCGCAGCCCAGCGCCGGCAAAAGCACTGGACGCTGGCCGCACTGGGTCTGGGCGCGGCGGCCGTGGTGCTGGCGCTGGTGGCGCTGCTGCGATAGGCAATCGGCTGCGGCGCGGCGCAATCCGCGGCATGGCCTTGCATCCCTTTGGCCTGGATCAAGCCCGGCGCGTGGCACTGCCCCTAGTCTGAGCACCCATGTTGCGCTGCAAAAATTCGCCCGCAGCGCGGGGAGGGGACGGCAATGAACAAAACCATTTGGACACGCGCGGTGCTGGCCGCAGTGCTGGCGGTGCAGGCGGGCTGCGCGCTCGCTGCGGCGCGGTTTGCGGATCAGGACGTGCAGCGCGGCGCGTATCTGGCGCGCGCCGGAGACTGCGTGGCCTGCCACACCGCGCCGGGGGGCAAACCGTTCGCCGGCGGGCTGAAGATGGTCATGCCCATCGGCGCGATCTATTCGACCAACATCACCCCGGACAAGACCCACGGCATCGGCAACTACAGCTTCGCCGATTTCGACCGCGCGGTGCGGCACGGTGTGGCGCCGGGCGGCAAGCATCTCTATCCGGCGATGCCGTATCCCTCGTACGCGCGCATCACCCCCCAGGACATGCACGCGCTCTACGCCTATTTCATGCAGGGCGTGCCGCCCGACCCCACACCCAACCGCAAGCCCGACATGGTCTGGCCGATGACCATCCGCTGGCCGCTGGCCATCTGGAACTGGCTGTTCGTGCGCGACACCACCTTCCAACCCGATCCGAAGCAAAGCGCCGCCTACAACCGCGGCGCGTATTTGGTCGAAGGACTGGGCCATTGCGGCGCCTGCCATACCCCGCGCGGGCTGTTCTTCCAGGAAAAGGCGCTCAGTGCGAATGGGCCGAACGGCAAGCTCTATCTCACCGGCGGTACGGTCGAGCACTGGTACGCGAGCAATCTGCGCAGTTCCTGTCTGCAAAAGAACCTGAGCGCACAGGATTTCGCGCAGCTGCTCAAGACCGGCAGCGTGAACAACTTCACCGTGGCCGGAGGCATGACCGAGGTCATCCATCACAGCACGCAGCATCTGACCGGTGAAGATTTGCTGGCCATCGGCACCTATCTGAAGGCGCTGCCGCCCGAAGTCAGCGCGCAGGTGGCCAGCACCCAGCCGGACCCCGCCGCGGTGCAGCGCGGCAAGGCGCTGTACGACCAGCACTGCGTGGCCTGCCATCAGCCCACCGGGCAGGGCGTGCCCGCGGCGTTTCCCAGCCTGGTGGGCAATCCGTCGGTGCGTTGCCTGAACCCGACCAACGCGATCCATGCGATCCTGGCCGGTGCGACCACCGCGGTCACCGCCTCGGCGCCCGCGCCGATGGTCATGCCGCCATTCGGCGCGCAGCTGTCCGACCAGCAGGTGGCCGATCTGGTCACCTTCATCCGCACCAGCTGGGGCAACGCGGCCGAGCCGGTGTCGGCCGAGCAGGTCAAGGAACTGCGCCG
>JBMFIE010000117.1:0-5893 GCA_049976465.1 Thiomonas sp. | reverse complement strand
GCGCGACAGCCGCGGCTCAGCCGCTTGCCTGCTGCGCGGGCCGGTGCAGCGCGCGCATCACATCGCTCTGCGTGATCATGCCCACCAGCCGCGCGGCGTCGTCGATGACCGGGATGTGGTGATGGCCGCTGCTGACAAACAGCGGAATCAGTTCGGAGAGATGGCGGGACTGCGAGACCACCTGGACCTGCCGCGTCATGCGCGCAGCCACCGGCGTGGTCGATGCCCGCATGGCGCTGCGGGCCGCGTCCGGATCGGTACGCAGGTCAGCCGCGGTCACGATGCCGATGATCCGACGATCGGCGTCGATCACCGGCAGCGCCTTGATGCCGTGTTCTTCCAGCCGCTGCAGGGCCTGGGCCACGGATTCATCGGGGCGTGCGGTCTGGACATCGCGCTGCATGATGTCGCTGCAGCGCACGTTGTCGAGCCGCTGACGGTAGGCGCGGGTCTGTGCTTCCTCGAGCAGGTTGCGCAGGGTGGCGCGGTCGATGTCGAGCACTTCGCCATAGTGCTCGACCGCGGCGTCGATGGCGCTAGCGAGCTCGTCGGCGTGCGGCAACATGGCGTCTGCTGCGGGCATGGGGGCGGGGTGCGGTCTGCGCGTGGCGGCATGCCAGAGCTGCGCACCGAGCACGAGCAGAGCCGAGTTCATCGCCACCGGCACCAGGGCAAATCGCCAATCCGTGGTGTGCGTAAGCACTGCAAACAGCGCGGCGGCTCCGCCGGGCGGGTGCAGACAGCGCGCTTGAATCATCAGCGCGATCGCGACGCTCACCGCCGCCGCGGCTGCGAGCCAGGGCGGGTCAATCCACTGTGCGCAGGCAATGCCGACCAAGGTGCCCAGCGTGTTACCACCGATCACCGACCACGGTCGCCCCAGCGGGCTGCTCGGCAGGGCAAACACGATGACAGCGCTCGCTCCGATGGGGGCGACCAACCAGGCCAGATGTGTCCATCCGATGCCGCCTTCGATGCGCTGACTGGCCCAGCCGACGATGGCCACACCGAGCAGCGCGCCCAGGGTGACCCGCGCCCCTTCCAGAGCGTTCACGCGCAAGTCGGTTGCCGTTTGCGACGCCTTCATGCGTCGCTTCGCAACAGCGCGGCGTAGCGTTTGCGCAGCTTGTCCAGCTTGGGGGCGATGACCGCAGCACAGTAGCCCTGATAGGGATGTCGCGCGAAATAGTTCTGATGTTCGGCTTCTGCCGGGCTGTAGTTCGATTCGGGCGCGATTTCGGTGACGATCGGGCCTGCAAACAGTTTCTGGTCGCGCAAGGCCTGGACATATGCCTGCACGGCCCGGAGCTGCGCTGCATCGTGGGTGTAGATGCCCGAGCGGTATTGGGTGCCGACGTCGTGGCCCTGGCGGTTGAGCGTGGTCGGGTCGTGCATCGCAAAAAACACATCGAGCACCGCATCCAGCGGCAGCACGGCCGGGTCGAAGTCGAGCCGGATCACCTCGGCATGGCCGGTTGTCCCGGTGCAGACCTCGTGGTAGCTCGGGTTCGGCGTGTGACCGTTGCTATAACCGCATTCCACCTGCAGCACGCCACGCAGCGGGCGGTATACGGCGTCGAGGCACCAAAAGCAGCCACCGGCAAGGGTGATGCGCTGGGCGAGCGCGGGCAGGGCAGAGGTAGGCATGGCAGTGTTATGGGATATGCGGCAATTTGTCGCGGCGCATGAATTGTCCGCTGCTGACAGAATGCACGGTTTGGACGGGGCGATTGTCGCGCAGTCCGCGCTCGCCCACGGCGTTTTGATCCCTAGGAGAGAACACATGACGATGCGCTTGAACACCCTGCGCTGCAGACTGCTTGCCGGTATCGCCGCCCTGCTGCTGGGCTTTGCCCCTGTCGCCTGGGCGCAGCGCGCAGGCGACATCGAAGTCACCCAGGCGCAGGCCTTGCCGTCCATTCCAGGTGCGCGCAACGGCGGCGGGTTTCTGACCATCGTCAATCATGGCAAAACCGACGACCGCATCGTCGCCGCGGCATCTCCTGCCTGCGGTCATGTGGAGCTGCACACCATGCGCATGGAGAACAATCTGATGCGCATGCGCGAGGTCAGCGACATTGTGCTGCCTGCGGGCCAGACCGTGCGCATGCAGCCCGGATCGGGCTACCACCTGATGCTCATGGATCTGAAGCAACCGCTCAAGATCGGCGATCTGGTGCCGGTGACCATCAAGCTCGCCAGCGGTGCGCAGATGGATGTACAACTCAAAGTCGCGCCGCGCGAAGCCATCGGTGGCGGGCCAGCCATGCCGGGCAAAGAAATGCATCCGGGCCAGCACTGAAACAGGCCTCAAATGAATCGGGCCGCAACCTTGAGTGGTGTGCGGCCCGGAGGTCCGACAGTCGGGTGTGTTGCCGCCTGTCCAGATCATGCAGAGGGATGCATGATGGGAGTCATGTCAGCCCGGGTTCAGCCCGGGTTGTCTGCCGCCGCAGCCGAACTGCGACGACGGCTCTAAGCTACGCCCCCGATCGAGACGGCGTCAAGGCAAACATGACTCGCCCGTGGGGGCATTGAGGCCTTGCCACCGGTCGGGCTCAGGACAGCAGCGCGTCGATCACGCCCTGCATGCGCGCTACCACCTGCGCATCCGGGGTGATCACCCGGCCCCATTCGCGCGAGGTCTCGCCGGGCCACTTGTTGGTCGCATCCAGTCCCATCTTGCCGCCCAAACCTGCGATCGGCGAGGCGAAGTCGAGATAGTCGATCGGCGTTTGGTCCACCAGCACCGTATCACGCACCGGATCGACCCGCGTGGTCACCGCCCAGATCAGATCGTTCCAGTCGCGGATGTTCACATCGGCGTCGGTCACGATGATGAACTTGGTGTAGAGAAACTGCCGCAAAAAGCCCCAGATGCCGAACATCACCCGCTTGGCGTGGCCGGCATAGGCTTTGCGGATCGAGACCGCCGCCAGGCGGTAGCTACAGCCCTCGGGCGGTAGATAAAAATCCTGGATCTCCGGGTACTGCTTTTGCAGGATGGGCACGAACACTTCATTGAGCGCCACGCCCAGCACTGCGGGTTCGTCCGGCGGCTTGCCGGTGTAGGTGGAGTGGTAGATCGGCTGTTCGCGGTGGGTGATGCGCTCGACCTCGAACACTGGGAACCACTCCTGCTCGTTGTAGTAGCCGGTGTGGTCGCCAAACGGCCCTTCCAGCGCATGCAGGTAGCCGTTTTTTTCCATCAGCGGCACGCCGGTATCGCTCTCGCCGCGCCAACCTCCCGACGCCGGTGGAATATGGCCTTCGAGCACGATTTCCGCACTAGCCGGCACCTGCAGGTCCAGGCCGATGCAGCGGGCCACTTCGGTGCGCGATCCGCGCAGCAGGCCGGCGAACTGGTATTCGCTCAAGCTGTCTGGTATTGGGGTAACCGCGCCCAGCGTCGTGGCCGGATCGGCGCCCAGCGCCACGGCAATCGGAAAGGGCTGGCCTGGATTGGCCAGCGCGAATTCACGAAAGTCCAGCGCGCCGCCGCGGTGCGCTAGCCAGCGCATGATGAGTTGGTTGCGGCCGATGCGCTGCTGGCGGTAAATGCCCAAATTCTGCCGCTTGCGCGGCGAAGGCACGTTCTGCGGGCCGCGGGTGATGACCAGTCCCCAGGTCAACAGCGGGCCGGCGTCGCCCGGCCAGCAGGTCTGGATCGGCAGGCGATTGAGGTCTACATCGCCACCTTCGAGCACCACCTGTTGGCAGGGCGGGCGCGACACGCGATGTGGTCGCATGTCCCAAACTGCCTTGACCAGATGCATCAGCTCGCCCGCGTCCTTCAGACCATGCGGCGGCTCGGGCTCCTTCAGCCGGGCGAGCACTTCGCCGATGCGCCGCAGTTCGCTGGTGTTCTGCGCTCCCATGCCCAACGCCACGCGTTGCGCGGTGCCGAACAGATTGCCCAGGACCGGCATGGCGTAGCCGGTGGGCTGCTCGAACAGCACCGCAGGCCCACCCCCGCGAAGCAGGGCGTCGCAGACCGCGGTCATTTCCAGCGCTGGCGAGACCGCCTGCCGGCATCGGCGCAAGAGGGAAAGGGCTTCGAGCTGGGCGAGAAAATCGCGCAGGTCACGATATTTCATATAACTATAAGAATTGAAAGAAAATCCCTTGTGCGTTGACCAGGAATAATGATGTTCCTAAAATCCGCTCCGTGTTTGCCCTAATACACCTGTCGATCAGGCGGGCGACACACTCGTCCCGAAACACGCCTGGCCGCCACGGATTGCAACTGGCGGCACTCTAGATGCGCGGCTGATGCGCAGCCGGCATCTTAGGCCGCCGGGCTCCGCTGGTGAGCCTGTGTTGTCGGATCTGTGCCCTCGTGAAACGGCTCTGCGGGGTTGTTGTCTGCAGCAGCGTTTCCGCTTAGACACAGGAGTGTTCCATGTTGAACGCAATGCATTCTGCCCTGCCGCGCGCTCGCCGCCTGCTCGGTGGATTCTGGGAACTGACCCACCAGACCCTGATGATGGTGGGCTTGTTCGTGGTGCTGGGTGGGGTTTATCTGTATTTCCAGCCCAAAGCCGTCTCGATGCTCGACCGTGGTTTGACGCAATGGGTCATGGCACGCAAGACTGCGGCAGATGAACTGCAGGCCCTGGCGCAAAAGCCAAGTGATGCGCTGATGCCTGCGGTGCAAGCTGCGCCCGTGCCACCTCTTGCGACACCCGAGCTCACGCCACAGCAGCGCGCGGTGTCAAACTGGCTGGCACGACGCTACAGCATCGCGCCCAATGCCATGGCGCAGCTGGTCAGCGCAGCCTGGACCGTGGGGCGTGAGGAAAAACTCGATCCTCTGCTCATCCTTGCGGTCATGGCGGTGGAGTCCTCGTTCAACCCCTACGCCGCCAGTGGCGCAGGCGCAACCGGGCTGATGCAGGTGATGGCCGGGGTGCATCGCGACAAATTCGCGCCGTTCGGCGGCCCGCAGGCCAGCATCGATCCGCTGGCCAATCTGCGGGTCGGCGCCGTGGTGCTCAAGGAAGCGATCAAGCGCGGCGGTTCGGTACGCGCCGGTCTGCGCTACTACGTCGGCGCCACGACGGACACCGCCGAAGGCGGCTATGCCGACAAGGTGCTGGCAGAGCAGATGCAGCTCGAACGGATTGCCGGGATGGCACCGAAAGCAACGCCACTGACCGCTCAGGCCGCTACGCACGGCAGGGCGACTCCGAATGCGGCTGCGGCCCGCCCGACGGTCGCGATCGAGCCGCCACCTGCGGCGCAAAAGTCGTCTTCACTGACCTGAAGCCTGCCGCGCAACGCATTACCATTAGGGCCTGCACGACTGGCGATAGAGACCGGCGATTCGTTCGGTCTCGAGGTGGGACCGACCACCGGGGAGTGCTGGACTTTTAGCCGTTCGCCTGGGCCAGCGCCATCGCTGTCAATGAGTTCGATCAGCCCAGGCTTGTGCGCTTGCCTTCATCCTCACTCAGGCAGCCGCGGGCCGTTACCTGGACCTTATCCATGTTCGACCGCAACATCACCATCGCCCAGACCGACCCCGAGCTGTGGGCGGCCATTCAGTCCGAAAACCAGCGCCAGCAAGACCACATCGAGCTGATCGCATCGGAAAACTACACCTCGCCTGCGGTGATGCAGGCGCAGGGCTCGCAACTCACGAACAAATACGCCGAGGGCTATCCCGGCAAGCGCTATTACGGCGGTTGCGAGTTCGTCGACATCGCCGAGCAGCTGGCGATCGACCGCGTCAAGCAGCTCTTTGGTGCCGAAGCCGCCAATGTGCAGCCCAACTCCGGCTCGCAGGCCAACCAGGGTGTGTTCTTCGCCCTACTCAACCCCGGCGACACCATCATGGGCATGAGCCTGGCCGAAGGCGGGCACTTGACCCACGGCATGCCGCTGAACATGA
>JBMFIE010000116.1:0-5925 GCA_049976465.1 Thiomonas sp. | reverse complement strand
GGGGCAGCGGCAAACGCGCGGCCGGCGCATCCACCCCACCCCAACCCTCCCCGCCGGCGGGGAGGGGGCAGGTGAAGTGGTGGGGGAGGTTGGGTGGGGGCGGTCATGCTTTTGCGCTGCGCTTGCGCGGTTTGGGGGCGAGCAGGGTGCCGCGGCAGTTGGGGGCGCCGCAGCGGCAGGCGTAGTCGCGCTTGACCTTGGCGGTGTGGCGGGCGTCGAGTTCGAGGGCGTAATCGAAGAACAGCTCCTCGCCGGGTGCGATGTCGCGCAGCGCGTAGATGAACACGCGGCGGCCGATCTGCTGCGCCTGGCAGTTGGGGTTGCACGAATGGTTGATCCAGCGGGCGTTGTTGCCGTGCACGCCGCCGTCGATCACGGTGCCGTCGTCCAGCGAAAAGTAGAACGTGTGGTTGGGCTGGGTGGGGTCGTGCGGGTGGCGGCGCAGGGCTTCCGGCCAGTCGATGTGCTCGCCCTTGTATTCCAGCAGGCGCTGCCCGGCGCGGATGGGCCGGCGGGCAAACACGCCCCGGCCGTGGATCGGGGAATCCTGCACCCGGGTGTAGGGGCCGCTGGTGGGAATGGGCTTGCGCGCGGGCATGGGCGGACTGCGCAGGAGCGAGGGAATCGAGAAACTGGGTAAAGTAGAAAAAAGACGGCGGCAGGCGGGGTGGATGCTCTGCGGCCCGGGCACATCACATTCTAGGGAGGCGCATCATGGATCCAGGGCGTCGTGAATATCTGCAATGGCTTGGCGGTGCGCTGGCGGGCTGCGTGCCGATGGCGGCACCTGCCTGGGCGCAAAGCGTGGCCGAGCAGGCCAGCGCGCTGGAAAAGAAAGATCGCCAGGCGGTGCCGCTTCCCAAGGTGGGCAGCGTGTTTGCACTGCCGCCCACGGTGGAGCTGATCGACGGCAGTACGCTGCACACCGGGCAGTGGGCAGGCCGGGTGATCGTGCTCGAGTATTGGGCCACGTGGTGCCCGTTCTGCGCACGGCAGATGCCGCATGTGCAGGCGCTGTACGAGAAGGAGCATGGCCGCGGTCTGGAGGTGCTGGCGCTGTCGATCGACAAAAGGCCCTCGGACATTGCGCCGTTTCTCAAGACCCGGCATTACACCTTTCCGGTGGCCTGGCTGTCGCCCGCGCTGGCAAAAGCATTGCCCAAGCCGGCGGGACTGCCGGTGACCATCGTGATCGGGCGCGATGGCCGGGTGAAGATGGCCGACTCGGGCGAGCTGTTCGCCGAGGACATTGCGGGCATCGCCAAATTTCTCTGAATCGTGGTTTCCATGACGACAAGCGACGTTCACACCAAGACTTTGATCATTGCCGAGAAGCCCAGCGTGGCGCAGGACATCGTGCGCGCGCTGACGCCGCAAAGTGGCAAGTTCGACAAGCACGACGACCATTTCGAGAACGCGCAGTATGTGGTGACCTCGGCGGTGGGCCATCTGGTGGAGATCAAGGCGCCGGAGGATTTCGAGGTCAAGCGGGGCAAGTGGAGCTTTGCGCACCTGCCGGTGATTCCGCCGCATTTCGAGCTCAACCCGATTGAGAAGACCAAAGGCCGGCTGGCCGCGGTGGTCAAGCAGATCCGGCGCAAGGATGTGGGCATGATCGTCAACGCCTGCGACGCCGGACGCGAGGGGGAGCTGATCTTCCGCCTGATCCTGCAGTACGCCGAGGGCGGCAAGCCGCTGGGCAAGCCGGTGCGCCGGCTGTGGCTGCAGTCGATGACGCCGCAGGCGATCCGCGAGGGGTTCGAGCGGCTGCGCACCGATGCCGACATGCGCCCGCTGGCCGATGCCGCGCGCAGCAGAAGCGAGGCCGACTGGCTGGTGGGCATCAACGGCACGCGGGCGATGACCGCGTTCAACTCCAAGGACGGCGGCTTTTTCCTCACTCCGGTGGGGCGGGTGCAGACGCCCACGCTGTCCATCGTGGTGGCGCGCGAGGAACAGATCCGCCGCCATGTAGCGCGCGACTATTTCGAGGTGTATGCGCATTTCGCCGCGCCGGCGGGCGGCTATGCCGGCAAGTGGTTCGACCCGGCGTTCAAGAAAAGCGACGACCCAGACGCCCGCGCCGACCGGCTGTGGGACCGCGCGCGGGCGCAGGCCATCGTCGAGGCTTGCGCCGGAAAGCCCGCCGAGGTGCGCGACGAGTCCAAACCGTCCACCCAGTTGTCGCCCGCGCTGTTCGATCTCACCTCCTTGCAGCGCGAGGCCAACGGACGCTTTGGCTTTTCCGCCAAAACCACACTGGCGCTGGCGCAGGCGCTGTACGAAAAGCACAAGGTGCTGACCTACCCGCGAACCGACTCGCGCCATCTGCCCGAGGATTATCTGAACGTGGCGCGCCAGACCGCGCAGGCGCTGGCCGAGGCCGGCGGGCCGGTCGCACCGCATGCCCGCCGCGCGCTCGAAGCCGACTACATCCGCCCGAACAAGCGGGTGTTCGACAACGCCAAGGTGTCGGACCACTTTGCCATCATCCCCACCACCCAGCCGCCCGGGGCGCTGTCGGAGGCCGAGGCAAAGATTTATGACCTGGTGGCGCGGCGCTTCCTGGCGGTGTTCTTCCCTGCCGCGGAGTACTTGCTGACCACCCGCATCAGCACCGTGGCGCAACACCAGTTCAAGACCGAGGGCAAGATTCTGGTCAAGCCCGGCTGGTTGGAAATCTATGGCAAGGAAGAACAGGGCGCAGACGCCAATCTGCCGCCGGTGGCCGCGGGCGACGCGGTGAAGGCTGAGGCGGTGGAGCTCAAGGCGCTGAAAACCCGCCCTCCGGCGCGCTACACCGAAGCCACGCTGCTGGGCGCGATGGAAAACGCCGGCAAGCTGGTCGAGGACGAGGAACTGGCCGAGGCCATGTCGGGCAAGGGCCTGGGCACGCCGGCCACGCGCGCGGCCATCATCGAAGGCCTGCTGGCCGAGAACTACATGGTGCGCGAGGGCCGCGAGCTCATTCCCACCGCCAAGGCCTTCCAGCTCATGACCCTGCTGCGCGGCCTGCAGGTGGAGGAGCTGACCAAACCCGAGCTCACCGGCGGCTGGGAGCACAAGCTGGCGCAGATGGAACGCGGCCAGCTCTCGCGCGAGCAGTTCATGCGCGAGATTGCGGCGATGACCGAGACCATCGTGCGCCGCGCCAAGGAGTTCGACCGCGACACCGTGCCCGGCGACTACGCCACGCTGCGCACGCCCTGTCCGAACTGCGGCGGCGTGGTCAAGGAAAACTACCACCGCTTCGCCTGCACGCAGTGCGACTTTTCCATCGGCAAGCATCCCGGCGGCAGGAGTTTCGAGCTGGAGGAAGTGGAGCAGTTGCTGCGCGACAAGCATCTCGGGCCGCTCACCGGCTTTCGCAGCAAGATGGGCCGGCCGTTCGCCGCCGAGCTCAAGCTGGTACGCGAAGGCGGTCAGGGGCAGTGGAAGCTCGAATTCGACTTCGGCGACAGCGCCGCCGGCAGCGACGGCGGCGAGACGCCGGACTTCAGCGCGCAGCAGCCGCTGGGCGCCTGCCCGAAATGCGGCGCCGCGGTGTTCGAGGCGGGCAGCAGCTATGTCTGCGAAAAAAGCGTCGGCCCATCGCCCAGCTGCGATTTCCGCAGCGGCAAGATCATCCTGCAGCAGCCGATCGAGCCGCAGCAGATGCGCAAGCTGCTGCAAACCGGCCGCACCGACCTGCTCGACGGCTTCGTCTCCGCCCGCACCAAGCGCAAGTTCAAGGCCTTTCTCGTCAAGCAGCCCGGCGGCAAGATCGGCTTCGAGTTCGAGCCGCGCCCGGCCAAGCCCGCCGCGAAAAAAGCCGCGGCGAAAAAGGCCGTGGCGTGACAACGCAGCGTCATGCAGGCGGTGCATGATGGCGCGCCAGCTGCCTTCTGCCCCGAAACAGACCATGACGCCCCACCCTGCTTTCGACTTGCGCTGGATCGCCCACCGCGGCGGCGGCGATGCCGCGCCCGAGAACACGCTGGCGGCGTTCGAGGTCGGTTTTCGCGCAGGCTTTCGCGCGTTCGAGTGCGATGTCAAGCGCAGCGCCGACGGCGTGCTGTGGCTGCTGCACGACGACACGCTGGACCGCACCACCGACGCCCGCGGCCCGGCTGCGCCGTGGCGCTGGGAGAATCTGCAGTGCGTGGACGCGGGAAGCTGGCACAGCGCCCGCTTTGCGGGCGAGCCGCCGGCCACGCTCGATCAGGTGCTGGCGTTCGCTGCGCGCCGTCGCGTCTGGCTCAATCTGGAAATCAAGCCCAGCCCGGGTGACGACGCCGCCACCGCCGATGCGCTGGTGCGCGCCGTGGCGCCGTGGAGCGCCGCGCACCCGCGCGTGCCCAAACCGCTGCTGTCCTCGTTTTCGCCCACCGCGCTGCAGACCGCGCGCGCCACGCTCGACGTGCTGCAGGCCGATCTACCGCTGGCGGTGCTGGCCGAGCGCTTCGACGACGCCCTACCCGCGCAGGCGCGGGCGCTGCGCGCCGAGGGCCTGCATCTCGATTGGCAGACCGTCACCCATGCGGTGGTGAGCGCGGTGCATGCCAGCGGGCTGCGGCTGCGTGCCTACACGGTCAACACCACGCAGACTGCCAAGGCGCTGCTCGCCGCCGGAGTGGACGGACTGTTCACCGATCGGCTCGATCTTCCTGCGCGGCTGTAAGCGTTCGCGCACACCGAACCCGCCGTCGCGGTGCAGAAGCGGCCGCGGTTTGTTCTGTATCAAAAGGTAAGCCGAGCGTGCAATTATTCTGCGGCTTCGTCATCGCACATCGAGGAGATCGAGATCATGGGGTCTGTCTGGCAAGGTTTGTTCGGCACGGATTACGGGCTGCTCAGCCTGATCGTCATCCTGTTCCTCATCGGCATGGGGGTGTTCTTCGTCTGGTTCTTCACCCGCAAGATCCAGCAAAGCGCCGATGAACACGCGCGCGAACTGCGCGCTGGCGGCGCCCGCCCGCCGGCGGGCAACGGCCACGCCTGAGACGCTGCTACCCCGGCCCGCGACCTTCAGGCGCTGGGGTGAACCCTCTGGCGGGCTGGCGCAGGGCGTGTCGTATGCTTGAGTCCGTCACAAAAAAACACGCCTGTTCACATCGCCACACATGCCGGGCCATGCCCGGTGTCTTTTGCTCTGCGGATGCGGTGGGGCAGGTGCCCGATCACGCTACTTCACCACGGAGATCACCATGCAACGTCGTCAAGCCGTCATCACGCTGGGTCTGGCCGCTACCGGCCTGGGCCTGAGCCCGCTGGTTCGCGCCCAGCAGCCCATCGTCATCAAATTCAGCCATGTGGTTGCGCCCAACACGCCCAAGGGGCAGGCGGCAGAATATTTCAAGAAGCTCGCCGAGGAGCGCACCAAGGGCCGGGTGAAGGTGGAGGTCTACCCCAACAGCCAGCTCTACAAGGACAAGGAGGAGATGGAGGCGCTGCAGCTCGGCTCGGTGCAGATGCTTGCGCCGTCGCTGGCCAAGTTCGGGCCGCTGGGTGTTAAGGAATTCGAGCTGTTCGACCTGCCTTACATTTTCGACAACTACGATGAGCTTCACAAAGTCACCCAGGGGCCGATCGGGCAGAGCCTGCTGAAGAAGCTCGAGTCCAAGGGCGTGCTCGGTCTGGCCTACTGGGACAACGGCTTCAAGGACATGAGCGCCAACAAGCCGCTGCGCAACCCCTCGGACGCCAAGGGACTGAAGATGCGCATCCAGTCGAGCAAGATTCTGGACATGGAAATGCGCGCCATCGGCGCCATTCCGCAGGTGCTGGCGTTTTCCGAGGTGTACCAGGCGCTGCAGACCGGGGTGGTGGACGGCACCGAAAACCCGCCGTCCAACTTCTACACCCAAAAGTTCTTTGAAGTGCAAAAGGCGCTGACCCAGACCCAGCACGGGTATCTGGGCTATGCCGTCATCGTCAACCAGAAGA
>JBMFIE010000115.1:0-5952 GCA_049976465.1 Thiomonas sp. | reverse complement strand
TGGGCGCGTTTTTCAGCACTGCGGCGTAGAACACCAGCGGCTGGGTAGAGAGATTGTCGGTCTTGCCATTCGGCAGCTTGATGCTGAAATGCACCTTGCTGTACCAGTCCTGGATCATGCCGGGGTCGCTGAGGTTGATCTGCTCGGGCAGCTTGATGTAGGGCAGCTTGTGCGAGATCACTGCACTGAGGTAGCCGGAGGTCGCGTCAAGCTGGCCCGACTCCAGACGCGAGAGCAGCGAGGGTTCGGTGAAGATCTGCTGCGGGTTCTGCGTGCTGCCCAGGATCTTGTCCGCCAGACCCGGCTGCTTGTAGAACCGTTCGGCCAGCAACATGGTGAACACGATGTTGCGGCCCTGCGGGTCCACGGCGGGGTCGGTGCGGCCAAAGCGGATGCCGGGCTTTTCCAGCACCGCGTACCACGGCATCTTGCCCTCTGCTGCCGCCTTGAAGTCGGCGGCATATTTGCTCTTGTCGCTGTAGGCGATGACCATTTCCGTGCTCGCCACCGGCACCGCGGTATCGACCAGCCCGGCCTTTTGCAGCACCTCGATCGGCCCTGGCGTGATCGAGACGAACACATCCGGGTTGATCTGCTTGGACGCGATCAAATGCGCCAGCCCGAACGCGCCCGCGCCCTGGCCGTGGAAGCGCACGCCAGCTTGTTTCTGGATCGCCGGCCCCAGGCCCTTGTCCATCAACGCCCCCATCGACCCGGCATAAGCGACCGACAACACCGGCTCTGCCGCCAGGCTGGGCACCGTTGACAAACCCACGACCGCCAGCGCGGCAGCGGCTGCGGAAAGGTTCAGAAAAATACGTCGTTGCATCGAAGACTCCACGGTTCTCTTTGGACAAGATACTGAAAAAGCAGCGAGATAGGTTTTGCAGCGTGTCAGTCGAAATATATCGACGGCGCGTGTGCGCAGGTGTTTTCAGGTGTAAGGGAGTCGGAGGGGCGAAAAAACGCCGGGACATGCCCGGCGCGGGTGCACAAATCGCGTGAACAGGCGCTAGTCGCTCGCCGCGTGGCGCCGAGCGGCGCCTCGAGGTGTCGTGTGTTCCGGCGTGGGGCGGGTTACAGGTCGAAGCGGTCCAGATGCATCACCTTGCCCCAGGCCCGGGCGAAGTCATGGACGAACTTCTCTTGCCCGCCATGTTCGGCGTACACCTCGGCGATGGCGCGCAGCTGCGCGTTGGAGCCAAACACCAGATCGACCAGGGTCGCGGTCCATTTCAGTGCGCCGGTCTTGCGATCGCGCCCTTCGAGCACGCCGTCGGTGGCGGTGCGCTGCCACTGCGTGGCCATGTCGAGCAGGTTGACGAAAAAGTCATTGCTCAGCGTCTCGGGCCGGCGGGTGAACACCCCGTGCGGCGACTGGCCGACATTGGCGTTCAGTGCGCGCATGCCGCCCACCAGCACGGTCATTTCGGGCGCGGTGAGATCGAGCAGCTGTGCCTTGTCCAGCAGCAGCTCCGGGCCGTAAGCGGCGTAGCCCTTGCGGGCATAGTTGCGAAAGCCGTCGGCCTTGGGCTCGAGCACCGCAAACGACGCTGCATCGGTTTGCTCCTGCGTGGCGTCGGTGCGCCCGGGAACGAAGCGCACTTCGACCTCGACCCCGGCCTGTTTCGCCGCAGCCTCGACCGCGGCGCAGCCGCCGAGCACGATCAGGTCGGCGAGCGACACACGCTTGCCGCCGCTGGCCGAGGCGTTGAACGCCTGCTGCACGGACTCGATGCGGGCAAGCACACGGGCCAGCTCGGCCGGTTCGTTGACCTCCCAGTCCTTCTGCGGCGCCAGGCGGATGCGCGCGCCGTTGGCACCGCCGCGTTTGTCCGAGCCGCGGAAGGTCGAGGCCGAGGCCCAGGCAGTGCGCACCAGCTGGCTGATCGACAGCCCGCAGCCGAGCAGGGCGCGCTTGAGCGCGGCAATGTCGGCAGCGTCGATCAGCGGGTGATCGACCGGCGGCAGCGGGTCTTGCCAGATCAGCTCCTCCTGCGGCACGAGCTTGCCCAGATAGCGGCTGCGCGGGCCCATGTCGCGGTGCGTGAGCTTGAACCAGGCGCGGGCGAAGGCATCGGCGAATTCGTCCGGGTGCGCGAGGAAGTGACGCGCGATCTTCGCGTAGGCCGGGTCATAGCGCATGGCCATGTCGGCATCGGTCATCATGATCGGCACCTTTTTGCTCGGGTCGTGCGCGTCGGGCGCCATGTTCTGCGCGGTGTTGTGCTTGGGCACCCATTGGTTGGCACCGGCCGGGCTTTTCACCGACACCCATTCGTTGTCGAACAGCATTTGCAGATAGCTCATGTCCCACTGCGTCGGCGTGGGCGTCCACGAGCCTTCCAGTCCGCTGCTGATGGTGTCTGCACCCTTGCCGCTCTTGTAGCTGCTGATCCAGCCCAAGCCCATCTGCTCGATCGGCGCGGCTTCCGGCTCGGGGCCGACATGGGAGGCGGGGGCGGCGCCGTGGCATTTGCCGAAGGTGTGGCCGCCTGCGGTCAGCGCCACGGTTTCATAGTCGTCCATCGCCATGCGGGCGAAGGTCTCGCGCACCAGCTGCGCCGACACCAGCGGGTCGGGCTTGCCGCCGGGGCCTTCGGGGTTGACGTAGATCAGGCCCATCTGCACCGCGGCCAGCGGATTCTCGAATTCGGCCGCCTTTGTGCCGTGGCGCTGGTCATCCAGCCATTTGCCCTCTGGGCCCCAGTACACCGAGTTGTCGGGCTCCCATTGGTCGGGCCGGCCGCCGGCAAAGCCAAAGATCTTCAGCCCCATGCTTTGCAGTGCCACCGTGCCGGCCAGCACGATCAGATCGGCCCATGACAGCTTGCTGCCGTATTTCTGCTTGATCGGCCACAGCAGCCGGCGCGCCTTGTCGAGGTTGACATTGTCCGGCCAGCTGTTGAGCGGGGCAAAGCGCTGCTGACCGTGTCCGGCGCCGCCGCGACCGTCGCCGATGCGATAGGTGCCCGCCGCATGCCAGGCCATGCGCACGAACAAGGGGCCGTAGTGGCCATAGTCGGCCGGCCACCAGTCCTGCGAGTCGGTCATCAGCGCGTTCAGGTCGGCGACCACCGCGTCCAGGTCTAGGGTTTTGAACGCCTGGGCATAGTCGAAATCCTCGCCCATCGGGTTGGACTTGGCCGAGTGCTGATGGAGGATTTCCAGGTTGAGCCGGTTGGGCCACCAGTCGGCGTTGCCGGGCGCGCCGGCAACGGCTCCGCCGGTCTGCGTGTGGTGGGCCACCGGGCATTTCAGTTCGTTTGACATCATGTTCTCCTTCGGCTGTGAGGCGGTGAAAAAAGGGGCGGCGGATTCGCATCGGGGTGGTCGGATCCCGCCACGAACACAGCTTAGGCTTTGATGATTGAAAAAGACAATTGAAAGTTGTTATCCAATTGATTGATTAAAACTAGGCGATGCGTGCTGCCCTTGCCGCGTCCCATCGGTTCACGGGGGTGTTTTGGTGGCAAATCCGTCACCAGTTGTATGGCCGTTTTACGGCGCATGCCCGATACTGTGCGGACGCGAGACGCCTTTCTGCATGGACGAATCACCACTTTCCGCCTCAGGATCGATTAGCACCCTGGCACGCACCTCGGCGCTCGCGGTTGCGCTGGGCAGCGGCATGTCGCACTGGCTGGCGCAGCGCCGCCCGGCGCGCCGCATCCTGATGCTGCATGGTGTGGGCACGCAGCGGATGACGCAGGACGATTTTTTCCGCGTGGTGTCCTGGCTCAAGCAGCGCTATGCCATCGTCCCGCTCGACACCATGATCCGCGACCTGCTCGGCGGCGTGCCGGCGCCTGCTGGGGCGGGGCGCAGCGAGCTGGCGATGACCTTCGACGACGGTCTGCGCAATCAGTACCGCATGGCGCGCCCGGTGCTCGAGTATTTGGGCGTGCCCGCCACCATCTTCGTCTGCCCGGGGCTGGTCGAGACCGGCCAGTGGATGTGGAATCACGACATGCGCGCGCGGCTGGGCCGGCTGCAGCCACCCGCCTTGCGCGAGTGGGCGCAGCAGGTCGGCGCGCCGTCGACGCAAGTCGAAGGCATCATCGCCTGGGCCAAGACCCTGCCGCCGCCGCAGCGCGAGCAGGTGCATGCCCAGCTGCGCGACGCCACCCCGCATTTCGTGCCCACGGCGCAGGAGCACACGGCCTACGACATGATGGACTGGAACGAGGTGCGCGCCTGCGACCGCGGGCTGCTGCGCATCGGCTCGCACACCATGACCCACCCGATCCTGACCACACTCGCCGACGAGGAGATCCGGCGTGAACTGCACGACAGCCGCACCCTGCTCGAAGCACGGCTGGGCCGCACGGTCGACGTGTTGTGCTACCCGAACGGAGCGACCGATGCGCGCGTGCGCGACATCGCCCGGTCGATCTACCGGGCCGCGCTGACCACGCAGGAGGGCATGGTCTCGGGCCCGGTCGATCCCCTGTCCATCCCGCGCATTCCGGCGACCGCGCATTTGCCGCTGCTGGCCTGGCGCATGCACCGGCCCTGGGCCTGATGGCGCTCGCCAGGCTGCCGACCACTCGTCCCATGCAAATCGAACACGTCAGCACCGTAGCGGAATTCGATGCACTCGAGCCCGCGTGGCGCCAGCTCGAAGCCTGCACGCGCCATCGCAGCGTGTTCCTGAGCTGGGACTGGCAGCGGCTGTGGTGGACGCACTACGGCGGGCAGCGGCAGCTGTACATTCTGGTGGCGCGGCAAAACGGTGCCGTGGTGGGGCTGTTTCCGCTGTACCTGGAAACCCACCGCGCATTGCGGGTGCTGCGGGTGCGCAAGCTCAGACCCATCGGCGCAGGGGGGGACACCGCGCCCGACGATCTGGGTCTGCTGGCCGAGCCGTCCTGCGAACAGCGCGTGACCGAGTCGTTCGTGCAGCACATCCTGAACAGCTCCGAGCGCTGGCAACTGCTCGATCTGGTCGATCTGCCGGTGCAATCGTCGCTGGTGGCCTGCCTGCAGCGGTACGCGGCGCAGCAACCGGCGCTGGTGCAGCGGGACTCGCCCAAGCAGATCATCTTCTGCGATCTGCCGCCAGACTGGAACAGCTACCGCCAGAGTCTGAGCCGCCACCGTCGCCAGGCGCTCGCCCAACAACGGCGCAAGTTCGAGCAGCAGCCCGGCGCGCGGTTCCATCAAATCACCGAACCGCAGCAGATCGACGCAGCCTTTGCTCGGCTTGCCGAACTGCACCGCAAGCGTTGGCAGGGCCGTACCGATGAACCCAGCTTCTCGTCGACAGCCTATCTTGGCTTTCACCGCGAGCTGATGCACGCCCTGCTGCCGCGTGGGCGCCTGTTGCTGTATGGGCTCGACGTCGAGGGGCAGACCATCGCCATGTTCTACGGCTTTCGCCTGGCGCAGACCTGCTACCACTTTCAGGCGGGGTTCGATCCGCAGTATGCCGCGCTCAGCCCGGGCCATGTGCTCATGGGCTACGTCATCGAGGCGGCGATCCAGCAGGGCTGCACCCGCTTCGACATGCTCAAGGGCGACTACGAGCACAAGCGCCATTTCTGCCGGCAGACCCGGCAGACCGTGGGCATTCGCGTGTACCGCCCCGGGCTGGTGCACTGGCTGTACCGCATCAAGCAATGGCGCTCGGCCCGCGCGCCGCACGCTGCGGCCGATGGGCGGCTGCAACAATCCGCGTGAACAGACCGTAAGATCGCACAGCCCGCGGCCGTGCCGCAGTGGATGCGCCGCGTGCGCTGCCGAACCCGGCGCGCTGCGCCACGCCTGTGCTGCGAACACGGCCCGTGTCCAGCCCGAATCTCCCGCGATGACCTCCACACCCAACCCCAGCGCGCCCGTTCTCACGGTCGATGATTTCGACTTTCACCTGCCTGCCGAGCTCATTGCGCAGCATCCTGCGCCGCAGCGCAGCGCCAGCCGCCTGCTCGACCTCAGCCAGGCGCCGGCGTT
>JBMFIE010000114.1:0-5966 GCA_049976465.1 Thiomonas sp. | reverse complement strand
CGATCTGGTGCGCGCCGGCAAGGTGCGGTATCTGGGGCTGTCGGAGGCGGCGCCGAACACCATTCGCCGGGCGCATGCGGTGCATCCGATTGCCGCGTTGCAGTCGGAGTATTCGCTGTGGTCGCGCGACCCGGAAGGCGAACTGCTCGACACCGTGCGCGAGCTGGGCATCGCCTTCGTCGCCTACAGCCCGCTGGGGCGCGGCTTTCTGACCGCGCAGATCAAGTCGCTCGACGATCTGCCGCCGGACGACTGGCGGCGGCGCTCGCCACGCTTTCAGCCCGAAACCTTTTCACGCAACCTGCGCCTGGCCGAGACCGTGCGGCAGATGGCCGAAGCCAAGAACTGCACCCCGGCGCAGTTCGCCCTGGCCTGGCTGCTGGCGCAGGGCGACGACGTCATCGCCATTCCCGGCACCAAGCGCCGCCGCTATCTGGAGGAAAACGTCGGCGCGCTGCGGGTGCGGCTGACCACGGCCGACCTGATCCGTATCCACCAGGCCCTGCCGCCGGGAGCCGCCAGCGGCGCGCGCTATCCCGAGGCAGGCATGCAGGCGGTCAACCGCTGACCCGTGCGCGCAACAACGGGGGCGCAAGTCGGGCGACGAAACGCGGTCAAGTCGGTAACATGACTTGACAGCGCACTCCGAATCGTCCAGATGCCCTCCGCCGCCCTTCCCGATGCTTCGATTCTGCACATCCTGACCTCGGCGCAGCGGCCGCTGCCGTCTCCCAGCGCCGTGGCGCTGGAGCTCATGCGCGCGCTCGACCGGCGGGATCTGGGCATGCGCGACATTGCCAACATCGCGCGCAAGGACCCGGCGCTGGTGGCGCGCATGATCCAGCTGGCCAACTCGGCCATTTTTGCCGGCATGCGCCCGGCGGTCGCCATCGAAGAGGCGGTGCTGCGTATTGGCACCGCCGCGCTGGCGCGGTTGGCCATTGCCATGTCATTGATGCAGGCAAGCAAGTCCGCCACGGTGGAGGGCTTCGACCTGCGTCGATATTGGCTGACGTCGATCCAGCGCGGGCTGGTATTCCAGTATCTGTCGCAGCGCGTGGGCAAAATGCCCAGCGCCGAGGCGTTCAGCCTGGGGCTGCTGGCCGATGTGGGGCTGCTGGCCATGGTGGTGAGTCTGGGCGTGGATGCGGTGCAGTTCGACACTGCAACGCCTATACAGGAGGTATCCGAGGCACTACGGGCGCGCCACGGCTTCGACCAGGGCGACGCCAGCGCTGTGCTCCTGGCGCACTGGGGCTTCCCCAAACCGATGGCGCAAGCGGTGCGGCTCGTGCCCCTGTCTGCGCAGGAGGCGTACAGCCGCGAAGAACAGCTCGCGACCTGCGTGGCGCTGAGCCGCAGCCTGCAATTGCATCCAGACGGCTCCCTGCCCGACGCGGCACTGATGCGCCGCCTGACCGACCATCTTCGCCTGACCGAAGCCGATCTGCACGGCGTGCTCGCCAGCGCCGCGCAGGACATGGCCAGCATCGCCTCGGTGTTCGAGATGGAGATGGAGCAGAAGGAGGTCGATGCCGAGTTCGACCGTCTGCGCCGCGCGCTGGCTGCGCCACCGCAGTTGCTCGATCCTGTGGCCGAGCAGGTGCTGGTGGTGTCGCCGGACGATGGGCTGCGCGCCAGCCTGCGGCAGGTGCTGCAGGCCGCCGGGCACGCGGTGGTGGACGTGGCAACCTCGGCTGCCGCCATCGACATCCTGCAGGTGCAAGGGCTGCGTGTGGTCGTGTTCGACTGGGCTGATGGCCGCGAGATGGCTGGGCTTTGCCGCAGCCTGCGCCAGCGGTATGGGCCGCGCATTTATCTGCTGGCGCTCTCGCAACACATGGATCAGCACAGCGTGCTCGAGGCTCTGGATGCCGGAGCCAATGACGTGCTGTCGGCGCCCGTGCTGCCGCAAATGTTGATCGCCAAGGTACAAACCGGCGCGCGTGCCACGCAGGTGCTCGCGGCAGCCGAGGTCGAGCGCAGCCACAGCCTGCGCGTCCAGCGCGGTCTGGAGCAGCGCAATGCCGAGCTGATGCAGGCCGCAGGCACGGATGAACTGACCGGGCTGGGCAATCGCCGTGCGCTCGATGACTTCCTGCCCACCGCCTTTGCGCAGGCGCTGCGCGACGGCCAGCCACTTGCCTGCCTGATGTTCGATCTGGACGAGTTCAAGATCATCAACGACCGGCTCGGTCACGACATCGGTGACCAGGCGTTGCGCGCCGTCGGGCAGGTGCTGCGCCAGCAGTCGCGCGGGATGGATTTTGTCGCCCGCGTCGGCGGCGAGGAATTCATCATGCTGTGCCCGCAGACCGACGGAGACCCGGCGCGACGGATTGCCGAGCGCATCCGCCAGGCCATTGCTGCGCCACGACCCGATCTGCCGCCGCTGTCTGTCAGCGTGGGCGTGGCTGTCGGCGCGGCTGGATTTGCAGACGCCGCCAGCCTGATCCGCGCTGCCGATCAAGCCTTGCTGCAGGCCAAGCGGCAGGGCCGCAACCGAGTGTGTGTGGCGCCGACATCATCCTCTGCCACCGGGTAGCGCGTGCGCTCAGATCAGCGGGTGCATGTCCTGCTGGCGGATGCGCAGCGCCAGGTCATCGCCCGTGTGCAAGGCCAGTTCTCGCCACAGCGCGGGCAAGGCGAACGCCTCGGCCGTCAGCCCGCAGTCCAGTGCGCAGCGCAACCGCCACAGCGGGCCCTCGCAACGGGCGTCGATCAGGCGGGCCGACAGGATGACGTCGCCAGGTGTGGCGTGGGTCTGACCTGCGTTTGAGGCCGGGCAGGGGTGGACGGCTTCGGCCCGCACGGCCAGGGTGAGATGGCCGGCGGGTTGCGCTGCGCTGGCTGCGGGCAGGGTGCCAACCCAGTCGAGCACCGTGCGACCGTGCAGGCCGAGGCTGAGCGCCGTGTGCTCTGCGCTACGGCGGATCGAGAGAACCTGCAAGTCCCACAAATTCTCCACACCTACCAGGCGGGCGGTGCGCAGGTCGGCCGGTCGATCGAACACCTGCTGCGGCGTGCCCAGCTGCAGCAACTGGCCGCGGTCGATCACGCCGACCAGATCGCCCAGCAGCCGCGCGTCGCCCGGATCGTGGGTCACCAGGACTGTGGTGAGGGCATCCCGGCGCAGCAGCGCAGCCAGGGTTCGGCGCAGCGCAGGGCGGGCTTCGGGATCGATCGCGGCCAGCGGTTCGTCGAGCAGCAGCAACTCGGGCGCACCCACCAGTGCCCGCGCCAGCGCCACCCGCTGCCGCTGGCCGCCACTGAGCTGGTGTGGAAAGTGGTGCAACCAGGCGCGCAGTTCCAGTGCATCGAGCAGATGATCGAGGTCGGCTCGTGCGCCGCGGCCAAAGCGCAGATTGCGCTCGATGGTCCAGTGCGGAAACAGCGCATCGCGCTGGAACATATAGCCGATGCGCCGTGTCTGCGGCGGCAGGAAGGTGAGATCGCGATTCCCCAGTTGCACGCGGCCTGCCCGCACCGGCAGGAACCCGGCGAGGGTGTCGAGCAGAGCGCTCTTGCCCGCGCCGTTGTGGCCCAGCACCACCAGGGTCTGACCCGCAGGCAGGTGCAGATCGAGCTGCGCCGATTGCCACGCGCCGATGCCCCACTGCAGCCCGTGCAGACGCAGGCTGCCGTCTGCGTGCCCGTACTGCGCGGCAGCAGTGGGTGTGGCACAGACCGTTGCCGGGTTCAACGCGGCCATGCGTTCACACCATCGCCGCCAAGCCGTGGCGCGCGCATCGATGCCAGCAATCGCAGTCCCCAGAACAGCGCCAGCACCACCAGCAGGAACAGCACCGAGGCCGCCACCGATTGCCGCAGACCCGATTGCAGGAACAGGTCGTAGATGCGGATCGGCGCGGTCATCGGGTAATACGCCAGCAGCACCACCGCGGCGAATTCGCCGATGGCGCGGGAGAAGCACAGCGTCAGCCCGGTGCCGATACCCCGGCGCGCCAGCGGCAGAGTCACGCGCCGGAACACCTCCCAGGGCCCTGCGCCCTGGATACGCGCAGCGCGCTCGATCTGCGGGTCGATCGCTTCGAAGCCGCCGCGTGCCGCGTTCACCGCATACGGCAGGCCCACATAGCTCATCGCCAGCACGATGCCGGCAAACGTGCCCCAGAACTCCAGGCCGATGCGCGCCAGCGGCGCGCCCAGCCAGCCGTTGCGGCTGAACACCAGCAGCAGTGCGATGCCGGCAATGGTGTGTGGAATGGTCAGCGGCAGATCGACCAACGCCTCGACCGCGCTCTTGCCGCGAAACTGCTGCCGCGCGAGCACATACGCCAGCGGCACGGCGAACACCGCAGCCAGCACGGTGCTGGAGAGCGCAGCCGCCAGGCTCAGCCCGATCGCGCTGCGCACATCGGGCATCGCGGCCACCTGCCGCAGATCACCCAGCGTGGGATGCAGCAGCAGCGCCAGCAACGGCAGGGCGATGAACGCCAGCAACGTGGCGCCGATCAGCCAGAACACCCAGAACATCGGGCTGGATGTATCACGCGGCAACATGACCCGCTTCCCTCTGCAGCGCAGGCTCTCGGGGTGGGCGACCGGCACGCCCGCCGGGCCGCCCCAAGGGCGTGCCGCCCCTTGAGGGGAAAGCCAAGCGCAGCGCAGGCTCTCGGGGTGGGCTCATTCCGGCCAGGCCACCGTGAGCCCGCGCAGCGCCGCCGGGACCTTGTCGCGGTGCATGGCGTAAGGGTGCTTCAGCGCAATGAATCCATTGGCTGCGATCACCTTCTGTCCTTCCGGCCCGAGCAGGTAGGCGATGAATTCCTGCGCCAGTTTGGGATGCGGCGCGGAGGTCGGGATGGTCAGCGCATAGATGATCGGTCGGCCTGCGAGATCGCCATTCTTGGTCTGGGCCTTGGCCTGGGCGTACTCGGCGGCGTATTTCGGATCGCTCAGGTTGATCTGCGGCGGCAGGTCGAGCGCCTCCATGTGATGCTGCACCGCGTCCGAGCGGTAGATCGCCAGGTAGTCGATCTGCCCGAGCTGCAGCGCCGAGATCAGATCGGTCTCGGTGTCGCGCAGATTGCTTTCGGGCGAATTGGCCAGCACCTTGGCCGCAAGGTCGGGCTGCTTGTAATACCGGCTGGCCAGATCGAGCATCTGCAGGGTCTGGTAGCCCGACGGGTCGGTGTTCGGGTTCGAACGCCCGATCTGCACCCCGGGCTGCGACAGCACCTTCCACCAGTTGTCCGCCTGGATCTCCTTCGCGCCCTTGCTCTTGGGGGTGTAGATGAAGGTGATCGCGTTGCCCAGAAAGCCGATCGACCAGTCCGCAGTGGGCTTGCCGCCTTCCTGCCCGGTGAACATGTATTTGGGGATGACCGAGTAATCGGCCACGGCCACCACATCGGCGGGTTGATGCAGCACGGTGACCTGCTTGACCATTTTCACGCTGCCGCCAAACTGCGGCTGCACGGTCACGCCGGGGTGCAGCTTTTCGAAACCATGCGCCAGGGTGGTGAAGGTCTTGCCCAGCGTGCCAGCGGCAAAGAGGGTGAGGGTTTCGGCCTGCGCCGAGGTGCAGGCGCAGCCGACGGCCAAGGCGAGTGCGGAAAGTGCGGTTGGGATGGATTTCAGGGTGCGCATGACGTGTCTCCTTTCGATGTGCATTTTGAGCATAACGCGAGCACACGCGCCGAGATGTATCCAAATTCGACGCCGTAGCGAGGACTGAACGCTCAGCCGACCGCGCGCGGCGGGCGCTGCGCTGACTTGGGACGAAACGCCACGCACACCGCAGGGTCGGTTTCCAGATACGGCCCGCCGATCAGGTCGATGCAGTAGGGCACGGCGGCAAACAGCCCCGGGACCACATTCGCGCCGGCGGCATCGCGCACGCCTTCGAGGGTTTCGGCAATCGACTTGGGCTGACCCGGCAGGTTGATGATCAGGGTCTTGGCACGGATCACCGCGGTCTGCCGCGACAGGATGGCCGTGGG
>JBMFIE010000113.1:0-6014 GCA_049976465.1 Thiomonas sp. | reverse complement strand
GTTGGTGGCCAGGTCTTGCTGCAGCTTTTCCAGCGGAGGCAGCGCAGGGCTGCCTGGCCCGGTGTCGGCTCCTTGCGCGGCATTCTCACCGGCCTCTGGGGCGGCCTCTGGCAGATGCTTGTCGAGGAAGGCGCGGATCTGTCCCTCCGGCAAGGCGCCGACGAAACCGTCGACCGGCTGGCCGTTCTTGAGCAGCATCACCATCGGGATGCTGCGCACACCGAACGCGGCGGCCAGCTCCTGCTCCTCTTCGGTGTTGATCTTCACCAGCTTGAACCGCCCGGCATAGGCGACTTCGAGCTTTTCGAGAATGGGGCCAAGCGCGCGGCACGGGCCGCACCACGGCGCCCACAGGTCGACCAGCACGGGCACGGTGTTCGAGGCTTCGATGACTTCGGTTTCGAAATTGGCGACGGTGACATCAATCATGTTTGGCTCCGGAAAGCTAGGCAGATAAGGGCGTTCGGCGCCATACCAAGGGGGGTATCGTGGCGCGCGATGAGCGGTCGAGGTGGAGCATAACGGCAGAGCATGCCCGGACGCTTCTTAAAATCGGCCCCTGATCGAACGGCACAGGAGAAGGCAGATGACCGCAGTGGGCGTGGTGATGGGGTCGCAAAGCGACTGGGAGGTGATGCGCCACGCGGCGGACATGCTCACGCTTTTCGGTGTGGCGCACGAATGCCGGGTGGTCTCGGCGCACCGCATGCCCGACGACCTGTTCGCTTACGCCGAGCAGGCGCAAGCCCGGGGCCTGCGCGCCATCATCGCCGGGGCGGGCGGCGCGGCGCATCTGCCGGGCATGCTCGCGGCCAAAACTTTGGTCCCAGTGCTCGGCGTGCCGGTGCCGAGCAAATACCTGCGCGGCGAGGATTCGCTGCTGTCCATCGTGCAGATGCCCAAGGGGGTGCCGGTGGCGACCTTCGCCATCGGCGAAGCGGGGGCGGCAAACGCCGCGCTGTTCGCCGTGGCCATGCTCGCGGCGCAAGACCCGGACTTGCGCGCGCGGCTCGACGCCTTTCGCGCCGAGCAGACCGCTGCGGCGCGGGCGATGCGGGTGGGCAATGCAGCATGAGCAAGCCGGTTGACTTCATCGCGCCAGGCGCCACGCTGGGCGTGCTCGGCGGCGGGCAATTGGGTCGCATGTTCGCGCAGGCGGCGCAAAGCGCAGGCTATGGCGTGGCCGTGCTCGAAGCGGACGAGGCCGCGCCCGCGGCGCAGGTCACCGGCATCCATCTGGCCGCGCGCTATGACGATCCGCTGGCGCTCGAACAGCTCGCCCGCGACTGCGCCGCGGTGACCGTGGAGTTTGAAAACATTCCGGCGCAGTCGATGCACTGGCTGCAGTCGCGCGTGCCGCTGGCGCCCGCGCCGCAGGCGGTGGCGGTGTGCCAGGACCGGGCGCAGGAAAAGGCGCTGTTCCAGCGGTTGGGCGTACCGTGCGCGCCGCACGCGGTGCTGGCTGCGGGCAGCGACCTGGGCGCGATCGACCCCGATCTGTTCCCGGGTATTCTCAAGACTGCTCGGCTGGGCTATGACGGCAAGGGACAGGTGGCAGTACAGTCTGCCACCGATCTATCCGCAGCGTGGGCGGCGCTCGGCGGCGTGGACTGCGTGCTGGAAAAAAAGCTCGATCTGGCGTTCGAGCTGTCGGTGGTGCTGGCGCGCGGGCGCGACGGCAGCGTGGTGCAGTTCGCGCCGCAGCAGAACCTGCACCGCAACGGCATTCTGTTCGCCAGTTTTTCGCCGGGGCCGCTGGTCACGCCGGACATCGCGCAGGCGGCGCAGCATGCCGCGGGCCGGGTGGCGCAGGGGCTGGATTACGTCGGTGTGCTGTGCGTGGAATTTTTCGTGCTGCGCGACGGCCGGCTGCTGGCCAACGAAATCGCGCCGCGTCCGCACAACTCCGGCCATCACACCATCGATTCCTGCACCGTGTCGCAGTTCGAGCTGCAGTGGCGCGCGCTGGTGAACGCGCCACTCCTGCCGCCGCGGCAGCACAGCGCCGCGGTCATGCTCAACCTGCTCGGCGATCTGTGGTTCGATGCCGCAGGCCGGCAGCGCGAGCCGGACTGGGCCGCGGTGCTCGCCCAGCCCGGCGCGCATCTGCACCTCTACGGCAAGCACGCCCCGCGCCCCGGCCGCAAGATGGGACATCTCACCTGCACCGCAGAAACCGAGGCCGAGGCACGCCGGATTGCGCTGCACCTGTGCGGCGTGTTGGGGCTGGAGCCGTTCTGACATGGTGCAGCTGAACATCGACGCCCAGGTGCGTCCCCGCGAGATCATCGAAGCGGTGCGACGGCTGGAGGCGGGCGAACTCGTCGGCCTGCCGACCGAAACAGTCTATGGCCTGGCCGCAGACGCCGACAACCCCGCGGCGGTGGCCAAAATCTACGCGGCCAAGGGCCGGCCGGCAGACCATCCGGTGATCGTGCACCTGCACCGCGACGCCGATCTGTTGCGCTGGGCTGCCGAGGTGCCGGACGCCGCGCGCCGCCTGGCCGCCGCGTTCTGGCCCGGGCCGCTCACGCTGATCCTGCCGCGCCGGCCCGGCGTGGCCGAAGCCTGCGCCGGGGGGCAAGACACCATCGGCCTGCGCTGTCCGTCGCATCCGGTCGCGCAGGCGGTGCTGGCGATTTTCAAGGGCGGGCAAGGCGGGCTGGCAGCGCCCTCGGCCAACCGCTTCGGCCGCATCAGCCCGACCACCGCGGCGCATGTGCACGCCGAACTCGGTGACGATCTGCTGGTGCTCGATGGCGGCGCCTGCGCCGTGGGCATCGAAAGCAGCATCGTCGACTGCACCGTGCAGCCGCCGCGCATGTTGCGCCCGGGTCTGCTGCAGGTCACCGAGCTGGCTGCAGTGCTGGGTATCGCGTCCGACCAGTTGCTGCGCGCAGCCGATGACGCGCCGCGGGTTGCCGGAGCGCTGCCCGCGCACTACGCGCCGCGCACCCCGCTGCTGCTGCGTTCGTGGGAGCAAATCTGCCGCGATCTGCAGCAGCTTGGCGCGCCAGCGCGCATCGGTGTGCTCGCGCGGCAGGCGCCCCCGGCGGGGCAAGTCGCGCTATGGGTGCAGATGCCAGACGATCCGGCAGCGTATGCGCACGCGCTGTATGCGCAGTTGCGGGCGCTCGATCAGGTCGGACTCGACCAGATCTGGGTCGAAACCCTGCCGCCGGCGCCGTCCTGGCTGGCGCTGCGCGACCGCCTGGGCCGCGCAGCGCGAGGTTCCGGCGCAGCCGCGGCATGAGTCGAGGGCTGTGCCGCGCATGCGTTGCCGCAGTGAAAACTGGCATCCCCGCGTAAACCCGTACTTGTGACGCGATTTTCCCTCGGCTATGCTGAAGCGAACGGTCGTTCTTTTTTGGCCGGCCAGCCTGTGGCTCAGCAGGCGCGTCACAACGTTCGAGGAGATGTTCATGCACAAGCGTGTCTGGATTGCGCTGGCGCTGGCCAGTGCGTTGGGTTTGGCCGGTTGCGGCGGAGGAGGCAACCCCTCGCCGCCCACACTGGCGACGGTCAGCAGTGTCAACGCCGCGAGCACCGCGCCCGCCGCACCGCCCAGCGGAGGGTTCAAGCAGGTCGTCGTCTTCGGTGACAGTCTGTCGGATGATGGCGCTTACACCCTGGCGGCCTTGAGTGTTTACGGCCCCGGGACCAGCGCAAACATTTCCTTCTCCGGCCTGCCGTATCCCGCAGGCGGCCAGTTCACCGTCAACGGCGCGCCCACCGGCAACTGGACCAATGTCCTGGCCAAGAGCCTGAACATCAGCCTGACGCCGAACCTGATCGGTTATGGCACGCCCTCCGGTGTGATGTACCTCGGCGGTGCAACCGGTCCAACGGCAACACCCGCGTTCTGCGCCTTCAGCGCCCCGCCGTCGTCGGGAATGGCCAACTGCACCAACTTCGCCCAGGGTGGCTCCCGGGTGAGCGACGCCAACGGCATCGGCCACAGCGGCGGTGCGCTCACCCTGCCGGTGACGCAGCAGGTCCAGAACTACCTGACCCAGTTCGGCGGAAGTTTCAACGGCAACCAGCTGGTCACCGTGCTGGCAGGAAACAATGACATTTTCGCCGCGCTGGCGACCGTGAACGCCTCGGTAACCCAGGCGGTCACCCAGGCCGTGACCAGCGCGCTGCAACAGAACCCCAACCTCACGCAGGCACAGCTTGCCGCCATCCAGGCTTCGGCGCAGCAAAATGCCACGACCGCGGCGGTGGCTAATGCGCAACAAACCATCGCGCAGGCCGCCGATGCCCTGGCAGCCCAGGTCAACCTCATCACCAGCAAAGGGGCGAAATATGTGCTGGTCTATACCCTGCCGGATTCCTCGCTGACGCCATTTGGTCGCGGCCTGCCGTACACCGCAGCCAATCCGCCGCAAAGCCCACCGCCCGGGTATGTGTGCGACAACACCGTGACCTCGACACCGTGCTACCTGCTGTCCAACCTGGTGCAACTGTTCAACCAGCGTCTGCTCAACGACCTGCAGGGTCAGCCGGTCAAGGTGCTCGATGGCTACAGCCTGCTCAACCAGGAAATCGCCAACCCGGCGCAGTTCGGCTTCACCAACGTCACCACGCCATGGTGCAACCCGGCGACCACCAGTTCGCTGCTGTGCAATGTGAATACGCCCTACACCGCTGCAGGGGCGAGCACGGCCAATCTGGGCAGCTGGCTGTTTGCCGACGCCCTGCACCCCACGCCCGCCGGCTATCAGGTGATCGCCAACGCCACCTTGCAGGCCATGAAGGGTTTTGGCTGGATTTCACAATAAGCCCACAGGAGATCCGTGATGACCACATTGCACCGCACCGCGCTTGCCAGCGCACTCGCTTTGGGCTGCCTGGCCCTGCCCGTCGCAGCGCATGCCGACGAGTTTCCGAAAAACATCATCTATCTTGGCGCCGCCTATCTGAACAACCACTCCAGCCTGCCTGACCTGAGCGGCTACAACACCCCGCCCAACCTCAACCTCGCGGTGGGCAATGCCACCACCCTGGGTCTGGGCTATGTGCGCAACCTGCCCGGGCCGTGGAGCTTCGAACTCGCGCTCGGCTATCCGCCGCGGGTGCGCACCTACGCCGAAGGCAGCGGCTGGGGTCGGCTGGCGCGAGCCGGGGTGAACGATGTCGATGTCTATTCGCCCACCGCGTTCATCAACTATCACATCCGCGGCAAGGAGGCGACCTGGGATCCCTTCGTCGGCCTGGGGCTGAACTACACCTGGTTTCGCAACACCAAGGCACTGCCGCCGCTGACCAATCTGCAGGGGCCGACCGACATCCATCTGTCGAGCGACTGGGCGCTCGCCGCGCATGTCGGCATGATCTACCGCTTCAACTCGCGCTGGTCGGTGGTGGGCACCATCGCCTATGCCGATGTGCGCAGCGACCTGACCTCCACCTCGTACACCCCCGATCGTTCGGTCATCACCAGCCAGGCAAAGACCAGGATCAAATTCAACCCGGTGATCTATACCCTGGCGATCGGCTATAGTTTTTGAACGCCTGCAACCCGCAGTCCACAGGGGAGCTTCGGCTCCCCTTTTCACTGTGGCGCTGTGCCCGACATCTGTTTTTTTGACCAGTCGTGCTACAGTGCCGTTATCCGTCGCTCATCGCCTCGCACCATGGAACAGGGAAAAACCGTCGTGAATCCAGAAAAAGCCAAGGCGCTTGCCGCCGCGCTGTCGCAGATCGAAAAGCAGTTCGGCAAGGGCACCATCATGCGCATGGACGACGCCGAGGCGCAGCGCGACATCCAGGTCGTCTCCACAGGTTCACTCGGTCTGGACATCGCGCTGGGCGTGGGCGGCTTGCCCCGCGGTCGGGTGGTGGAAATCTACGGGCCCGAGTCATCGGGCAAGACCACACTCACCCTGCAGGTCATTGCCGAGATGCAAAAGCTCGGCGGCACCTGCGCGTTCATCGACGCCGAACACGCGCTGGACGTGCAATACGCCGCCAAGCTGGGTGTGAACCTGCCCGATCTGCTGATTTCGCAG
>JBMFIE010000112.1:0-6243 GCA_049976465.1 Thiomonas sp. | reverse complement strand
GGCGGCACAGCAGGGCGGCCTGAAGGCCGATCTCTACACGTTTTACGCCAGCAGCCTTGGCGCGCCCAGCGAAATCGGCCCGCACGACGCCGGCAGGGTGAAGCTGGTCTATTACAGCGAGCCCAATCTGCCCGGCCCGCTGCAAAGCCTGCAAAAAGGTTTTCGAGACAAGTACAAGCAGGATTTTTCGGTGCCGATCACCTACACCGGGCTGCTGCTGCTGACCGCGGCGATGACCAAGGCGCACAGCATCGACCCGATCAAAGTCGCCAGCGCGATGGAGGGGCTGACCTTCCACACTTTCAACGGCGAGGTGACCCTGCGCGCGGCCGACCATCAACTGCTGCAGCCGATCTACGTCAGCACCTGGCAGCCGGTATCTGCGGCCAATCCGTACGACGTCGAGAACACCGGCTACACCTTCGCTCTGGACCGCACCTACCTGCCGTCGCAGACCACGCTGCCTGCGCAGTGCAGCATGCAGCGGCCGCTGATGACAGAAATCTATCCGGTCAAACCGCCCAAGGTGCATGCCAGCGCGGTGGGCGGTGCAAGCTAGGCGCCCTGCCCTGCGTGCGGCCCGCCGCATGTCCACGCCAGCGCGTGCATGGAAGCCCTGCTGCTGTCGCTGCTCAACGGTCTGAGCTACAGCCTGCTGCTGTTTTTGCTGGCCAGCGGACTGACGCTGATCTTTTCGCTGCTCGGTGTGCTCAATTTCGCGCACGGCAGTTTTTACATGCTCGGCGCGTATCTCGCGTGGCAGGCCGGCCGGTGGCTCGGGTTCTGGGGCGGGCTGCTGGTCGCGCCACCGGCGGTGGCGGCGGTCGCCGCCTTGTTCGAGCTGGCGGTGCTGCGGCGGGTGCGCGCGCAGGGGCATCTGCCCGAGCTGCTCGCCAGCTTCGCCTTCGGCGTGGTGCTGGTGGAAGCCGCGCGGCTGCTGTGGGGCAGCGCGTCGGTGCCGTACGGCATTCCGGCCGCATTGCAGGGCAGCCTGTTCCGGCTGGGCGGGCTGGACTTCGCGGTCTATCGCGGCTTTGTCATGGCAGTGGCGCTGGCCGCGCTGGGCGGAGCATGGCTGCTGCTGTGGCGCACACGCATCGGGCTGGTGGTGCAGGCGGCGCTCGGCAACGCGCCCATGGTGTCGGCGCTGGGGCATGACGTGCCCGCGGTGCAGACCCTGGTGTTCGCTGCCGGCGGGGCGCTGGCCGGGCTGGCCGGCGCGGTGGGCGCGCCGCTGCTGGTCACCGAACCGGGCATGGCCGCGCAGATGGGCGCGCTGCTGTTTGCGGTCATCATCATCGGCGGGCTGGGGTCGCTACGCGGGGCGCTGCTGGGCGCGCTGCTGGTGGGCGAGCTGCAGACCCTCGCGGTGGCGGTCAACGGCTCTCTGGCCGACGGTCTGCAGCGTCTGGGCTGGAGCGCGCCTGCCGCATGGCCTGCGGGCAGCGGCATCATCCCCAGCCTGCTGCATCTGGATCTGTCGCGCGCCGCGCCGCTGCTGCCGTATGCACTGCTGGTGACGGTGCTGGCGTTCAGGCCGCAGGGCCTGACCCGCGCCCTCGGCCGGGACGAGGCGCTGTGAGCCGCCCCACCGTACCAGCGGCGGTGCGCGGGCCGTTGCTGTTCGTCCTGGTCGCCCTCCTGCCGCTGGCCCTGCCGCTGGGCAGCGCGGACTATGGCCTGCTGACGCAAGCAGCCAGCGCCTGGCTGCTGCTGTTGTCCATCGGCCTGCTGCACACCCGCATCGGACTGTTGAGCTTTGGCCAGGCGCTGTTCTCGGGGCTCGCCGCGTATGCTGCAGCGCATGCGATGAATGCGATCGCCGCGCACGGCTGGCCGCTACCGTTCGTTCTGGTGCCGCTGTACGGCGGGCTGTTCGCCGTGGCGGTGGCGCTCCTGGCCGGGCCGCTGAGCGTGCGGCGCGGCGGCCTGAGCTTTGCGATGACCACGCTCGGGCTGGGCGTGCTGGTGGCGCTGCTGGCGCCGATGCTGCAGGGGTTTTTCGGCGGCGAGGGCGGCGTGTCCACCGACCGCACGCAAGGGCCGGTCTGGCTGGGTCTGAACCTGCTGTCGCAGCGTCAGGTGTATGCCGTGAGCGCCGCGTATGTGCTGCTGGGTGCGGCATTGCTGCACTGGCTGGACCGCACGCGCCTGATGCTGCTGGCCCGCGCGGTGCGCGACAACCCGCTGCGCGCGGCAGCCAGCGGCATCGCCCCGCGCCGGGTGCGGTTGCTGGTGCTGTTGCCCAGTGCCTTTCTCGCTGGTCTAGGCGGTGCGCTGCAGACGGTGCAGACCGAACAGGTCAGCGCCGGGGCCCTGGGGCTGCAGCACTCCAGCATGGCGCTGCTGTTCAGCCTGGCCGCGGGCAGCGGCACGGTGTGGGGTGCGCTGCTCGGGGCAGGGATGATGGTGGGCAGCGAGGTGCTGCTCGCTGCGGTGTCGCAAGCGTGGATGCTGTATGTCGGGCTGGGTTTTCTGTGCGTGGTGATCTGGGCGCCGCAAGGGCTGAGTGTGCTGCTGCGCGATCTGCTGCGCAGGCTGCGCGCTGCGCGCAGGCCCGATCTGCTCTGGGGCTTGGCGGCACTGCTGGTCTGCGTCGCGCTGGCGGTCGTGGGCTCGAGCAGCCTGATCGAACTGCTCTACGCCGTGCGCCAGCGGCTGCAGCCGGATGGACTGCTGCGGCTGTACGGCCTGAACCTGCAGCCGCACCGCGCCGATGTCTGGGTGGGCGCTGCGCTGCTGGCGGTCACGGGGCTGGCGCTGGGCGTGATGGTCGGACGGGCGGTGGCGCGGCAGTTGCGCATGGGGGATCGGCCGCGATGAGCAGCGCGCACAGTACTCCTTTGCTCGATGTGCGCGCCGTGACCTGCGTGCTCGGCGGCCAGCCGGTGCTCGCCGACCTAAGCATGCGTGTGCAGCGCGGCGAGCGCGTGGCGATCATCGGGCCCAACGGTGCGGGCAAGAGCACGCTGTTTCAGGTGATCGGCGGCCTGCGACCGTTGCGCGCCGGCAGTGTATGGCTGAACGGGCGGCGCATCGACCGCCTGAGCCCGCCACAAATCGCCCGCGCCGGGGTGGGGCGCAGCTTTCAGACGCCACAGGTGTTCGGACATCTCACCGTGGCCGACAACCTGCGCTGCGCGTTGCTGCCGCATGCCGACGGCAACTGGCTGCGGCACCTGGGTCGCGACGCAGCGCTGCAGCAGCATACCGCGCGGTGGCTGCGCGCCCTGCAGCTCGAACCCGAGGCCGATCTGCCGGCCGATCGACTCGACTACGCCCGCCTGCGTGCGCTCGAACTTGGTCTGGCGCTGGCCGGACAGGCACCGCTGCTGCTGCTCGATGAGCCGACCGCGGGCATGAGCCGGGCGCAGGCCGCGCAGATGGTCGATCTGATCCGGCAGGCCTGCGAAAGCCGCACCCTGCTGCTGATCGAGCACGATCTGGACACGGTATTTCGCCTGGCCACGCGGGTGATCGTGCTGCACCAGGGCCGGATACTGGCCGACGGCACGCCGCAGCACATTCGCACCGATCCTCGGGTGCAGGCTGTCTATCTGGGGCTGGCCGCATGAGTACGCCGCTGCTGGACGTGCGCGCGCTGCACGCCGGCTATGGCCCGGTGCAGGTACTGCGTGGGGTCGATCTGCAACTGCATGCCAGCGAGCTGGTGCTGCTGCTCGGGCGCAACGGCAGCGGGCGCAGCACCCTGCTCAAGGCGCTGATGGGGCTGATTGCCGCCAGCGGCGCGGTGCGGTTTGCCGGACATGACCTGCTCGCCCTGCCCACCCACCGGCGCGCCCGGCTGGGGCTGGGCTACGTGCCGGAGCAGCGCGATGTGTTCGGGCATCTGACCGTGCGGCAAAACCTGCGCCTGGGCGCTAAGCGTGCAGCCTTCGCCGCGGCAAGCACGTGGGACGAGGGCCGCGTGCTCGCACTGTTTCCGGCGCTCGCCACGCGACTGCACACCCCGGCGCAGGCGCTCTCGGGCGGCGAGCAGCAGATGCTGTCGATCGCCCGCGCACTGATGGGCAACCCGCGGCTGCTGCTGCTGGATGAGCCCACCGAGGGTCTGGCACCGCAGCGCGTGCAGGCTACGGCAGCCCTGCTCGACCAGCTGCGCGCCGAGGGGCTGGGCCTGTTGTTGGTCGAGCAAAAGCCGTGGGCGCAGCAACGCGCTGACCGTGTGGTCGTGCTGGGCGATGGCCGGGTGCAATTTTGCGGGGCGATCGACGCCCTGCCCGCGCCGGTCTCAGCGGCGTGGCTTTGACGCCTTGGCCGCCGCGGCGCGCAGCCGGCGTGCGGTCATCGGATCGACCTGCAGCGGCCGGCACAGGTCGATGCGGTCGCCGTCGCGCAGTTCGTGTTCGGGCAGCACGCGGCGTCCGTCTACGCCCCAGCGCAGATCGAGCTGGGCCAGCTCGGGATGCGCTGCGGGCATGCCGCTGGCCCGCACCGCCTGCTCCGCCGTGGCGCCAAGGGGCAGGCGCACGGTACGCAAGTCGGGCGCGCCGATCTCTGGAGCGTAGAACACGGTCACGGTGATCTGAGTGTCAGCGCGGTCCATACACCTGCTTGGCGCGCTGCACGAAGGCATCGACAAAACTGCTGGCGATGTGGTTGAACACCGGGCCGATGACCTTTTCCACCAGGAAATTGGAAAACTTGTAGTCGAGCTGGAACTCGACCTTGCACGCCTTGCCGTCGGCCAGCGGATGGAACACCCAGCGCCCCTGCAGCGCCGAAAACGGGCCGTCGACCAGCTGCATGCGCACCTCCTGCCCTGGGATGTTGGTGTTCTGCGTGGTGAATTTCTGTCGGATGCCCTTGAAGTCGATGACTACGCTGGCGCGCACCGTGTCACCGTCGACCGCCTCGATCGAGGCCCCGCCACACCAGGGCAGAAACTGCGGATACGACGCCACATCGGTGACCAGGTCGTACATTTCCTGTGGGCTGTACCAGATGAGGACGGATTTGTGGACATGGGGCATGGACGATGCAGGCGGGTCGCGGCTTCTTAGAATCAGACGATTGTATTGAGCGCCCCAAGGCCCCACATTCAGGCATGAGCATCGTCGAAAACCGCAAGGCCCGTTTCAATTATTTCCTCGAAGACCGGTTCGAGGCCGGCATCGTGCTCGAGGGCTGGGAGGTCAAGGCCATCCGCGCTGGGCGTGTGCAGCTCACTGACGGCTATGTGGTCGTGCGCGACGGCGAGCTCTACCTCATCGGCATGAACGTGAGCGCCCTGTCCAGCGCCTCGACCCATGTGCGCCCGGATGCCGCGCGCACCCGCAAACTGCTGATGCACAAAGACGAAATCCGCAAGCTCATCGGCAAGGTCGAGCAGCGCGGCTACACCCTGGTGCCGCTCAACCTGCACTACAAGGGCGGGCGGATCAAGCTCGACCTGGCGCTGGGCAAGGGCAAGAAAGAGCACGACAAACGCGACACCGAAGCCCAGCGCGACTGGCAGCGCGAGAAGGCGCGGATCATGAAAACGCGCTGACGCGGCCCGCCCTGGCGGCTCAGGCCGCACCGATGCCCGCAACCAGACTGCCCTGCGGCGCAGCCGTGGCATGCGCAGCGGTAAAGTCGAGCATGCGCTGCACCGGCAGGCGCGCGCGCGCGGCTAGCTCGGGGTCGAGTTCGATCGCGTTCTCGCCGGTTTCCAGCACCCGCGCCAGACCGGCCAGCGAATTCATCGCCATCCACGGACAATGCGCACAGCTCTTGCAGGTGGCGGCGTTGCCGGCGGTGGGCGCGGCGATGAAGGTCTTGCCAGGGTTCTGCTGCTGCAGCGCGTGGAACATGCCGGTGTCGGTGGCGACGATGAACTCGGTCGCATCCAGCGTGCGGGCGGCCTTGAGGATTTGCGAGGTCGAGCCCACCACATCGGCCAGCGCGATCACCGCCGCGGGGCTTTCCGGGTGCACGAGCACCTTGGCCCGCGGATGCTCGGCCTTGAGCGCCGCGAGCTCGAACGCCTTGAACTCATCGTGCACGATGCACGAACCTTGCCACAGCAGCATGTCGGCACCGGTCTGCTGCTGGATGTAGCTGCCCAGATGCCGGTCGGGCGCCCAGAGGATTTTTTCACCGCGGGCGTGCAGGTGCGCGACGATGTCGAGCGCGCAGCTCGAGGTCACCACCCAGTCGGCGCGCGCCTTGACCGCTGCGCTGGTGTTGGCGTAGACCACGACGGTGCGGTCTGGGTGCGCGTCGCAGAAGGCGGCAAAC
>JBMFIE010000111.1:0-6259 GCA_049976465.1 Thiomonas sp. | reverse complement strand
GTCGTGAGGATTTGGGGGGATGAAGTTTCCCAGCCGAGCTTCAAACGCAGATGATCGGGAGGCTTTCGGCTGGCTGCTTGGGTCTAGGGCCTGTTCACGCTATTGGCGCGGGTGTACGAATAGCGTGAACAGGCCCTAGTCGCCAGGCTCACCAGGTACGGCTGATCCACGACAGCACCCAGTACGCCAGCATGCCGCTGAGAATGGTGCCCAGAATGCCGCGTCGGGCGAGGAAATAGCCCGCGGCAACCACCGCCGCGCCGAGTTTGACCCACGCCGGCCCCAACGGGGTGGCCAGCAGCAGCTCGGGGGCGACCACCGCGGCCAGCGCTGCGGCGGGCGCATAGCGCAGCGCGACCTTCACCCGCGCGGGTAGGGGCATGGGGCGGCGCGGCAACAAGAACATATTGCGGCTCAGGATGGTCACCGCAGTCATTCCGGCGACCAGGGCGATCTGCTGCAGCAGGCTCATGGTGCGCAGGCCTTCAGGGTTTGCTGCCGCCCAGCGCGCGGCTGTCAGTCGATGTGAACTGGCGCTGGCTCCATGCATCCCAGACCATGCCGACGATCAGTGCGCCGACGATGGCGGCCACCAGATTGAGTCGCAACGGCAGCCAGAACAGCAGCGCGCTCAACGCCGAGGCGACGACGATGACCACGGCGATGCCGCGGTCGGCCAGCAGCGACAGCACGATGCCCAACAGCGCCAGCGTGCCGGCGAAGGCCAGCCCCCAGCCGCCCGGGATGTGCTGTGCAAGCAGGATGCCGGCGATGGACGGAACCTGCCAGGCGATCCAGTTGGCCAGCGAGGCGCCGAGAAAGTAGTGCGCCTGCTGCGGATCGCCGTTCGGATGCGGATGGCGGCGGATCATCAGCACCTGGCTGAGATCGCCGATCAGGTAGCCGTACACCAGACGGCGCAGCCGCGGCAGATGCTCGAGATACGGCCGCATCTGCGCGCTGAAGACGACGAAGCGCAGATTGACGCAGAACGCCGTCCCCAGGATCAGCCACAGCGGTGCGCCGGCGGCGATGAGCGGCAGCGCCGCCAGCTGCGCACTGCCGGCGAACACGAACAGGCTGATCGCCAGTGCCAGCGGCACACTCAGCCCCGACTTGACCATGGCCACACCCGTGACCAGACCCCAGGCCGAGATGCCCAGCGACACGGCACGCATGTCTCGCAGTCCCTCGCGCAATGCGGGCTGGACAAGAAGGGTGCGAAGGCGGGCGAGGGTGGACATGGCGCGGTGTGTGAGCGCTATTTTGCGCCGCGTCAAAACAAGCCGGCAAGCCTTGCCTGACGTCTGGGGACAACAGCGGTGCCCAGCGCCTGCGCGCCCGGTTTCAGCGCGGAGGCGACACCGCGATGCGGCGCAGCACCGGAGCGTTTTGCAACGCCTGCAGCAATGGCGCGGTCTGCCGTGCCGACAGCCCCGCTTGCGCTGCCTGCGCCGGAAACTGCGCGGCCAGGCCCGGTGCATACAGCCAGAACGCGCTGGCGGTGTAGCGCGCCAGCGCCAGCGCCTGTGCGTCTTGCCCAAGCCGGCTGAGTAGCAGCATGCGGCGGATCAGCAGGTTGGGATCGCCATAGACATGGCTGACACGGTCCACCTCTGCCAGATCGCGCAGTAGTTCGGCACGGGTCGCGCCCGGGGTGATCTGCAGCGCGGTGGCCTGGGCAAAGCCGATCAGCGGCCGGAAAAACAGATTGCTGCGCTCGGCCTGCTGTATGGCCTGCGTCGACTGGGTGCGATCGGCTGAATAGACCGCGTCGGTAACGGTGTAGTCGCTCCCGGCCTTGGCCACCAGCAGCAGCGCCAGCGCACCCACGCCCAGCGCGGCCGGGCGGGGCAGGGCGGGCGCGTGTGGTGCGGCGTCTTTGGCGCCCGGGCGCCAGCGGTCCAGCGCGCCCATCCATCCGGCGAGAAAGGCGAATATCCACAGGAAGTACAGATACCACAGCGGATACTCGACCAGGCTGTGCAGACCGAGGAAGGCCACGCCCATCCATGCGGTCAGCGGCAGCGGTGCCGGGCCGTCGGGGGCGGCGCGGCCGTATTGCACCCAACCCCGCGCGCTGCGCCACAGCCAGACCAGCGCCACGGCGAGCACCGGCACCGTGCCCGCCAGCCCGGTTTCGGCGAGCAGTTGCAGGATGAGATCGTGCGCATTGTCGATGTTGTCCAGCGGCAGCGGATGTAGCGCGTGGTGGATGGCGGCGTGCTGCAGCCCCCAGCCGAGCTGCCCCCAGCCGGTGCCGAACCACGGCAGATGCTCGAACACCTGCCAGGCATTGCGCCAGATCAGCGCGCGGGCGTTGACCGGCTGGTCCAGCTGGCGGGTGACCGCATCGAGAAAGCTGATCCAGCCCAGATGGTCGGCGGCGCGTAGAGCCATCCACCACAGCGCATACAGCACCGGCACCGCCACCAGCGCCGCCCAGCGCGGGCTGCGCCAGGCGCCGCGCACCGCGATCAGCACCAGAGCCGACGCCACCACCGCCTGCACCATGCCGGTGCGCGAGCCGCAGACCACCAGCGCCCAGCTCATGCCGACGACCGCCGCCCACACGCTGCCTGTGCGCAGCCGCGGCGCCCACCAGGCCAGCCCGGCCAGCCCGAGCGCCACCGCAGTGGCGTAGTGGTTGGGCTGGCGCAGATTGCCGAACACCCGCCCGGTGGAGGGGTAGCTGATGATGTCGGCATACCACGGCAGATGCGCTGCCAGCCAGTTGGTCAGTGCCGGGATTTGCCAGAGCAGAAACTGCACCAGACCGAACCCGACCTGGATCAAGCCCTGCAGCAGCAACCCGGCGGCGGCGACGTCCAGCCACGGATGCCCTGGTGCATTGACGGCGGTGCCTGGCCGCTGTGCCGCGGCCTGGCCGAGTCCCGCGATCAGCGCGGCACTGAGCAGCACGGCCACGGCAGCCGCACCCTGACTGGGGTAGGCCAACTGCCCGCTGACGGTCTGCAGCGCCACCACGGCGGCCAGCAATGCAAATCCTGCGGCCGCCAGCCCGAGCCGCGGTGTCAGCCCGCTCCAGGCAGCGCTGAGAAACACCACGGCCCACAGCGCAGCGGCCACCAGAGTGGTGCCCATTTTCGCCACCACGCCTGGATCGAAGGGCCAGATCAGCGGCAGCGACATCGCCAGCCCGAGCAGGCCGAGCGCGAGTTGTTCTGAGAGCGGCGAACCCGACTGCGCGGGCCGGCTGGGGAGGGAGTCGGGAGCGGTCAGCGGCATGACGCGATTATCGGTGCAGACTCGGGCGATCGAACCCGTGCCCACCGCCGGCTCACTGCGGCAGAGTCTTGTCGATCTGCTTCTGTTGCGCCAGCTCCTGTTCGAGCGCGCGCAGTCGGGCGTCGATGATCGAGGCCTCGAAATAGTCCGCTCCCGGCGTGCGTTGCGCGATGCGCAGTTGTTCGATCGCCGCCTCGGTCTTGCCCTGCAGCGCATAGGCCTCGGCCGTGGCGCGATGCTGCGCGGCAAACGCACCGGCAGCCGCATCGGCGCGGGCCAGGTCTTGCCACAGCGTGATGTCGTCCGGGTGCGCCACGGTCTGCTCACGCAGGAATACCCTTGCCGCGGAGATGTCGGGCTGCGCCAGCAGGCAGCGCGACAGCAGATGCAGCGCCGCGGTGGACTGCGGGAACTCGCGGTGCAGCGCACGCGCCGACTCCAGCGCCTTCGCCGGCTGGGTGGCCAGCAGCAGCTCGGTCTGCAGCAAATCCAGCGGCAGTCGCTCGGCGGCTGGAGCGTCGCGCGCCGCGGCCTGTGCACGGGCCAGCGCGGCGGCTGCGGCGTCGGGTTTGTTCAGGCGCTGCAACACCACCGCCTGGCCGTAGGCCCAGGCCGCCTGCTGCGCCGGGAAATCGGCCGGCGCGCTGGCGAACCAATGCGCCTCGCGCAGCAGCGCGTCGTGCGACTGCGGGGTGAGGGCACGGGCGCGGGCGTTCATCAGCCAGAATTGCAGGCTGTGGTCCGGCGGCAGCGGTTTGTCGCCGGCGCGCGCCTGCGCATCGGCAATGCGCTCGCTGGTCAGCGGATGGGTTTGCAAAAACGCGAACACATCGGCGTCGTCAAGGCGCGAAAGGCTCTGCAACCGCAGCAGCATGCTGGCCATCGCCTGCGGGGGGTAGCCGGATTCGGCCAGCACCTGCTCACCGGTGCGGTCGGCGTCGCGTTCGTTGCTGCGCGAAAAGCGCAGTGCATTGTCGATGGCCGCGGCCTGCCCGCCCAGGGCCAGCCCCTGCGCCGCCTGATCCTGCCCCGCGCTGGCGGCCACGATGGCCAGGATCAGCGAGCCGATGCCCAGCAGCCGATCCTTGCCCGCCTGCGCCAGCCGCTGCGCGATGTGCCGCTGGGTGATGTGCGACATTTCATGCGCGAACACCGCGGCGATCTGGTCGCGCGACTGCGCATCGATCACCAGGCCGGTGTGTACCCCGATCCAGCCGCCCGGCAGGGCAAAGGCGTTGAAGCTGCGGTCGCGCAGCAGGAACACGCGGAACCGCCGCGGTGCCTCCAGCTCGGCGCTGCGCTGCGCCGCCGGCGTGAGGCGATCGACGATGGCCTGCAGATCGTCGCGCAGCAGACTGTCGTGCAGGTAAGCGGGCTCCTGGCGCATTTCGCGCATGATGATCTCGCCCAGACGCTTTTCCTGCACCGCGGAAAAGCTGCCCTGCGCCGGATCGCCCAGCGTGGGCAGGCTGCTGGCGCCTCCCGGGTCGCTTGGCGTGGCGCGCTGCGCCCCGCCTGCCGCCGGAGCGAGCAGCGCAGCACCGAGCACACAGCAGATCAGGCGGCGCATGGCAGGGATCAACCCAGTGCCGCGAGCGCGGCCTGCAGTTCCTCGGGTTCGTAGGCCCGCAGCACGGCCTGCACCAGCGGTGCGAGCTTTTCGGTATCGGCGCGCAGCACTTCCTGCTTGACCGCGAGAATCTGCGTCGGGTGCATGGAAAAACTGCGCAGCCCCATGCCCAGCAGCAGCCGGGTGAGGCTGGGATCGCCGGCCATCTCGCCGCATACGCTGATGTCCACCGCGCGACCCTTCCAGGCGGCAGCCGCCCGGGTCTGTGTGATGATCTGCGCCAGCAGGTTGAGCACAGCGGGGTGCAGCGGGTCGTAGAGATCGGACACGCTTTCATCGGCGCGGTCGATCGCCAGGGTGTACTGGACCAGATCGTTGGTGCCGACCGACAGGAAGTCGAAATGCCGCAGGAACAGCGGCAATGCCAGCGCCGCGCCGGGCACCTCGATCATGGCGCCGACCTCCACCGGGCCGAAGGTGCGCCCGGCCGCGCCAAGTTCGGCTCGGGCCTTGTCGAGCTCGGCGTAGATCTGGCGGATTTCGCGGGCGTGTGCCACCATCGGGATCAGCACTTTCAGCGGCCCGAGTGCCGCCGCACGCAGCAGCGCCCGCAACTGGATGCGGAACATCGCCGGGTCGGACAGGCTGTAGCGGATGGCACGCAGGCCCAGCGCCGGGTTGAGATGGGTGAAGTCGCCATCGCGGTGGACTTCGGCATCGAGCGGTTTGTCCGAGCCGATGTCGATGGTGCGGATGGTCACCGGCTTGCCCTGCATCGCCAGCATCACCCGGCGATAGGCTTCATATTGCTCGTCCTCGTCCGGCAGGTGGCCGCCGCGGTTCATGAACAAGAATTCGGTGCGAAACAGGCCGACGCCCACGGCCCCGGCGTCGAGCGCCGCAACGCAGTCTTCGGGCTGTTCGATATTGGCCAGCAGTTCCACCGCCTCGCCGTCCAGCGTGCGTGCCGGGGTGAACTTCAGGCGCTTGAGCCGTTCGCGGGCGAGCTGCGATTCCTGCTGGCGCAGGCGATAGTCTTCGAGGATGACCGGAGACGGATCGACGATGAGCAGGCCGCTGTCGCCGTCGATGATGACCAGGTCGTCCTGCCGGATCAGGCTGCCGGCAATGCGCGCGCCCACCACCGCGGGGATGTCCAGGCTGCGGGCGACGATGGCGGTATGCGAGGTCTTGCCGCCCACGTCGGTGACGAAGCCCTTGAACACCCCGGTCTTGAACTGCAACATGTCCGCCGGCGCGATGTCATGCGCGATGAGCACCAGATCGCCGTTGCCGCTGGCCGAGCGGGCCAGCGCGGCGCTGCCGCGCAGCGCGCGCAGCAGCCGCTCGACCACCTGTTCCACGTCGGCGATGCGCTCGCGCAGGTACTCGTCGTCCATCTCCTCGAAATTGCGCGAGATGACGTCGAGCTGCGCGGTC
>JBMFIE010000110.1:0-6326 GCA_049976465.1 Thiomonas sp. | reverse complement strand
GACGAAGAAGGCCCAAAATAGCCGTCGCTGCGCCGCATGCACCCAAACAGCACCGCAGGTGCGCCCAATGGACAATTAGGGTTGAAGCCACGGCTGCCAGAGAGTGCCGGGCATCTACCATCCCAAGGAGGAGTGATATGGAGAACACAACGAATCGCCGCAAGGCGCTGACCGCCGCGACCGTGGGGGCTGCTGCACTGGTGGTCGCCAGCCCCGCCCGCGCGCAGGGCCGCGCCGAGAAGGAGGGGCCGGTCAAGGTCGTCTACCACGTCACCCAAGGCGATGCGCAGGCCTCGCGCTGCCTGGGCAATGTGCGCAACCATCTGGCTGCAGATCCCACCGCGAAAATCGTGGTCGTGGGCAACGGCGCGGGCATCGACTTCATGCTCAACGGCGCGGTCGATGGCAAGGGCGCCGAATTCGCCGGACTGGTCGGTGCGCTGGCATCGCAAGGGGTATCGTTCCGGGTTTGCAACAACACCCTGACCAGCCGCAAGATTCCCAAAGACCGCGTGCTGCTCGATGCCACCATCGTGCCCTCCGGCGTGGCCGAGGCGTCCAATCTGCAATACCGCGAGGGCTACGCCTACATCTGCCCCTGAGCGGCCCTGGCGCGGGCCGATCCGGCAGCGGGCTAGGGCAACACTGAGCCCACCCTCGTGATGCTGCAGCGCCGGGCTGCGGGATGTGATGCAAAGCGCACACCGCAGCCACGGCCAGAGCGATGGCGAACGCGGTCTGCGTCGCTAACCGCCCGCAGCCGCGGATGCGCTGCGCGCAACGGGCTCGTTCAGTGTTGCCATAATGTCACGGTGACCTCGCCCGAACCACACACCGTAACCACACCCAGTCTTCGCCCACTGTGGCGGGACCTGCTCGCCGCCGCGCGGCTGGTGGGGGCAGTGCAGGAGGGCGCGTCGCTGGCGACTGCGCTGCCGCAGGCCGCGGCTGCCAGCCGGTGGGACGCCGCACAGCGCGGTGCGGCACAGTCGCTGAGTTTTGCCACGCTGCGCCATCTCGGTGCGGCACGCGCGCTCCTGAGCACGCTGCACTCCAAGGGCGTGCGCCCGCCATTGCTGCGCGATCTGCTACACACCGCGCTGGTGCTGTTATTGCCCGAAGCGCCGGTGCGCTATGCGGCGCACACCGTGGTCGACCAGACGGTCGAAGCCTGCAAACGCACCCCGCCGCTGCGCCATGCCGCCGGGTTTGCCAACGCGGTGCTGCGTCGTTTCGTCGCCAGCCCAGAATTGCACGATGTGGTGCGCAAGACCAGCCTCGAGGCGCGCTGGAACCACCCGCTGTGGTGGATCCAGACGCTGCAGCAGACCTATCCGGCGCAATGGGAGGCCATGCTCGATGTCGCCCAGCGCCCGGCGACCATGACTCTGCGGGTGAACACCCGGCGTATCAGCCGCGCGGACTACCTGGCCGCGCTGCACGCCAGCGGCCTGCATGCCGTGGTACCGGCCGATCCCCTGCTCGATCAGGCTTTGATGCTTCGGCAACCCGTGCCCGTCGATCGCCTTCCCGGATTTGCTGCCGGCTGGGTCAGCGTGCAGGATGCAGCAGCGCAGTATGCCGCGCCTGTGCTCGACCTGCGGCCAGGCCAGCGGGTGCTCGATGCCTGCGCCGCGCCGGGGGGCAAAACCGCGCATCTCCTCGAGCGCGCCAATTGCGCGGTCCTGGCGCTGGACAAGGACGCGCAGCGCCTGGCGCGCGTGGACGACACCTTGCAGCGCCTCGGGCTGCGGGCTCAGACTCGGGTCGCCGATGCGGCGCAGCCAGCGACATGGTGGGACGGCCAGCGCTTCGACCGCATTTTGCTCGATGCGCCGTGCAGCGCGTCGGGCATCTCGCGCCGCCATCCGGACATCCGCTGGCTGCGCCGCGCGTCGGACATTCCCGCGCTGGCCGCCACCCAGACCGCGCTGCTCGATGCGCTTTGGCCGCTGCTGCGACCGGGCGGCAAACTGCTCTATGCGACCTGCTCGGTGTTTCCGCAGGAGGGCGCAGAGCAAGCCGAAGCCTTCCTTGCTCGCCATGCCGATGCGATCGCATCGCCAGCGCCGGGCCAGTTGCTGCCGCAGGAGCCAGCGGACAGCATGGAGGGCAGCGCGGACGGCGTAACCGCAGCGCATGCACAAGACGGTTTTTTCTACGCCCTGTTCACCAAGTGCGCGTGAAACCCGCCCCCCTCCGCCCCGACCTGCAGCGCCGCAGGCTGCTGTGCACTGGCCTGGTTCTGGCCATCGGTGTCGGTGTGACGGTGCCGGCAAGGGCGGTGACGGTGGACACCGAACCCTTGATGTTGACCATGAGCCCCGAAGGGCTGTTCGTCACCACGGCCGCGGTGTTTGCGCTGCCGCGCAGCCTGGAGGATGTGCTGCGTCGCGGCATCGCGCTGTATTTCGAGACCGTGGTCACGGTGGTGCGGCCGCGCTGGTACTGGTTCAACGAGGAAGTGGCACAGGTCCGGCGTGAAGTCCGGCTGGCCTATCAGCCCCTGTTGCAACGTTACAGGGTGTCGGTCGGTGGGCTGCAGCAGAACTACGACAGCCTCGATGAGGCGCTGGGCGTGGTGCAGCGCACACGCCACCTACGCGTGGCCGATGCCGCGCAGCTCGTGCCGGGACAGACCTATCAGGTCGAGGCGCGCTTTCGGCTGGATCTGTCGCAGCTGCCGCGACCGTTCCAGATCAATGTTTCGTCGCAGTCGGACTGGAAGATCGAGGCCAACTTCCCTCCGCAATCCTTCGTGTGGACACCGTGAGCACACCGGCAGGCTCCAGTTGGGACAGCCGCACCTCGCGCTGGGCGCTGCGCCTGGCCGTGGCGTTGGGCCTGCCGCTGGCGGTGTTCCTGGTTTTTTTGCTCGCGGTGTCCACCGACAACACCGCGCAGCCCAGCCCTTTGTTTGCCTGGCTGTACTGGATCAATTTCGGCGTTGCCGGGTTGCTGCTGCTGCTGGTGCTCGCACTCGGGCTGCGGCTGGGCTGGCGGCTGCACAAGCGACGCTTCGGCAGCCGGCTGCTGTTCAAGCTCGCTGCGGTGTTCGCGTTGGTGGGTGTCCTGCCCGGGGTGGTCATCTACACCGTGTCGTATCAGTTCGTTGCCCGCAGCATCGAAACCTGGTTTGATGTCAAGGTCGAAGGCGCGCTGAGCGCCGGCCTCAACCTCGGTCGGACCACGCTCAACGTGCTGCAGGCCGATCTGCAGAACAAGGCGCGCAATCTGGCCGTGCAGATTGCCGAAGATCCTACCCTGCTGTCCCCGCTGGGCATGGAGCAGTTGCGGCAACAGCTTGGCCTGCAGCAGATCACCGTGTTCGACGGCAACGGCACCGTGCTGGTGACCGCCGGCGGTAACCCGTTTTCGCTCATCCCCGACATCCCCGGCCCGAACAGCATGCGGCAGCTGCGCACCATGGGCACCTTCTCCGACATCGAGGGCGGCGACGACGGCGCCGGCAAGTCGCCGCAATCGCTCAAGCTGCGGGTGGTGGTCAGTCTGCCTACGCGCAACTTCATCCTTCCCGGGCATGGGCGCTATCTGCAGCTCATCCAGAACGTGCCGCAGGCCATTTCCAGCAGCGCGCTCGAGGTGCAGCGCGCCTACGCCGAGTACCAGGAGCGCGCGCTGGGCCGCGAAGGCCTCAAGCGCATGTACATCTCCACGCTGACCCTGACCCTGTTTCTCGCCGTGTTCCTGGCCGTTCTGCTGGCGGTGATGCTGGGCAATCAGCTCGCCAAGCCGCTGCTCTTGCTGGCCGACGGCATGAAAGCAGTGGCCGAAGGCGATCTGCGCCCGCGGCCGCACCTGGAGCGCAACGATGAACTCGGCGTGCTGGTGCGTGCGTTCAACACCATGACCAACCAGCTCGCCGAAGCGCGCGCGCAGGCGCAGATCAACCACGACGCGCTCGAAGCCTCGCGCGCCTATCTGCAAAGCGTGCTCGACAACCTCAGCGCAGGCGTGCTGGTGCTGGGCAGCGACCAGCGGCTGGCCCTGGCCAACCCCAGCGCCACACGGCTGCTGCGCGCCCCGCTGCAGGGCATGATCGGACAGCCGCTCGGTCAGCATCCCCATTTGGAATCGTTCGCCCGCACCCTGGCCGAAGCCTTTGCCGCGCTGGACGAACAAGACCCGACGGGCACCAGCCCACACTGGCTGCAGCAGATCGACTATCAACTGCCGGGCAGCGACGCCAGCATCACCCTGCTGGTGCGCGGCGCGCGTCTGGTGCTGCCGGGGCAGAGCGCATCGGTCGTGGTGTTCGACGACATCACCGAAGTCATCTCCGCGCAGCGCTCGGTGGCTTGGGCCGAAGTCGCACGGCGGCTGGCGCACGAGATCAAGAATCCGCTCACCCCCATCCAGCTCTCGGCCGAGCGCCTGCAGATGAAGCTCGCCCCCAAGCTCGAAGGCGCCGACCGCGATCTGCTCGAGCGCAGCACCGCCACCATCGTCAACCAGGTGCAGGCCATGCAGCACATGGTCAACGATTTCCGCGACTATGCCCGGCTGCCCGCGGGCAAGCCCGAGGCCATGAACCTCAACGCCCTGATTCGCGACGTGCTCAACCTCTACGCCAGCCTGCCCGCGCACGACGGCGCCAGCCCCGAAGACGACCCCGAGATCAAGGCCGATCTGGCCCCCTCGCTGCCCGACATCCTGGGCAACGCCACACAGCTGCGACAGGTCATCCACAACCTGCTGCAAAACGCCATCGACGCCGTAGCCGCGCAGCCCGAGCGCAAGGTGCGCATCCGCACCGAAGTCCTCCCCGCACAACCCGGCGGCACGCTGCGCGTGCGCCTGAGCGTGAGCGACAACGGCCCGGGCTTCAGCGACAAAATCCTGCAGCGCGCCTTCGAGCCCTACGTCACCAGCAAGCCGCGCGGCACCGGCCTGGGTCTTGCCGTGGTGAAAAAAATCGCCGATGAACACCATGCCCGTATCGAGATCCAGAACCTGCAGACAGAAGGGTCGGTCTGCGGCGCGCGCGTTTCCCTTATATTCCCTGCGCTGGCGCAGCAAGCAACGGTGCAGGTGCCACGGCAGCACGCATGACCTCCCGCGGGCCGGCCGCGCCTAGCCCAACTCCCTGGCAGATCACACCCGGGAGGGACGGCGTTTTCCTGTGAGAGTGAATTGGTATGGCAAGCATTTTGGTGGTCGATGACGAAATGGGAATCCGGGAACTGCTCTCCGAGATTCTCAACGACGAGGGGCACAGCGTGTCCCTGGCCGAAAACGCTGCGCAGGCCAGACAGCTTCGCGCCCAGGCGCGGCCCGACCTCGTGCTGCTCGACATCTGGATGCCCGACACCGACGGCGTGACCCTGCTCAAGGAATGGGCCAGCAATGGCCAGCTGACCATGCCGGTCATCATGATGTCAGGCCACGGCACCATCGACCACGCCGTCGAAGCCACCCGTATCGGGGCTCTAGCCTTTCTCGAAAAACCCATCGCCCTGCAAAAGCTGCTGCAGGCCGTCTCCCAGGCCCTGACCAAACCCACCCCTCGCCCGTTTGCCGGCAGCCAGACCGGCGGCCCCCTCACGCCCACCAGCAGCGCCGTCAGCAGCGAGACGCCCCAGACCCTATCCCTGCCAGCCGAGCGCACCTTCCTGCTCGACCGCCCGCTGCGCGAAGCCCGCGACGAGTTCGAGCGCGCGTACTTCGAGTTCCACCTCGCGCGCGAAAACGGCAGCATGACGCGGGTCGCAGAAAAGACCGGCCTGGAACGCACCCACCTGTACCGCAAGATCAAGCAGCTTGGCGTCGATCTTGGACGCAGCAGCCGCAACAAGACTCACCTACCCGACGACCCCAACACCGGCTCCGCCGCCAGCTGACACCCCTACCAGCAGAAAAAACGCTCCGCGAAATTTGGTAATATGGCCGTTTTTCCAAGACAAGTTGCAGACATGTTCTGCGCAATGTCTTGCCAAACAGCCTTGGCCAGGTAGCTCAGTTGGTAGAGCAGCGGACTGAAAATCCGCGTGTCGGCAGTTCGATTCTGCCCCTGGCCACCAATAAATTCAACGACTTAGCCCCGCCTCACCCGCGGGGCTTTGTTGTTTCTGACAGTCGGTCTGACAGTCAGGGCGGCCAGCCGGTGCGCTCGCCTGCGCAGCCATGCGCTAAAGCGGACCGGCGACACGGCGTTTTCAGACCGCGCGTGGCTTCACGTGGCTCCATCACACCAGGAGTTCAGCGTGAAGAAAACCTATCGCTTTTTGGCCTGCATTGCCGCGACCGCCGCGGGAGGCCACCATGGCTAAGCCGTTCAAAGAAGGTGCCGGCTGGGCCGTCCGCGT
>JBMFIE010000109.1:0-6413 GCA_049976465.1 Thiomonas sp. | reverse complement strand
GCGCCAGAATCACCGCGCCGTTGCGATAGTCGCGGTGCACGCAGGATCTGCCGATTTCCAGCAGCCGCGGCTTGAGGTGGTAAAGCCGGGTCAGATCGAATTCGGTTTCGGTGTAAAGCGTGCCCAGACGCCTGGCCTGGTGCGGCGGCAGGGCGCGATACGTGCCGATCAGCCTGCCTTCGGCGTCGCGCACCAGCAGGTGATCGCAATAGGGGTCGAACAGATCGATGTCCAGGCCAGGCTCGGGCGTCTTGATCTGTGCGCCCATTTCTTCGGCAAACACCTTGTAGCGCAGGCGCTGTGCCTCGCGCACTTCGTCGCTGTGCCGGGCCCAGGCCACGCTGAGATTGTGCGCGGGATGCGGCGCAGCGCTCGCGCTGCCGGGCAGGTGAGCAGGGTGGTCTGCCGCCAGCCGCGTGATCAGTTCGTCATCGAACATGAGGTCTCCTTCATCTGCTTGGATGAAGAAGATAGGCAGGCGGCGTGACGGATCGGTGACGGTTGTGTGAATTTGACGTGACAGCGCGTCTGCCGCTCAATCGCCAAGCAGATCGGCGCTGATGCACGCCCGCAGACTGCGCTGAATGCCGGTGTCGCGGTTTCGCTCGGTTGCCCACAGCAGCCCGCTCTTGCGCAGCGAAAACGCCTGATCGCAGCCGGTGATCCAGTAAAGCCCGGCGCGTCCGAGCAGCGGTTGATGGCCCACGAGGATCAGCACGCCGCCTTCACGCGGGAATTCCGACACCACCGACAGCAGTTCGCCCAGCTCGGCATCGGGGCGCAGGCGCGGCTCGTTCACTGGATAGTCGCTCAGGTGCTGCGCGGTTTGGCGCGCGCGCGAGGCCGGGCTGGTGAGCACGGTCCACGGCTTGGGCAGGTGCGACTTGATCCAGCCTGCAACTTGCGCGGCGTCGCGTCGCCCCTGCTTGGTGAGGTTGCGGCGCAGATCGACTTCATCGCCCTGGACAGAACCCGGTGCATCTTCCGCTTCGGCGTGGCGCCAGAAAACCACATGGAAATTCGGCATCTCAGAGGGCAAGGTTCAAGTGAATTCGACAGCGCAAAAGGATACACGGCCGATATGCCCACATTTTGTAAACCACACTGAAATAGTCGCCATGCGGCCCGGATCAGACCGGCAAATCAGCGCCGGTGAGCGGTTGATAGAACAACTTTGTGCGATGCGACCTCGCCCAGCACACATCGGCACGACCGCGCAGACTGGCACGGCCTCCTCTGATGGGGAAAAACGGCAGCGCCAAGCGCATGGTTTGCTGAAACCGGCAAACGACAGCAGGGCGGTGTGCAGCATGGAAGGAGTCTCCCGCGGTGCGCGGGGCCGATGCAGGGGTGCGGCTCAGGGTAGCGCGTCGCGGTCTTCGGCAGACTGGGGGAGCTCGTCCGCTGGCTCTTCGGGTTTGCGCTGGACCAGCACCTTGTCGATACGCTTGCCGTCCATGTCGACGATCTCGAAGGTCCAGCCCTCCCAGTGCACGATGTCTCCGGTGACCGGCAGGCGGGCCAGCAGCAGCATCAGCATGCCCGAGAGGGTGTTGTAGCGGCGTTTGTCCTCGTCGGGCAGATGCGTGAGGTTCAATCGGGTCTTGAGATCGTCCACGGTGATGAGCCCATCCATCAGCCATGAGCCATCTTCGCGCTGGATCGCCCAGGGCTCCTCGGACGGGTGCGATTTGAATTCCCCGGCGATCGCTTCCATCAAGTCCTGAACCGTGACGATGCCCATGGTCTGGCCGTACTCGTCGATCACCAGTGCGGTGTGTTCCGGGCTCTGGCGGAAGGTCTGCAGCAACTCCAGCCCCGTGAGGCTCTCGGGCACGAAGGTTGCGGGAGTGGCCGCCTTGCTCAGATCGTCGATCCCCTCGCGGCGGATGAACCGGCCGAGCAGCTCCTTGGTCGAGACCAGTCCGATCACCTCTTCGAGCCCGCGCCGCACCAAGGGAAAGCGCGAGTGCGTGGACTGCGCAATCTTGTTGAGGTTTTCCGCCAGTGGCTGTTCGACATCGAGATACTCGATCTCATTGCGCGGGGTCATCAGCGAGGCGATCTGCCGGTCGTCCAGGCGGAACACATTGCGCACCATTTCGTGCTCCTGTTCCTCGATCACTCCGGCGTCCGAGCCTTCCTCGAGCACCTCGTTGATTTCGGCCTCGGTCATCTGCGGCATCGAGTCATGGCGTACCCGCAGCACGGTGAGCACCAGATCGGTGGAGATCGACAGCAGTTTGACGAAGGGCGAGGCGGCGCGGGCGATCCAGGTCATGGGCCGCGCGGTCACCATGGCGATGCGCTCGGGGGCGAGCTGTCCGAGCCGTTTGGGCACCAGCTCGCCGATCACGATGGAGGCATAAGTGATGGCCACCACCACGATGGCCGTAGCCGTGACCGCGGCGAACCGGGGCAACATCCCCAGCGAGATCAGCCAGTTGGCCACTGTCTCGGAAAACGCGGCCTCGCCCAGAATGCCGTTGAGCACACTGATCGAGGTGATGCCGATCTGTACCGTCGACAGCAGCCGTGTGGGCTGCTCCGACAGGGCCAGCGCCGTGCGCGCGCGGTCGTTGCCCGCCTCGGCCAGTGCCGCCAGCCGTGCCCGACGCGCGGTAACCAGCGCGATCTCCGACATGGCGAACAGTCCGTTGAGCACAATCAGCCCGAACAGGATCAGCACTTCCATGACGCGCACTCCAGGGTCAGAGGAACATGGCAGATCGCGCGGGCGCGTCTGCCGGCAGGCAGACGTTGCCGCGCATGGCAGCACAAACGAAAAAAGGCAGGTCTGACGGTGCGCCACGGCGGCGCATCAAAGGAGACGGTTGTTGCGCGGGCTGCGATGCCGGGCAACCAAGGCTCAGGGTCTGGGTCCAAGGAGAGGGATCGGAACGGGGGCAGCGTTCGGCCTATGCTGTGCGCGGGTCTGCCGGTTCAGGTTGAGTCTTCCCCTGCGCAGCCCAGCGATTTTCAGTCCAGAATGCCACGGAGCCCATTCCATGTCGAGTCAAGAACAACCCCGATTAGACCAAAATCCTCAGTCGTCCTCGCACATGCAACACTTGGCGACACGGCTGCAGCACCATCCCTACCAGCCGCCGCCGGGGTTTTGCGCGATCGAGCCCGGCGTGTACCACGCTTCCACCGTGCTGTTTCCCAGCGTGGCGGCGATGCGCGCACGCGACTGGCGTAGCAAAAACGGCTATACCTACGGTCTGCACGGCACGCCCACGACCTTCGCCCTCGAGGAGCGGCTGGCCAGTCTGGACGGCGGCAAGTACTGCATCCTCTGCCCCTCGGGGCTGTCAGCGATCACGTTGATCGATCAGGCGCTGCTGGGGCAGGGCGATCATGTGCTGCTGCCAGCCAATGCCTATGGCCCGGGGCGGGAGTTCGTCGAGCGCGTGCTGGCCCGGTGGGGCGTCAGCCACAGCCTGTACCCTGCGCTGGCCAGCGCAGAGCAGCTTGCCGCGCTATTCACCCCGAGCACCCGCCTGCTTTGGCTGGAAGCGCCGGGATCGGTCACCATGGAAATGCCCGATCTGCGCGCCCTGGTGGCCGTAGCCAAGGCACGCGGTGTATACACCGCGATCGACGCGACCTGGGCCGCGGGGATTGCGCTGCAGCCTTTCGAGCTGGGTATCGACATGGTCATGCAGGCGCTGACCAAGTACCAGAGCGGCGGGGCGGACATGCTGATGGGCAGTGTGACCACACGCGACCCGGCGTTGCACGAACAGCTGCTGTTCACCCACATGCGACTGGGGCTGGGCGTGTGCGGCGACGACTGCGCCAAGGTGCTGCGCGGCCTGCACAGCCTGGAACTGCGCTACGCCGCGCACGACGCAGCAGCCCGCCGCATTGCCACCTGGCTGCAGACACAGCCGCAGGTGGCGCAGGTGCTGCACCCGGCCTTGCCCGGCAGCCCCGGGCACGAGCACTGGCTGCGTGACTGCACCGCCGCGGCCGGGCTGTTCAGCGTGGTGTTCCACGACCGCTACACGCCGGCGCAGATCGATGCCTTCGTCGATGCCCTGCGCCTGTTCAGAATTGGCTATTCCTGGGGCGGGCCGGTCAGTCTGGCGGTGCCTTATGACGTGCAGGCCATGCGTCCAGCGGGGCAATGGACGCACAAGGGCGGTCTGGTGCGCCTGGCCATCGGGCTGGAGGATGTGCAAGATCTGATCGCCGACCTGCAGCAGGCCATGCAGTCGGCGCTGGTCTGATGCTGGCTGTCGGCAAACCCGGGCATCGGCACGTTGATCGGGCATCGTCCACTTCGGGGAATGCCATCATGTCTCGGTCCGGTCTGCTGTTGAACGCTGCGGTGTTGCTGTCGCTGCTCGGGGGTTGCGCGGCGGTGCCACCGTCCTATTCCAGTGCCTATGTGGTGCCGCCGCAGCCGGTCTATCAACAGCCGGTCTATCAACAGCCGGTCACCGCTGCGTATCCCGGGTATGACGGCGGTGACCGCGCTGTGCCGCAGCCCTCCTACACCCCGCCGCCGGTTGCGCAATCGGCCTTGCCCGCTGCCGCGCTGGGCGCGGTGGCTGGCGGTTTGATCGGCTCGCGTTTCGGCTCGGGCAACGGCCGCACCGCAATGGCCGCCACCGGCGCGGCACTGGGCGCGGTGATGGGCGCAAACGCGGCAAATCCCAACAGCACGCCGATCACACCCGGCACAGTGATTGGCGGCGTGGTGGGCGGACTGGTCGGTTCGCGTCTGGGGCAAGGCAACGGCAAGACCGCAGCGGCCGCGCTCGGTGCTGCGGTGGGGGCGATGGTGGGGTCGCAGTACCCGGCGGTGGGCTTGCCGTAATCCTGCCTGACCTCACTCGAACCAGCGCAGCAGGCTGTCGAGCCCGCCGAAGTCGATTGCGGCGGTGGCGGCTTCGCGCACTCTGGGCTTGGCGTGATAGGCCACGCTGAAACCTACCGCCTGCATCATCGGCAGATCGTTGGCGCCGTCGCCAATCACCAGCACCTCGCCGGGATCGCAGCCCAGATCGTTGCAGAACGCGAGCACAGCTTTTTTCTTGGCTGCGCCGTCGATGATGTCGCCAAGCACGGTGCCGTCGAGCGCGTCGCCCTGCACGCCCAGGACATTGGCGGCCACCCGGTCGAAGCCCAGGCGCTGTTTCAGCCGGTCGGTGAAGTGGGTAAAGCCCCCAGTGACCAGCAGGGTCTTGAGCCCGGCAGCCTTGGCCGCAGCAAGCAGGCTTTCTGCACCTGGGTTCAGGCGCAGGGTGTTGGTGTAGATCGCATCGAGCGCGGACAGCGGCACGCCCGCAAGTAGCGCCACGCGCTGGCGCAGGCTGGTGGCGTAGTCGGCAATCTCGCCACGCATCGCCGCGGCGGTGATGGCGGCGATCTCGTCTTTCTTACCCACGGCCGCGCCGATTTCATCGACCGTCTCGATGTTGATCAGCGTGGAGTCCATGTCCATCGCCAGCAGCTTGAAGTCGGCAAGGCGCAGCCCGGCGGGGACGATGGCCCAGTCGATCTGGTGTTGGCGGCAGTGGGCGTCGATGGCGCGGCGCGCTTGCGGATCGGTGTTGCGAATGTCGCGCAGCCAGGCGATATGGTCGGCATGGTCGACGCGGGCCGGCGCCGCGATCTGGCGCAGTGGCTCGATATCGTGCTGCGACAGGGCGGTGGTGTGACGCTGGATGACGAGGTGGTGCATGTCGGATCGGTTGGGGTGAGAGGGTTGAGCGCAAGAGGGCGCGGCGGCTCAGGCCAGAGCGGTTTCGGTGCGGGGCGTGCCGAGTTGCCTGAGGGTGTCGCGGATGAGTTGCACACGTTGCGCGACGTCGCGAGTGGGGCGTTCGATGCGCAGGCGGTCGTTGCCGGCAAGCTTGATGTGACGGTTTTTCTGGATCAGGTCGATGATGCGCGCCGCGTCCACCGGGGCGTTGCTGCGAAACTGCAGGATGGCCACTTCTTCGGCCGCGTCGATCTTGGTGATGCCGTAAGCCTGCGCGAGCAGGCGCAGGCGGTGCGTGTCCACCAGCGCCTGCGCCGGGGGCGGCAGGCGGCCGAAGCGATCGACGATCTCCTCCGCCACGCTGTCGAGCTGTGCGTTGGTGGTGGCGCTGGCCAGACGTTTGTAAAGCGACAGCCGGGCATGCACGTCGGGGCAGTAGTCGTGCGGCAGCAGCGCGGGCACGTGCAGGTTGATTTCGGTGGTCACGCCCAGCGGGTTGAGCAGATCGGGCTCGCGCCCGGCGCGCAACGCCTTCACCGCCTCGGCCAGCATGTCGTTGTAGAGCTGAAAGCCGATCTCCTGCAGATTGCCCGATTGCTGCTCGCCCAGCACCTCGCCGGCGCCGCGGATTTCCAGGTCGTGCATCGCCAGATAAAAGCCCGAACCCAGCTCCTCCATCTGCTGGATGGCTTCGAGC
>JBMFIE010000108.1:0-6483 GCA_049976465.1 Thiomonas sp. | reverse complement strand
CGTTGACCGCGCAGCCGGCCGAGCGCATCAGAAAAGTGCCGGCGGTGAACACGACGACCAGCCACCAGCTCGGGCGGCCGTCGCTTGCGATCCACAGCGCCGACAGACTCGGCCAGAGCAACAGGAGAGAGCCGACCGGCTTGTCCCAACGGATCAAGTCCAGCCACAGACGCAGACGTTCCATGCGTGAATGATCGCACGCGCTCGACATCCGGCCGCGTCGCGGGGCTGCACGCGCACGCAAGGCGGCGGCCCGCTGCACCCTCAGGCGCCGTAGCCTTCCGGGTTGGTCTGCTGCCAGCGCCAGGCGTCGGCGCACATTTGGGCCAGGCCGCGCTTGGCGCTCCAGCCGAGCAGCTCGCGCGCCAGCGTCGGGTCGGCCCAGCATTCGGCGATGTCGCCCGGTCGTCGCGCGACGATCTCATGTGGAATCTCGCGGCCGATGCTCTGGCCGAACGCCCGCACCATCTGCAACACCGAATAGCCCTGCCCGGTGCCGAGGTTGACGGTGAACATGCCGGGCTGCGTGAGCAGCCGGCGCAGCGCAGCCACATGCCCTTCGGCCAGGTCCATGACGTGGATGTAGTCGCGCACCCCGCTGCCGTCGACCGTCGGCCAGTCGCCGCCGAACACCCGCAGCTTGTCCAATCGTCCCACGGCGACCTGGGTGATGTAGGGCATGAGGTTGTTCGGGATGCCGCGCGGGTCTTCGCCGATCAGTCCGCTTTCATGCGCGCCCACCGGGTTGAAGTAGCGCAGCCGCGCGATGCGCCAGTGCGGCTCGGCGCGGTAGAGATCGGCGAGGATTTCCTCGATCATCAACTTGCTGCGGCCGTAGGGGTTGGTCGCGCTGAGCGGAAAATCCTCGCGGATTGGCACCGAGGCCGGGTCGCCGTACACCGTGGCCGAGGACGAAAAGATGATGTTGTGCACCTTGGCGCGCTGCATCGCCTGCAACAAGGTCACCGTGCCGCCGACGTTGTTGTCGTAGTAGAGCAGCGGCTTGTCCACCGATTCACCCACGGCCTTGAGCCCGGCGAAGTGAATTACTGCGTCGATGCGGTGCTGTGCGAACACGGCGTCGAGCCGCGCCGCGTCGCGAATGTCGGCCTGCACCAGCACCGGGCGCTGACCGGTGATGCGCCCCACTCGCGCCAGAGATTCGGCGCTGCTGTTGCACAGGTTGTCGTAAACCACGGGGGTGTAACCCGCCTCGATCAGCGCCACACAGGTGTGCGAGCCGATGTATCCGGCGCCGCCGGTGACGAGAATGGTGGCTGAAGTCATTGGGTGGCTTTGATGAGAGAAGTGGAAGGCCGGTTTCCCCTATTCTGCCTTGCGGGAATGATGCACGCGCCACTGTCCGGCAGTCCCCGTTACGATGCGTCTCATGCCTGCTGATCATCCCAACGCCCAACTCCCTTCACCCTGGATCGTCCGCCATGCGCACCTGTTGCGCCCGGGCGGCAGGGTGCTCGATGTCGCCTGCGGCAGCGGGCGCCATGTGCGCTGGCTGCATCAGCGCGGTTTTTCGCTGTTCGCCGTGGACCGCAATGCCCAGGCGCTGGACGCGCTCCGCGATGTCGCGCAAGTGCAGGTGGCCGATCTGGAATCCGGCCCCTGGCCATACCCGGAGCAAACCTTTGACGGCGTGATCGTGACCAACTACCTCTGGCGCGCACTGCTGCCGCAGATCGTGCAGGCGGTAGCGCCAGGCGGCGTGCTGCTTTACGAAACCTTCGGCCTCGGCCAGGCCAGCCTGGGCAAGCCGTCGAACCCCGATTTTCTGCTGCGCCCCGGCGAGCTGCTCGACGCGGTGCGGCCGGCGCTGCGCGTGCTGGCCTACGAAGACGGTTTCGTGCCCGCGCCGCAACCGGCCTATGTCCAGCGCATCGCCGCAGTGCGCGAGGCCGCGAACGCCGGCGCGGCAGCCCGATACAATCTTCCGATCTGAATCGCAGCACTCGCAGAACAATGTCCTCCCCCACCCCGGTCATCCGCGGCAGCATCGTTGCGCTGGTGACACCGATGCACCCTGACGGCAGCGTGGACTTCCCCGCCCTGCGCAAGCTGGTCGACTGGCACATTGAGCAAGGCACGGACTGCATCAGCCCGGTCGGCACCACAGGAGAGTCACCCACTCTCCCGGTCGACGAGCACATCGAGGTCGTGCGGGTGGTGGTCGAGCAGGCAGCCGGGCGGGTGCCGGTGATGGCCGGGGCCGGGGCCAATTCCACCCGCGAGGCCATCGAACTGTCGCAGCGCTGCCAGGAAGTCGGCGCCAACTGTGTGCTCAGCGTCGTGCCCTACTACAACCGACCCACGCAGGAGGGTATGGTGGCGCATTTCAGCGCCATCGCCGCAGCGATCGACATCCCGGTGGTGCTCTACAACGTGCCGGGCCGCACGGTTGCCGATATGAGCGTGGACACCGCGCTGCGGCTGGCGCAGGTGCCCGGCATCATGGGCATCAAGGAAGCAACCGGCAACATCGATCGCGCCGCGCAGCTCATCAAGCGCGCGCCTGAAGGGTTTTCGATCTACTCCGGTGACGACCCGACCGCCGTGGCGCTGATGTTGCTGGGCGGTCATGGCAACATCAGCGTGACCGCCAACGTGGTGCCGCGCCACATGCACGACCTGTGTACTGCGGCAATGGCTGGCAACGCTGCGCTGGCGAGCAAGCTGCACTTCGCACTGATCGACCTCAACCAGGCGCTGTTCAGCGAACCCAACCCCATTCCGGTGAAGGAAGCGCTGCGTCTGATGGGCCGCATCGACGCCGGTCTACGCTTGCCCCTGACCCCGCTGCAGCCGGCGCATCAGGCCTCGCTGCGTGCCGCGATGCAGGCCCTGGGCCTGCCCATCGTCTGCTGAACTCCGACCCACACGAGACCTCTTGCGTATGAATCCTTCCACATCCTGGCGACTGAGCGCCCTGACCCTACTCCTGGGCGCCGCGGGCTTCCTGGGCGGCTGTTCCTCGCTGAGCACGGTAGTGCAAGGCAAGAGCGTCGACTACGAAAGCGCCAAGCAGGGCAATCCGCTCGAAGTGCCGCCCGATCTGACCCAGCTTGCGCGGCAGGAACGCTATGTCATCCCCGGCAGCCCGAATGCCCCGGTCAGTGCCCTGGCCTATGAACGTGGCGTGCAAACCGCCGAGCAGATGGCCAAAACCAACGCGGTGCTGCCGCAGTTTCCGGGTATGCACATCGAACAGGCCGGCGGACAGCGCTGGCTGGTTGTGGATGCCCCGCCCGACCAGCTGTGGGAGAAGGTCAAATCTTTCTGGCAGGAAAACGGCTTCTACCTCACCCAGGCCGACCCGGCCACCGGGGTGATGGAAACCGACTGGGCGGAAAACCGCGCCAAGCTGCCGCAGGACTTCATTCGCAAATACCTGGGCAAGGTGTTCGACAGCTTGTACGACACCGGCACGCGCGACCGCTTCCGCACCGTGTTCGAACGCACGCCGGACGGCAAGGGCACGCAGATCTACATCACCCACCAGACCATGAAGGAGGTTTACAACTCCAACGACAAGTCGACCACCGCCTGGGAACCCGCCACGCCCGACCCTGGACTGGACACCATTTTCCTGCGCAAGCTCATGGTGTCTCTGGGTATGAGCGAGGAAGCGGCCAAACAAAGGCTGGCGCAGCCGCAACAGCTCGCGCCCCCCGTGCCGGCCAAGCTGATCGACAACGGGCTGGCGTTGGAGTTGCAGGAAGGGTTCGACAACGCCTGGCGCAAGGTCAGCCTGGCGATCAATACCGCGGGCTTTACCGTGCTCGACCGCAACCGCGCAGCGGGTCAGTTCGATGTGCGCTACATCAGCGCCGAAGAGGCGCTCAAGGCCGCGCAGGACAGCACCGGCTTTTTCGGCAGATTGTTTGGCAAGAAACAATCGGAACCCAAGCCGGCTGACTACCGCATTGCCCTGCAGTCCTCCGGCACGCAGACCGTGGTGTCGGTGCAGTCCGCCGACGGCAAGCCGCTGCAAACCGACGACGCGCGCAAAATCCTGCAAATCCTGCAGCAGCAAATCCAGTGAAACCTCGCTGCGCCGGCGTCGCGCCGGCCAGCAGGCGAGCAACAAAAAAGCCGACTCGCGTCGGCTTTTTTGCATCTGCAAGACGCAGATTACTTCTTGGCAGCGCTGGCGCCAGACGCCGGGGCAGCCGGGGCCGAAGCAGCAGCAGGTGCCGAAGCAGCAGCCGGAGCCGAGGCAGCAGCAGGAGCAGCGGGAGCTGAAGCAGCCGCGGGAGCAGCAGGTGCCGAAGCAGCAGCAGGTGCCGAAGCGGCGGGAGCAGCTTCTTCCTTCTTGCCGCAGGCGGCCAGGGCGAGAGCGGCGATCATCGATGCCAGCAGAATGGACTTTTTCATTACTTTCCTCTAAGCGTCAGTCGAATGGGCGGAGCCCGAAAAAATTCTTACCGTCCTGATCGAACCTAATTGCAACCAGATCCGGTTTGCATATCAAGCTCACCGCTTAGTATACGGGAACTTCGGGTAATCCCCGTGTTGCAAATCGGCGCAGCAAATATCAACTGTGGTTTATTTGTCACAATCCCAAGGTCGTCGCAGGAAAGGCGGGCGTTGCCTGCTGCCACGCCTGCTCGAACCGCAGGAGCAGCGCCTTCAACCGCGTGGGGCTGCGCACCCATTCGCCCGACATCCAGGTGGTGGTGTGGGCGTAGAGCGCGGCCTGCGGGGTCCAGAGCATTTCCTCGAGTCCCTGCGCCTGCCTCTGGGCAAGCTGCCGGCACTCGACCAGATGGGCAAAGTCGCGGCGCCAGGCCGAGAAGCGTGCCTGATGCCGACTCAGGTGGCTCCAGTCCACCGCCAGCATGCGCAGTGCAGCCGGCCGCTTGAGGTCGCGCAAGCTCCAGTGCTGCAGTTGCTGGATGAACCTTGCTTGCTGCAAAGGCCACGCGGAGAAATCGGCGCTGAACCATGACATGACCGGGCTTTGATCGCACACAAGCGCAAGCATCGCGGCATGTGCTTGGCTGCGCGTGTCAAACGGCGCGTCTGGTGCGGCGCCAGATGGCGGCTCAATCCGCATGTCGTCCTCGGCGTGACTGGCGCGCAAGCGGCGCAGCTGCGGCCCATTCACCGGGCTGCAGCCATCCGAGCTGGCACCACTGGACCAGCGCGGCCAGCTCGGCCTGGCTCGCCTGCACAACCTCTTCGGCGCCGAGCCGTTGGCGATCGGCCAGGCGGCGCAGCAGGCTGGAAGCCGCCAGTTCCGCCGGTACGGCCTCGCCGTTGAAGAATACTGCGTTTGCGGTGTAGAGCATGCGGCTGCGGCGGTCCAGCCGGCAGCCGTGTTGCCGGCAGCTGCGCCGCAGGCTGGCCGCGCTCTGCTCGGCGCTGTCGAACCAGACCTGCGGCTTGGGGGTGGTGAGATGGCTGCCCAGCACCGACTCGAACAGGGCGGCATCGGGCTTGAGGCGGGCAAACGCCTGCGCGACGAATTTCACCATCTCGGGCGGCAGCAGGGCCGGGGCGGCGCCCTGCCGCAGCGGCGGGTCGACATAAATCGGACCATCGGGCTGCGATTCGGCCAGTTGCCAAAGCACTTCCCTGAGCAGTTCGCCCTGCGGTGGGGCCCGGAAGCCGATGGAATAGGTCATGCAATCGCCGCCCACGGCAATGCCGTCGTGCCCCCAGCCGGGCGGTAGGTAGAGCATGTCGCCGGGTTCGAGGATCATGTCCTCCTCCGGGGTGAAATGCGCCAGCAGCTTGACTGGCTTGCGCGGCTGCAAGGTCGGGTCGGTCACGGGGCCGATGCGCCAGCGCCTGCGGCCGGCGGCCTGCAGCAAAAACACGTCATAAGCATCTTGATGGGGGCCGACGCCGCCGCCGTCGCTGGCCCACGAGATCATCAGATCGTCCAGGCGCGCATCCGGGATGAAGCGAAACAGCGACAGCAACTCGCTGGCCGCATCCACATGCAGGTTCACGCCCTGCACCAGCAGAGTCCAGTTGGGCTGCCCGACCGAGGGAAGCTGCCGACGCGAGAACGGACCATGCTCGAGCTGCCAGCGCCTGCCGTGGCGCTGCACCAGGCGCGACTCGACCTCTTCCCGCCCGGCCAGAGCAAATAGCTGCGCCCGGCTGAGCAAAGGGGTGAAGCCGGCAAACGCCTGGCGCAGCAGCAGGGGCTTGCGCTGCCAGACCTCGCGCAAAAAGCGCGCAACGGTGAAATGCCCCCAATCGATGTGTGCAATTGACATGTCGGTCATGTTTCACCCAAATTGTTCATTGGGGTTTGGAGGGCAGACGGATGCAGCGGCGCGCCAGTTTAGGGCCTGTTCACGCTATTGGTGCACCCGCGTTGCCCCCAGGCGGGGATGGATGCAAGGCGCAGGCCCGGGGCAAGGCTGGACGCCTTGCCCCGGGCTGACAACGCCGCAGACGCCCCGCCTGGGGGCAACCCTGCGGGCCGGGGGTCTGGGCGGCGCACTGCCACGTTGC
>JBMFIE010000107.1:0-6586 GCA_049976465.1 Thiomonas sp. | reverse complement strand
CTCGACTGGGAGGTCGAGCTCGGCGTGGTCATCGGCCGGCCGACGCGCTTTGTGCGCGAGGTCGATGCGCTCGAGGCGGTCGCCGGCTATTGCCTGGTCAACGACGTGTCCGAGCGCGCGTATCAGCTCGAACAGGGCAGCCAGTGGAATCTCGGCAAGGGCTGCGACACCTTCGGCCCGGTCGGCCCGTGGCTGGTCAGCAAAGATGAGATCGCCGACCCGCAGAACATCGACCTGTGGCTCGAGGTCAACGGCGAGCGCATGCAGCAGGGCAATACCCGCGACATGATTTTCGGCGTGGCCGAGCTGGTGGCGTTTCTCAGCCGCTACATGACTCTGCTGCCTGGCGACCTGATCGCCACCGGCACCCCGCCGGGCGTGGGCATGGGCCGCAAGCCGCCGCGCTACCTGCAGCCCGGCGATGTGGTCACGCTGGGCAGCCCGCAACTGGGCCTGCAGCGCCAGAGAATCCGCAGCGCGGCGCAGCAACCGGCGTGATCGCGCAAAACGGCGCCATCGCACCGCGCGCAGAGATCGTCCCTCACAGGCCCTCCCCGCAAGCGGGGAGGGCGCGTCTGAACCACGCGCGCGGCGCCGCCGCCTCCCCCACCGTGTGGGGGAGGTTGGGAGGGGGAATCAACCGTCCCTGCCGCCCTCCACCGGCGCCTCGCGCACCGGGTGTTTGAGCAGCTTGCGCTGCAGGGTGCGGCGGTGCATCTGCAACGCGCGGGCGGTGGCGGAAATATTGCCGCCGTGTTCGGCCAGCACTTTCTGAATGTGCTCCCACTCCAGCCGCTCTACCGGCAGCGGGTTGGCCGACACCGGGCGGTCGGCATCCGGGGCGTCCTGCTGCAGCGCGGCGAGGATGTCGCTGACCGTCGCAGGCTTGGGCAGGTAGTTGGTCGCGCCGAGCTTGATGGCATCGACCGCGGTGGCGATGCTCGCATACCCGGTGAGCAGCAGAATGCGCATGTCGGGATAGGCGGCGCGCAGCGGGGCGATCAGGGTCAGGCCGCTGTCGCCGGGCAGGCGCAGGTCGAGCACGGCGGCGTCGAACTCGGCCGTGCCGATCAGCGCGCGGGCGGCGGGTGCGGAGTCTGCATGCCACACCGTGATGCCGCGGCGTTCCATGGAATTGCGCGTGGCAGCGGCCAGCGCGGCGTCATCTTCGACCAGCAGGAGATTCATGGATGGATCGTTCATTGGGTACTTTCCAGGCGCGGCCATTGCAGCGCGGCGCGCAGGCCGCCACCGTCACGGCGCGTCACCACGAGGGTGCCGCCGAGGCGCTCGATCCCGGCGCGGGCCAGCGCCAGGCCGAGGCCGCGCGTCTCGCCCTTGGTGCTGACAAAATCGAACCCGGCGCGCGCCAGCCGCTCGTCGGGCAGGCCCGGGCCACGGTCGAGCACGCTCACGCGCAGCTGCGCCGCATCCCAGTCGGCTTCGACCTCGATCTGCTCGGGGCTGGCATCGGCGGCGTTGTTGAGCAGGCTCACCAGCGCTGCGTTCAGCCCGGCGTCCACCCGCAACTGCGGCATCTGCCCAGAGCCGCGCAACTGCAGCCGCGCCTGCGACTGCGGGCGCATCAGATGCCAGTGTTCGAGGGTCTGCGCGAGCCAGCGATCGAGCGCTTCGATCTGGCCGCTGCGCTCGCGCGCCGCACCGGCTGCTGCGGTGATGTGACCGAGCACGCCGCGGATTTGCTTGACCTGCGCCTGCATGCGCTGCAGCGCGGGACCAAGCTCGTCGTCCCCGACGTAGTCGGACTGCAGATCGTCCACCGTCATCGCCAGCGTGGCCACCGGGGTGGCGAGTTCGTGCGCGGCGGCGGCAGCCTGCATGCCCAGCGCGAACAGATGCTGGTCGCGCAGCGCGGCCTCGCGGCTGCGGGCCAGTTCCACCTCGCGCTCGCGCAAGGCGGCTGCCAGCCGCGCCACCACCGCAGCCACCAGCAGCGCGGTGATCAGGAAGTTGCCCCACATGCCCAGCAAATGTTCGTCGAGCGCACCGGTGCTCACCCCGCACGAGGCCGCCTGCGGCGCCGGGAAGAACGACAGCAGCGAATACAGCACGATGACCACTGCGGTCATCGCCCAGCCATACACCCACGGAAACGCCACGGCGCACAGGATCAGCGGCACCAGCAGCAGCGAAATGACGGGGTTGACCTCGCCGCCGCTCCAGTACACCAGCAGCGCGAGAATGAAGGCGTCGGCCAGCAGATGCGCAAACCCGCCGTTCACCCCCAGCCCGCGCGCGCTGCGGCTCTGCCACCACAGCAACAGCGCCAGCACCGCCTGCAGCGCGATGAGCCCGAGCACGCGGTAGACCGGCCAGGTGATGTCCAGTGCGTGATGCGCCCACGGCATGATGGCCAGTTCGGCCAGCAGCAGCACCACCCGCGCCGCCAGCAGACGGTGCAGGGTGACGACGGGCAAGGGAGCAGACGCACTCCCCCCGCTCAGGGGCTGGTGCGCAAGGCGTGCGGAAAACGGCATGGCGCTCATTCTAGGAAGCACCCTGCGCCTGACGACTCCGCATTGCCCCGCCCTGCGGCAATCGGTCGCAGGGCCACGACATGCGAGATCGGCGGCAGACTATGGCACCAGCACGGTCGAGCCGATGGTCTTGCGCGCCTGCAGGTCGCGGTGCGCCTGCGCGGCGTCGGCCAGCGGATAGCGCTGGTGGATGTGGATGCGCACATGGCCGCTGCGGATCAGTGCGAACAGCGCGTCGGCCATCTGCTGCTTGACCACCGGGTCGGCCATGTGCGTACCCAGTGTCGGGCGGGTGACATACAGCGAGCCGGCTGCGGCCAGATCGGTGAGCTTGATCGGCGGCACCGCGCCCGAGGCGTTGCCAAAGCTCACCATCAGGCCGAAGGGCTGCAGGCAGGCGAGCGAGCGCTCCCAGGTGTCGCGGCCGATGGAGTCGTACACCACCGGCACGCCGCGCCCGCCGGTGAGGTCTTTGACGCGGGCAACGAAGTCGTCCTGGACGTAGTCGATCGCGTGGGCATAGCCGTTCTCGAGCGCCAGCGCGCATTTCTGCGGCGAGCCTGCGGTGCCGATGAGTTCTGCGCCGATCGCCCGCGCCATCTGCCCGGCAATCAGCCCCACGCCGCCAGCGGCGGCATGGAACAGCGCCACGTCGCCGCGCTGCAGCGCGCGGGTGCGGTGCAGCAGGTAATACGCGGTCAGGCCCTTGAGCAGGCTGGCTGCGGCCATCTCGAACGACATATCGTCGGGCAGTTTGATCAGCGGCGCCACCGGCATGATGCGGCGCTGCGCATACGCGCCGGGAGAGCCGGTGCAGTAGCCCACGCGGTCTCCTACGGCAAAGCCCTGCACATCCGGGCCGACCGCCTCGATCACCCCGGCGGCCTCGCTGCCCAGACCAGCGGGCAGCGGCTGCGGATACAAACCGGTGCGGTGATAGACGTCGATGAAGTTCAGCCCGATGGCCTCGTGCCGCAGCAGCACCTGCCCTGGGCCAGGCTCGGGCAGTTCCACCGTGCGCCACTGCAGCACCTCAGGGCCGCCGTGCTGGTCGAATTGAATGGCTTGGGTTGTGATCATGTCTCTTCCTTCTTTTGGGGGTTTTCGTGCAGCCACAGCGCCAGTGCAGGCAGGCACAGCAGCGCCAGCGCCGCGCCCAGCGTGAACAGCGCGCCAGAGCCGATGGTCTGCCACAGCCAGCCCGCGCCGATGGCGGCGAGCAGCTGCATCAGGCCGATGGTCAGGTGAAACAGGCCGAACGCGGTGCCGCGCAGTGCCGGCGGCGCGGCGTCGGCCACGGCGGCAGAGAGTAAGCCTTGCGTGAGCCCCATGTGCAGGCCCCATAGCGCCACCCCGGCCCAAAACCCGGGCATGCCCAGCGGCAGCAGGCCGCCGAGCAACAGCATGGCCAGCGCGAGCACCACAAGCCCAAGACCGAACAGGCGCTTGCGCCCCCAGCGCGCAGCCAGCAGCCCGACCGGATAGGCCGAGGCGGCGTAGGCCAGCGACAGCACCAGCGTGACCAACGCGATCCACACCACCGACACACCGATCTGATTGCCGCGCAACACCAGAAATGCCTCGGTCAGCCGGGCCACGGTGAACAACGCGGCCAGAGCGACCACCTGCCAGTACGCCGCCGGCAGCTGGCGCGCGGCGCCCCAGTCCACCGCCTTGCGGCGCGATCCGGCCGTGCTGCGCTCGGGCCGGGCGCGCCGCGGCTCGTGCACCCCGAAGGCCAGCAGCGCCACCGCGATCACCGCCGGAATCACCCCGAACCACAGCACCAACCGCAGATTGTCGGCATACAGCGCCAGCAGGCCGATGGCCGAAAGCGGCCCAAGCACCGCGCCGACCGTGTCCAGACTCTGCCGCAGCCCGTAAGCGGCGTTGCGCAGCGCCAGCGGTGTGGCGTCGGCCACCAGCGCGTCGCGCGGCGCGCCGCGGATACCCTTGCCGATGCGGTCGATGAAGCGCGCGGCGATCACCTCGCCGGCGCCGGAGGCCAGCGGAAACAGCGGCTTGGTCAGCGCCGACAGGCCATAGCCGGTCACCGCCAGCCACTTGCGCGAGCCGATGCGGTCCGACCACACGCCCGACACCACCTTGAGCATCGACGCGGTGGCCTCGGCGATGCCTTCGACCACGCCCACGCTGAGCACGCTCAGGCCCAGCACCGTGGTCATGTACACCGGCAGCAGTGCATGGATCAGCTCGGACGACATGTCCATGAACAGGCTGACCAGGCCCAGCACCCACACGGTGCGGGGAAGGCGGCGTGCGGCCGAGTCGGCGGCAATGGGCGTGTGCGGCATCTGTGTTGTGTTGATGACGTGTTAAGCGCAGTCTAAGGGCCCGCGGCTAAAGTAAACGTGTTTCCTTTTGAATCCAGCCCCATGCGCCTGCTCCTGGTTGAAGACGACATGATGATCGGCGAGAGCGTGCTCGACGCGCTGCGCGGCGAAGGCTATGCGGTGGACTGGGTGCGCGACGGTGCGATGGCCGACAGCGCGCTGCGCACCGAGCAGTACGACCTGGTGCTGCTCGACCTGGGCCTGCCCAAGATGGACGGTCTGGCCGTGCTCAAGGCGCTGCGCGCGCGGCGCGAGACCACGCCGGTGCTGATTGCCACGGCGCGCGATGCGATCTCGGCGCGCATCGAAGGGCTGGACGCCGGCGCCGACGACTATGTGCTCAAGCCCTACGACCTGGACGAACTCTCCGCCCGCATCCGCGCGCTACTGCGCCGCGCTGCGGGCCGCGCCGAACCGGTGTACAGCTTTGGGCGCATCAGCCTGAACCCGGCCACGCACGAGGCCCTGCTCGACGGCGAGCCAGTCGCCTTGTCGCAGCGCGAATGGGCCGTGCTCGAAGCGCTCATCGCCCGCCCCGGCATGATTCTGTCGCGCGCGCAGCTCGAGGAAAAGCTCTACAGCTGGAAGGACGAGATCTCGAGCAACGCGGTCGAGGTGTATGTCCACAGCCTGCGCAAAAAGCTCGGCGCCGAACTCATCCGCAATATCCGCGGCATGGGTTACATGATCGCCAAGACGCCTGCTGCCGCCGCCGCACCGTCCACACCACGCAGCCACGGCGACGGCAGCGGCGCTGACACCGGCGGCGATGGAGGCGGCGCGTGAAATCGCTGCGCGCCCGGCTGCTGCTGCTGCTGTCGGCGGCGGTGACGATTGCCGCGCTGGTGCAGGCGGTGGCGGTGTTTCACAACGCCATGCGCGAGGCCGACGCGGTGTTCGACTACCACCTGCAGCAGCTCGCCCTGTCGCTGGCCAGCGGCGACATGGGTCTGCCCGGTTTCGGCCCCAATGTCAGCCCGGGCAACGATGTCGACTATGTGGTGCAGGTCTGGGCACCCGACGGCCAGCGCATCTACGTCTCGCGCCCGCGCAGCGACCTGCCCAGCCAGGCCGTGCTCGGCTACACCAATGTGCAGGTCGGCGGCGAGCAGTGGCGGGTGTACTCGATGCAAGCCGGCGGCCGCACCATCCAGGTCGGGCAGAGCACCGCAACAAGGCAGGCGCTGGCGCTGGGCTTTGCGCTGCGCTCGATCTGGCCGATGGCGGTGATCGCCCCGCTGCTGCTGCTCGCCGTGGCCTGGGTGGTGCGGCGCTCGCTGCAGCCGCTGTCGGACCTGTCGCGCGAACTCGAAAACCGCGCCGCCACCAGCTTCGACCCGCTCGACCCGCATCCTGTCATCAGCGAGATGCAGCCGGTGGTGCGGGCGATGAACGGCCTGTTTGCCCGCACCCGGGCCGCGTTCGACACCCAGCGCATGTTCGTTGCCGACGCCGCGCACGAGCTGCGCTCGCCGCTGGCTGCGCTCAAGGTCCAGGTGCAGATGCTCGCCCGCGCGCACGATGACAACCAGCGCAGCGTGGCGCTGGCACGGCTGGAAAGCGGCATCGACCGCGCCAGCCATCTGGTCGAGCAACTGCTGCTGCTGGCGCGCAGCGAATCGGGCGGCGAGGAGGCGCTCGGTGCCGTCAGCCTGCTCGACACCGTGCGCCTGGCGCTGTCGGACACCGCCGAGCTGGCGCAGACCCGCGGCGTGGACGCCGGGCTGGAAGACG
>JBMFIE010000106.1:0-6596 GCA_049976465.1 Thiomonas sp. | reverse complement strand
TGAGCTGCAGGCCCACCGGGCGGCGGGCGTTGGTACCAGTGCCAAAGCCTGCGGGCACGCTCATGCCCGGCAGTCCGGCCAGACTGGCCGACAGGGTGTAGATGTCGGCCAGGTAGTTGGCCAGCGGGTCGGCCTTCTCGCCCCGGTTCCACGCCACCGTGGGCGACACCGGACCGGCGATCAGGTCGCACTGGGTGAACGCGCGGGCGAAGTCGTCTGCGATCAGGCGGCGGATTTTCTGCGCCTGCAGGTAGTAGGCGTCGTAATAGCCGTGCGACAGCACATAGGTGCCGATCATGATGCGGCGCTTGACCTCGGGGCCGAAGCCCTCGGCGCGGCTTTTGGCGTACATCTCGGCCAGATCACGGTACTGCGCGGCGCGGTGGCCAAAGCGCACGCCGTCGAAACGGCTGAGGTTGGAGCTGGCCTCGGCCGGGGCGATGATGTAGTAAGCCGGAATCGACAGTTCGGTGCGCGGCAGCGACACCTCCACCAGCGCCGCACCCAGGCGCTCGAGCTCGGCGAGCGCGGCGTGCACCGCGGCCTCGACATCGGCGGCCAGCCCGGCGCCGAAATACTCGCGCGGCAGACCGATGCGCAGGCCGGCAAGCGGCTGCGCGGCGGTAGCGCCGGGCAGCGGTGCATCGATCTGGGCGACATAGTCGGGAACCGGGCGATCGATACTGGTGGCATCGCGCGGGTCGAACCCGACCATTGCCGACAGTAGCGCGGCGCAGTCCCACGCGGTTTGCGCCATCGGCCCGGCCTGGTCGAGACTGGAGGCGAAGGCGATCATGCCGTAGCGCGAGCACAGGCCGTAGGTCGGCTTGATGCCGGTAATGCCGCACATCGCCGCGGGCTGGCGGATCGAGCCGCCGGTGTCGGTACCGGTGGCGGCCGCCACCAGCCGCGCGGCGATCGCCGCGGCCGAGCCGCCGCTGGAGCCACCAGCAATGGCATCCGCATCCCAGGGGTTGCGCACCGGGCCATAGGCGGAGTTTTCGTTGGCCGAGCCCATCGCGAACTCGTCCATATTGGTCTTGCCCACGGTGACCATGCCGGCGCCGGCAAAGCCGTCGGCTCCCGCGCCTAGCCGCGCCACCACGGTGGCATCGAACGGGCTGACATAGCCCTGCAGCATGCGCGAGCCTGCGGTGGCGGGCATCGTGCGGGTGACGAACACATCCTTGTGCGCCAGCGGCACGCCCAGCAGCGGACGGGCATCGCCCGCGGCGCGGGCGGCGTCTGCAGCGCGCGCGGCCTGCAGCGCGCCCTCGGCATCGACATGCAGGAACGCGCCCAGATCGGTATGCGCCTCGATGCGCTCGAGCGCGGCGCGGGTGAGTTCGACGCTGGAGACCTGCCTGGCGGCGAGTGCGGCGCACTGGGTGCGCAGATCGGCGGTGGACAAATCGGTTGATGTTGCACTCATTCGACCACCCTCGGCACGAGGAACAGCCCGTCCTGCGCGTCGGGTGCGTTGCGCATCGCGGCGTCGCGGATGTCGCCCTCGGTAACGACGTCCTCACGCAAACGCAGCGGCATGTCCTGCACCGCTGACAGCGGGTGCGCCAGCGGCTCGACACCCTCGGTCGGCACCGCGCGCATTTGTTCGACCACGGCAAAAAACGCGTTCAGGTCGGTCAGCATGCGTTCGCGTTCGCTGGCGGACAGATCCAGCCGGGCGAGCTGCGCCAGGCGGTCGATATCGGGGAGGGACAGGGACATGTTGGGGGAATAGTGATCGCGCTGAAGCACCGCAGGGCAAGCTGCCGTTGCCAGGCCGGCACGCAGCCCAGACCCCTTGCGGCAAGCAGGAGAAAAGGGCATTTTATGCACATGCATCGGTTATGATGCTGCGATTTCGCGCAAGGGATTTGTCTGAAAAATCAAGTCCGTTTGTTGCTTTTTTCACACACCCTCATCAAGCCAGGCCCACGGCTGGCGTCCCACATTCCATGTTCCGAAAATTCCGGCAGTATTTTTCGACGGATCTGGCGATCGACCTCGGCACCGCCAATACCCTGATCTATGTGCGCGGCAAGGGCGTCGTGCTCGACGAGCCGTCGGTCGTCGCGATCCGCCACGAAGGCGGCCCCAGCGGCAAAAAAACCATCCAGGCCGTCGGCCGCGAGGCCAAACAGATGCTCGGCAAGGTGCCGGGCAATATCGAGGCCATCCGGCCGATGAAGGACGGCGTGATCGCCGACTTCACGGTCACCGAGCAGATGCTCAAGCAATTCATCAAAATGGCGCACGACACCAAGTTGCTGCGCCCCAGCCCGCGCATCATCATCTGCGTGCCGTGCGGTTCGACCCAGGTCGAACGCCGCGCAATCCGCGAGTCGGCGCTGGGCGCCGGCGCCAGCGAGGTCTATCTGATCGAGGAGCCCATGGCCGCGGCGATCGGTGCCGGGCTGCCGGTGTCGGAAGCCACCGGCTCGATGATCGTGGACATCGGCGGCGGCACCACCGAGGTCGGGGTGATCTCGCTGGGCGGCACCGTCTACAAGGGCAGCGTGCGCGTCGGCGGCGACAAGTTCGACGAGGCCATCATCAACTACATCCGCCGCAACTACGGCATGCTGATCGGCGAGCCCACCGCCGAGGCGATCAAGAAACAGATCGGCTCCGCCTTTCCCGGCAGCGAGGTCAAAGAGATGGAGGTCAAGGGCCGCAACCTGTCCGAAGGCGTGCCGCGCAGCTTCACCATTTCCAGCAACGAAATTCTCGAAGCGCTGACCGATCCGCTCAACCAGATCGTCTCGGCGGTGAAAAACGCGCTCGAACAAACCCCGCCCGAGCTCGGCGCCGACATCGCCGAGCGCGGCATGATGCTCACCGGCGGCGGCGCGCTGCTGCGCGACCTGGACCGCCTGCTGGCCGAGGAAACCGGCTTGCCGGTGCTGGTGGCCGAGGAACCGCTGACCTGTGTGGCCCGTGGCAGCGGCATGGCGCTGGAGCGCATGGACCGGCTGGGCACCATTTTCACTTCCGAATAATCAGCCTGTCCGCGCGGGGCTGGCCGTTCGGGCTGGGCTCCGGTTCGGGCATTCGGCCCAGCGTGTCATCTCCTTCCCATGGCCTACGGCACTCTTGAGCGCTCTCCTCCGCCGTTTTTCCGGCAGGGGCCGTCTGCGCTGACGCGGCTGCTGCTGTTCTCCGCGCTGGCCGTGTTGCTGATGGCGCTGGACGCGCGCTTCAAGGTGACTCCGCTGCTGCGGCAGGGCTTGTCGGTGGCGGTCTATCCCCTGCAGCGCTTGGCGCAGGCGCCGGTGGACTGGTCGCAGCAGCTTGGCCGCTATCTCGAATCGCCGGTGCAGTCGCAGCAGGAGATCGTCCGCCTGAAGCGGGCCAATGTGGCGCTGTCGCTGCAGGCCCAGATGGAGGCGCAGTTGCGGCTGGAGAACAACCGCCTGCGCACCCTGCTGCACCTGCAGCAAAGCATGCCGCCCACCTCGGTGGCGGCACAGATCAGCGCGCAGGCCAGCGATCCGTTCAATCGCACCGTGGTCATCGACCGCGGCAGTCTGCAGGGAGTCGCGCTGGGTTCGCCGGTGATCGACGAAACCGGGCTGCTCGGGCAGGTCACGCGCGACTATCCGTGGAGTGCCGAGGTCACCCTCATCACCGACCGCGACGCCGTGGTGCCGGTGCAGAACCAGCGCACCGGCGAGCGCGGCGTGCTGTATGGCGAGCCCGGACTCGGCCAGGGCGGGCTGGAACTGCGCTGGATGCCGGCCGCTGCGGATGTGCGCGTGGGCGACCTGCTGGTGACCAGCGGGGTGGACGGCATCTACACCCCTGGGTTGCGCGTGGCGCGGGTCACCGCCGTGGTGCGCCAGCGCGACACGGCGTTTGCCCGGGTGATGTGCGCGCCGCTGGCCGATGTGGAAGGCGGTCGGCATGTGCTGGTGCTCAAGCCGCTCACACCGCTGGTGCCCGCGCCGCCCGCCGATGCGGGCAAGGCGAAGTCGGCTGCGCAGAAGGCGCGTGCCGCGTCGGCTACGGCAAATGGTCATGTGCGCTGAAGTCGGGTTGCCGTGAACCTTCTGCCGCGCCGCCGCCGTCCAGCCATTGCGCCCATGCCCACGGCGCGCGCGCCTGCCGGGGGCGCGCGCGAAGTGCTGCTGCTGCCGGTCAAGCCCTGGTTCATCGCGCTCACCCTGCTGCTCGCGCTGTTGTTCGATTTTCTGCCGCTGGGACGTCTGGCCTGGATGCCGGACGCTGTGGCGCTCACCCTGGTGTTCTGGAATGTGCATCAACCGCGCCGCGTGGGCATGGCCGTGGCCTTTGTGCTGGGCTTGATGGTGGATGTGCAGCAGGGCGCGGTGCTGGGCCAGCATGCACTGATCTACACCGTGCTGAGCTATTTCGCCATCAGCCTGCACCGGCGCCTGCTGTGGTTCCCGGCGCTGCAGCAGGCGCTGCATGTGCTGCCGCTGTTCATTGCCGCGCAGGTGATGCTGCTGCTGGTGGGCATGTGGTCGGGCGGCAGCTTTCCCGGCTGGACGTTCTTTCTGGCGCCGCTGTTGCAGGCTGCATTGTGGGCGCCGCTGTCCTGGCTGCTGCTGGCGCCGCAGCGTCGCGCGCCCGACTCTGACCGCAACCGCCCGCTGTGATGGTGCTGTTGCTGAACCTTGCGGGCGCCGCCCGCTCAGAACATGCCTGAGTTGCCCTTGCGATGAACGAACTGCGCAATATCGAACGCGAGCTGTTCCGCTTTCGCCGCCGCCTCATTCTGGCTGCTGGCGTGGTGGTGCTGAGCTTCGCGTTGCTGATCGGGCGCTGGCTGTGGCTGCAGGTGGTGCGGCACCGGCAGTTCTCCACGCAGGCGCAGGACAACCGCATCGCGCTGGTGCCCATCCCGCCGCAGCGCGGGTTGATTCTCGACCGCAACGGCATCATCCTGGCGAGCAATTACGCCGCGTACACCCTGGAGATCACGGCGTCGAAGGTCAAGGGCACGCTGCAGCAGACCATCGACGCGCTCAAGGCCATCGTGCCGATCACGCCATTCGACGAGCGGCGGTTCAACAATCTGCTGGCGCAGTCGCGGCGCTTCGAGTCGCTGCCCATCCTCAACAAGCTCACCGACGATCAGGTGGCGCGCTTCGTGGCGCAGCGCTTTCGCTTTCCCGGCGTGAATGTGCGGGCGCGGCTGTTCCGCAGCTATCCGCTCGGTGCGCTGGGTTGTCATCTGCTGGGCTATATCGGTCGCATCAACCAGACCGAGCAGCAGCGCATCGACGACAGCGACGACGCCAGCAACTACCTCGGCACCGACCACATCGGCAAGCTCGGCGTGGAGCAGGCCTATGAGAAGGAGCTGCATGGCGTCACCGGCTATGAGGAGGTGGAGGTCAACGCCACGGGCCGTCCGGTGCGCAAGATCAAGACCGTGCCGGCCACGCCGGGGCAGAACCTGGTGCTGGGCGTGGACATCCGGCTGCAGAAGCTCATCGAAGACCTGTATGGCAAGCGGCGCGGCGCCTGCGTGGCCATCGACCCGCGCAATGGCGAGGTGCTGACCTTCGTGTCGATGCCCACCTTCGACCCCAATCTGTTCGTCGACGGCATCGACCAGGCGAACTGGGACGCGCTGAACACCTCGCCCGACCGTCCGCTGCTCAACCGCGTGCTGCGCGGCACCTTTCCGCCGGGCTCCACCTACAAGCCGTATCTGGCCATGGGCGCGCTGACCGACGGCATCCGCACGGCGCAGTGGAGTTTCCGCGATCCCGGTTTTTTCATGTTTGCCGGGCACCGCTTTCGCGACGATGTGCCGGGTGGGCATGGCGTCGTGGACATGCACAAGGCCATTGCGGTGTCATGCGACGTGTACTTCTACATGGTGGCCCACGACTGGGGCGTGGACGGCATGGCCAACTACACCACCAAATACAGCTTCGGTCAGGCCACCGGCATCGACCTGAAAGGCGAGGCCAAGGGCGTGCTGCCGTCCAAGGCCTGGAAGCGCAAGGCATTTCGCAGCCCGGCGCAGAAAGTCTGGTATCCCGGCGACACCATCAGCCTGGGCATCGGCCAGGGCTACAACACCTTCACCCCGCTGCAGATGGCCACCGCGCTGTCCACGCTGGCCAATCAGGGCACGCGCTATGCCCCGCGCGTGGTTCGCGCAATCGAGGACATGGAGTCGCGCCGCTTCACCCCGGTGCAGGCGCCGGTGGCCGAGCGCATCGACATGAATCCGGCCTACTGGCAGGTGGTGCATGGCGGCATGATGGCGGTCAACCAGCCCGGGGGCACCGGCGCGGACGCGTTCAAGGGCGCGCCCTACACCAGCGCGGGCAAGACCGGCACCGCGCAGGTGTTCACTGTGGGCCAGAACCAGACCTACGACGTCAAGGACGTGGCGCACCATCTGCGCGATCATGCGCTGTACGTGGTGTACGCCCCGGCCGAAAACCCGGTCATTGCGCTGGCGATGATCGTGGAGAACGCCGGTTTTGGTGGTGCGGCAGCCGCGCCGATTGCGCGCAAGGCGCTCGACTATCACCTGCTCGGGCTCTACCCCACCGACGACGAGATCGAAAAAATCAGCGGCACCCGGCCGCAGCCGGTGCAGTTCGTCT
>JBMFIE010000105.1:0-6658 GCA_049976465.1 Thiomonas sp. | reverse complement strand
AGGCAAGATCGGCCGTCAGGAACTGCTCGACGCCGAGATGCAGTCTTATCACAGCCCGGGCACTTGCACCTTCTACGGCACGGCCAATTCCAACCAGATGCTCATGGAAATCATGGGCCTGCACCTGCCGGGCAGTGCCTTCATCAACCCCGGCACGCCGCTGCGCGAGGCGCTGGTGCGCGCGGCGGCCACGCGCGCCGTGACGATTTCCGCCGAAGGCCCGCAGTACACGCCGATCGGCGAGCTGGTCGACGAGCGCGTGATCGTCAACGGCATTGTCGGCCTGTTGTGCACCGGCGGCTCGACCAACCACACCATCCACCTGGTGGCGATTGCCCGCGCTGCCGGCATCGACATCAACTGGACCGATTTCGACGATCTGTCCAAGGTCGTGCCCACCCTGACCAGGCTCTACCCCAACGGCCGCGCCGACGTCAACCAGTTCCAGGCCGCAGGCGGCATGGGCTTGGTCATCCGCGAGCTGCTCGGCGCCGGGCTGCTGCATGGTGATGTGCAGACCGTGGCCGGGCCGGGGCTGGCGCGTTACGCGCAGGAGCCGGGGCTGGACGGCGGCGTGCTGGTCTGGCGCGACGGAGCCACCGAGTCGCTCGACCCCGACATCCTGCGTCCAGTGCGCAGTCCCTTCGCTCCTGATGGCGGCCTCAAGCTCATGACCGGCAATCTGGGGCGCGGCATCATCAAGGTCTCGGCGGTCAAGCCCGAACACCGCGTGATTAGCGCGCCGGCCATCGTGTTCGATGATCAGAACGACCTGCTCGCAGCGTTCAAGCGCGGGGAACTGGAGAGAGATTTCGTTGCCGTGATCCGCTTCCAGGGCCCGGCGGCCAATGGCATGCCCGAACTGCACCAGCTCATGCCCACACTGGGCGTGCTGCAGGATCGCGGCTACAAGGTGGCGCTGGTAACCGACGGCCGAATGTCGGGCGCGTCCGGCAAAGTGCCTTCGGCCATTCACATGACGCCCGAGGCGGCGCACGGAGGGCCGATCGCCAAGGTGCGCAGCGGAGACCGCATCACCCTGAACGCGCTCACCGGCGAGGTCAACGCCGAGGTGCCGCCCGAGGAATGGGCCGCGCGCAGCGCACAGACCATCGACCTGACGCACAACCAGTACGGCGTTGGCCGCGAGCTGTTTGCCAACTTCCGCCGCCATGTGGACGGCGCGGAGCAGGGCGCTGCCAGCTTCGGCCATCCAGACTGGACTGGAGCGTGACCATGCACACCCCGACACACGCGCCCCTGAGCGCTGCGGAGCTGCTGCGCGCCGGCCCGGTGCTGCCGGTCATCGTGATCCACGACGCCGCGCTCGCGGTCGATCTGGCCGCGGCGCTGGTGGCCGGCGGCATCCGCACCTTGGAGGTCACGCTGCGCACCCCCGCCGCGCTGCAGGCCATCGGCCGGATCCGCGACCGCGTGCCCGGTGCGCTGGTCGGTGCGGGCACAGTGCTCACCCCGCACGACTGGCGGCGCGCGCAGGACGCGGGGGCGCAGTTCGGCATCAGCCCCGGCCTGACTCCGGCCTTGCTCGAAGCCGCCAGCAAGAGCCCGCTACCCTTCGTGCCCGGTGTGGCCACGGCGAGCGAGGCAATGCTTGCGCTCGACGCTGGATTCACCGCGCTCAAGCTGTTTCCGGCCGAGGCCGTGGCCGGGCGGGCGCTGCTCAAGTCGCTGCATGGCCCGCTGCCGCAACTGCTGTTCTGTCCGACCGGCGGCATTACCCCAGCCAACGCCGCGAGCTATCTGGCTCTGCCCAATGTGGCGTGCGTCGGCGGCTCTTGGCTCGTTCCCGAAACTGCGCTGGCTGCGCGCGACTGGGACGCGATTACCGCGCTGGCACGCGAGGCTTGCGCCCTGCGATCCTGATCATCGAAGGTCTGCCGCCAGAGGCACGCAAGCGCGATGACGGCCAAGTGCCCTGTCTAACCGGAGACTGTTACAAAAATTCACAAATTTGTGTTCTCTCGCTGAATCCGGCCCCATGTTCTGCGCGTATTGGCCACTGTTGCCATGCCTATGCGCCGCCCAAGGCTGTCGTGGCAACCACTTCCATCCTGGAGTGCGACCACCAAAAATGTCTGAAACCAAACGAACCAACATGGATCGGCGCGCATTGTTGCGTCGAGGTGGCCTGCTGCTGGCTGTCGTGGGCGCCGCAGCCGTCGTTCCCGCGCAGGCGGACGACGACATGCTGAGCAAGGCTGCCGTGCACTACCAGCCCACGCCCCACGGCGCGCAACATTGCAGCGACTGTGCTTATTTCATTCCGGGCAAGGATGCATCCGGCCCGGGAAGCTGCCGCCTGGTGGCTGGCACCATTTCGCCCACGGGATGGTGCGAGCGCTTCTCGTCCTGATTCCTCGGAGCAGCAGCACAAGCTTGGGAGCGCTCCAGTCCTCGCAATGGGATGGCGTTGCGAGGTTGATTCGGCCCGCCGATGGCGGGCTTTTTTTCATGAAAAAACCGCCGGCGAGGCGGTTTTTTTGGGGCGTGCGGCGGGCCGGTCAGACGCGGCTGCGGTACTCGCCGGTGCGGGTATCGATCTCGATCTTGTCGCCGGTGGCAACGAAAATTGGCACCGGCACCTCAAAGCCCGTGGCCAGCTTGGCCGGCTTGAGCACCTTGCCCGAGGTATCGCCCTTGACCGCTGGCTCGGTGTAGACGACCTCGCGCACCACCGTGGTGGGCAGTTCGACCGCGATGGCCTTGCCGTCGTAGAACACCACCTCGACTTGCATGCCGTCTTCGAGGTAGTTCAGTGCATCACCCATGTTGTCCTTTTCGACCTCGTACTGGTTGTAGTCGGCGTCCATGAAGACGTACATGGGATCGGCGAAGTAGGAGTAGGTGCACTCCTTGCGGTCCAGGGTGACGGCGTCGATTTTGTCGTCGGCCTTGTACACCACTTCGGTCCCGCCGCTGGTCAGCAGGTTCTTCAGCTTCATTTTCACCGTGGCGGCGTTGCGGCCACCGCGGCTGTATTCGGTTTTTTGCACCACCATCGGGTTGTCGCCAACCATGATGACATTTCCGGCGCGAATTTCTTGAGCGAGCTTCATTGAGTGTGAGAGGAAATCCAGGAACAGCCCTTATTCTACTGGGCAGACATCAGCCGGGCTGACGCGGCCTGCAGATTCGAGACGTCGCGGACGAGCTGGCTGGCCAGATCGGTCTGGGATTGCAGCGCACGCGACCACGCGAGCGCATGATGCTGCAACTCGGGCAGGCTGTCGGTGAATTGCAGCCAGGCCGGGGCCAGATCGAGCCCGCGGTTCCACGCCGTCCAGAAATGGATCACGGTGTCGCGCAAATCCTTGTCGGCGCCGGCCAGATAACGTTCGAGGAAGGCGTCGAGCTTGCGGTCGTGCGCGCCGTCGTCCTGCGGGTAGATGTGCCAGACGAAGGGTCTGGCCGCCCACTGCGCACGCACGAAGGAGTCTTCCCCGCGCACGATGCAAATGTCTGCGGCCCAGAGCAGTTCGTCGAAGCGCTCTTGCGCGACATAGGGCAGGGCGGCGATGGTCAGGCTGCCGCGGCTGGTGATCTGGCCGGTTTGCAGTTCCATGTCGAGCCAGGCATCGATCGCGGTCCTCACCGGGCCGGGACAGACCCACAGCGCCACCGGACGCTCGGAGGCGGCCATGGTGTGCAGCCAGCCCTCCAGGCGCTGGCGGGCATAGCTAAATAGCAGAACGGTGAGGGCGTGGTCAGGCGGTGGCGGCAGGCCTAGCGCGCGCATGGCGATGCGTCTGGCCGAGGGCTGCATCTGCCAGTGGTCGCGCTGCGCGATCAGGTTGGCCTCGCGCAGCAGCCCGCCGGTCTTGTCGGTAAAACCGGGGTAGTAGAAAAATTTCTGAATGCCACCGGGCTGCGGCGAGGGCTTGAGATGGTGCAGATCGACCAGAGCCTCGGCGCTGAGGTGTTCCAGGTTGAGCCAGACCGGCCGGGGCTGCGCCTTCCCGATCTGCGCCACGAAAGCATCGGACAGGTGGCAGCCGAACATTTCGACGACCACATCCCCCGGGGTCGCCTGCTGTTGCCGCGCCCAGGGCACAATCTGCACCCCGGCGATGGTCTGCTCGACAGCGCGCGGCTGCGCCTGGGGGCAGATGTGCGCAAACGCCTTGAAATCGTCCAAGAATAATCGCACCTGCTGTTGATGTTCGGCCACCAGCTGCCGCGCCAGCCGCCAGGTCACGCCGATGTCGCCGAGGTTGTCGACCACATGGCAAAACAGATCCCACCGAGATTGGACTTTCATGAACATGTCGGGTGATGAGGCACCGACCTCCAGTTTTTTTTATGACGCGCATTGTCAGGCGTGCCCGCGTCTGGCGGCATTTTTACACCAAGTCAAACAGCAACATCCCGGGTTTGCCTGCCGGCCGGTACCCCCATTCGGGCCGCTGGATGCGCCGCTGCTGATCGCCGGACTGGCGCCTGGGCTCAAGGGCGCCAATGCCTCGGGCCGGCCATTTACCGGCGACGGTGCCGGGCCGCTGCTCTACGGCACGCTGACCGAGCTGGGCCTGGCCTCGCGTCCGGTGCCGGTGCGCATCACCGATCATCCGTCGAGCCTGCACGCAGCCGATGGTCTGCAACTGCAGGGCTGCCGCATCAGCAATGCGGTGAAATGTCTGCCGCCGGAGAACAAGCCTCTGCCCGCGGAAGTCCGCACCTGCAATCGTTACCTTGCTGCTGAGATCAAGGCCATGCCCCGGTTGCAGGTCATCGTCGCGCTGGGCAAGGTGGCGCATGATGCGGTGCTGATGGCGCTCGGGCAAAAAGCGTCGAGCGCGCGGTTTGCCCATGCCGCCGAGCATCGGCTGGGCGCTTGCACCCTGATCGACAGCTATCACTGCAGCCGCTACAACCAGAACACCGGGCGGCTGACTGCGCCGATGTTCCGTGCGGTGTTCGAACGTGCCGTTCAGCTTGCTTGCTGACCATCATGACGGCTGATTCGCCCTCTGCTCTGCCCTCCGACGCGCCATCGGTGCACAGCCCCGAACTGCTGGCGCAGGTGGCCGCGTTGCCGCATCTGCCCGGCGTATACCGTTTTTTTTCCACCGACGGCACGCTGCTGTACGTGGGCAAGGCGCGCGATCTGCGCAAGCGGGTGTCGAGCTACTTCCAGAAAGACCACGGTGGCACGCGCATCGGGCTGATGGTGTCGCGCATCGCCCGACTCGACACGACGGTCACCCGCACCGAAGCCGAAGCGCTGCTGCTGGAAAACAACCTGATCAAAACGCAGCACCCGCGCTACAACATTCTGTTTCGCGACGACAAGTCCTACCCCTACCTGCAGATCACCACCGCGCATGCTTTCCCGCGTGTGGCGTATTACCGCGGCGCCACCGACCGCAGGCAGCAGTATTTCGGCCCTTATCCGAATGCCTGGTCGGTGAAGGAAAGCATCGCGGTGCTGCAGAAGGTGTTTCAGCTGCGCACCTGCGAGGACACGGTGTTTGCCAACCGCAGCCGCCCCTGCCTGCTGCACCAGATCCACCGCTGCTCGGCGCCCTGTGTGGGCAGAATCAGCCGCGAGGACTACGCCCGTGATGTCGAGCACGCGGTGCGCTTCCTGCGCGGCGATCACGGTGTGGTGCTGGGCGATCTGCAGTTACAGATGCAGTCGCTCTCTGAGGCCTTGCGGTTCGAGGAGGCCGCCGTGCTGCGCGACCAGATCGCCGCGCTCTCGGGCGTGCTGCAGCAGCAGAGCATGGAGGTGGGCGGAGCGCAAGATGTGGACATTCTGGCCGTGGCGATCCAGGGCGGGCGCGCCTGCGTGAACCTGGCCATGGTGCGCGGCGGCCGGCATCTGGGCGACCGCGCCTACTTCCCCAGCCAAGTGCAGGCTGCGCTCGACCTGAGCGGGGGCGAGGACGATGCCGGCGGCGCCGACCCGCTTGATGCGGCGGCGCGCGTGGCGCAGGCCTTCGTCGCACAGCACTACCTGCAGTTCGCGCCGCCGCCGGTGCTGGTCTGCGCGGTGCCGCTCGATGCCGAGCTGCTCGATGCGCTGGCCGAGCATGCCGGGCATCGCATGCAGCAGGTCACGCAGCCGCGCGGTCAGCGGCGCGACTGGCTGGAAATGGCGCAAAAAGGCGCGCAGATCGCGTTGGCCCGCCTGCTGTCGGAAGAAGGCTCACAGCGCGAGCGCACGCTGGCGCTCGTGCAAACCCTTGGGCTGGACCCGAGCCAGGCGGACGATCTGCGGGTGGAATGTTTCGACATCAGCCATACCGCCGGCGAGGCCACGCAGGCCTCCTGCGTGGTGTACGCCGAACATGCGATGCAGCCGGCGCAATACCGCCGCTACCGCATCGAGGGCATCACCCCGGGGGATGATTACGCGGCGATGCGCCAGGTGCTGATGCGCCGCTACAAGCGGCTGGCCGAAGCGCAGGCGTCAAATGTGCAAGAGGCCGAAGGCGGCGAGGACGCCCAACAGGCGACGAGCCGCGCGCGCATGCCCGATGTGGTTCTGGTCGATGGAGGGCGCGGTCAGGTGGCGATGGCGAAAGAGGTATTCACCGAGCTCGGTCTCGATCTGGGTCTGATCGTTGGGGTCGAAAAAGGCGAGGGCCGCAAGGTCGGGCTGGAAGAGCTGGTGTTTGCCGATGGCCGACCCAAG
>JBMFIE010000104.1:0-6818 GCA_049976465.1 Thiomonas sp. | reverse complement strand
CCGCGCTCACACCCAAGGCCGAGATCGAGGGCGAGATGGGTGACGCACTGCCCGGGCTGCAGGCACGGCTGATGAGCCAGGCCTTGCGCAAGCTCACCGCCAACATCAAGCGCACCAACTGTCTGGTCATTTTCATCAACCAGATCCGCATGAAGATTGGCGTGATGTTCGGCAACCCGGAAACCACCACCGGCGGCAACGCGCTCAAGTTCTATTCCTCGGTGCGGCTGGACATTCGCCGCGTCGGCTCGATCAAAAAGGGCGAGGAGGTCATCGGCTCCGAGACCAAGGTCAAGGTGGTCAAGAACAAGGTCGCGCCGCCATTCAAGCAGGCCGAATTCGACATTCTCTACGGCGAAGGGGTGTCGCGCGAGGGCGAGATCATCGACCTGGGTGTCCTGGCCAAAGTGGTCGAAAAGTCCGGCGCCTGGTACGCATACAACGGTGAGAAGATCGGCCAGGGCAAGGACAACGCGCGGGAATTTCTCAAAGCAAACCCCGAGGTCGCGCGCGAGATCGAGAACAAGATTCGCGTCAATCTGGGGGTGCCGCAGGCCAACGAAGCCCTGGCCGCCAGCACGGCGGACGACGTGCAAGACTGACACGCGGCTCGGCAGCGCCCGGCCGGCGTGTTGCGCCATGCCCATGCCCCGTCCGCAACCCTCGCTGCGCGCTCGTGCGCTGCGCTACCTGGCGCAGCGCGAGCACAGTCGCATCGAACTGCGTCGCAAGCTGGCACGCGACTGCGACCAGCCGGAGATGATCGACGCGCTGCTCGACGACTTGGAGCGGGCCCGCTTGCTCAGCAGCGAGCGGTTTGCCCAGTCATTGATCCACAGACGCCGGCAGCGCTACGGCAATCTGCGCATCGCGCAGGAGCTCGGCGTCCATGGCCTGGACGCCGAAACCGCCGCGGCGGCACTGCAGGCGACGGCGGGCGACGAACTAGAGCGGGCGCAGGCTGCCTGGGCACGCAAATTCCACGCCCTGCCAAGGGATGCCGCCGAGCGGGCGCGCCAGGCGCGTTTTCTCATCCAGCGCGGTTTCAGCGGTGATGCGGTACGCGCCGTGCTGCGCGGTGCGGCGGCTCCTGAGGACGAGCCCGACATCGATGTCTGATTTGCTGCAGCGCAGCGTGCTGCTACACTGATTCTTGCGCCATATCAAAAAAACCTCCGTTCCATGCGCGATCCCTCTGCCGATTTCCCTGCGCCCATCCGCCGTCTCGTTCACCGACGCAGCATCGAGATCGAGTGCTATGCGCGCGACGACGGGCTGTGGGATCTGCAGGCGCAACTGCGCGATGTGAAAACCCGTGACATCACCCTGTCCGAGCAGCTGCGACCTGCGGGGGCTCCAGTCCATGACCTGTTGCTGGTGGTGACCATCGACAGCGCGCTCGACATCGTTGCTGCGCGCTCGCACACACTGGCCAGCCCTTACGCGACCTGCGGCGATCACGAGGATGCCTATCAGCGGCTGGTCGGCCTCAATCTGCTGCGCGGCTTTCGTGCCGCGGTACGCGAGCGCCTGGGCGGGGTGCTTGGCTGCACCCATCTGACCGAATTGACGCAGGTGCTGCCGACCGCGGCCATTCAGGGCCTTGCCGGGCTGGTGCAGATCTCGGCCAGACTGAACGAACCAGATCGCCCGCCGCAGATGCCCTTTCAGCTCAACCGCTGCCACGCCCTGCGGCTCGACGGCCCGGCGGTTGCCCGGTTCTATCCGCGCTGGGCGCGGCCCGCGGCGCCGCAGCGCGCCACAGACAAAATCCCCAATCCCCAAATCGAGGACGACACGACATGAAAATCCACGAATATCAGGCCAAGCAACTGCTGCGCGAACACGGCGTACCAGTGCCTCGCGGCAAGCCGGCGTTCACGGTCGATGAGGCGGTGGCGGTCGCGCAGGAGCTCGGCGGGCCGGTGTGGGTGGTCAAGGCGCAGATTCATGCAGGCGGGCGCGGCAAGGGCGGCGGTGTCAAGCTCGCGCGTTCGCTCGACGAAGTGCGGCAGCTCGCCGGGCAGATTCTGGGGATGCAGCTGGTCACCCATCAAACCGGGCCGCAGGGCCAAAAGGTGCGCCGTCTGCTGATCGAAGACGGTGCCGACATCCGCAAGGAGTATTACGTCGCCGTGCTCACCGACCGGGCGACGCAGAAGGTCGCGGTCATGGCGTCGAGCGAGGGCGGCATGGACATCGAGGAGGTCGCCGCGAAGACGCCGGAGAAAATCCTCAAGGTATTCGTCGATCCGCTCATCGGCCTGCAGGACGCGCAGGCGCAGGAACTGGCCACCGGCATCGGCATCCCGCCGGGCTCGCAGCCGCAGGCGGTCGAGGTGTTCAAGCGGCTCTATCAGTGCTACATGGACACCGACGCCTCGCTGGTCGAAATCAACCCGCTGATTTTGGAAGGCAACGGCGGCATCAAGGCGCTGGATGCCAAATTCAACATCGACGACAACGCGCTGTTCCGTCACCCGGAAATCGAGGCGCTGCGCGATCTGGACGAGGAAGACCCGGCCGAGGTCGAGGCGCACAAGTATGACCTGGCCTACATCCAGCTCGACGGCAACATCGGCTGCTTGGTCAACGGCGCAGGCCTGGCCATGGCGACCATGGACACGATCAAGCTGTTCGGTGGCGAGCCTGCCAACTTCCTCGACGTGGGCGGCGGCGCTACCACCGAGAAGGTGACCGAAGCGTTCAAGATCATGCTGCGCAATCCGCATGTCAAGGCGATTCTGGTCAACATTTTCGGCGGCATCATGCGCTGCGACACCATTGCCGAAGGCGTGATCGCCGCTAGCCGGGCGGTGGGGCTGAAGGTGCCGCTGGTGGTGCGCATGAAGGGCACCAACGAGGACATCGGGCGCAAGATGCTGGCCGAGTCCGGGCTGCCCATCATCAGTGCCGACACCATGGGCGAGGCGGCGCAGGCCGCGGTTCGCGCCGCGCAGGCCTGACCCGCACTCCCACAGAACACGAGGACAACATGGCCATCCTGATCGACAAAAACACCAAAGTCATCACCCAGGGCATCACCGGCAAAACCGGACAGTTTCACACCCGCATGTGCCGCGACTACGCCAACGGCAAAAACTGCTTCGTCGCCGGCGTGAACCCGAAAAAGGCCGGCGAGGATTTCGAGGGCATTCCGATCTACGGCACCGTGGCCGAGGCCAAGGCGGCCACCGGGGCGACCGCGTCGGTGATCTATGTGCCGCCGGCAGGCGCAGCCGACGCGATCTGGGAGGCGGTGCAGGCCGACCTCGATCTGGTCGTCTGCATCACCGAGGGCATTCCGGTCAAGGACATGCTGCTGGTGCGCAACCGCATGAAGGCCAAAGAAGCCGCCGGCGGAAAAAAGACTCTGCTGCTCGGGCCGAACTGCCCCGGGCTGATCACGCCCGACGAGATCAAGATCGGCATCATGCCCGGCCACATCCACCGCAAGGGGCGCATCGGCATCGTTTCACGCTCGGGCACGCTGACCTATGAGGCCGTCGCGCAGGTCACCGAACTGGGGCTCGGGCAGAGCAGTGCGGTGGGCATTGGTGGCGACCCGATCAACGGGCTGAAGCACATCGACATCATGCAGGCTTTCAATGACGACCCCGACACCGACGCGGTGATCATGATCGGCGAGATCGGCGGCTCCGACGAAGCCGAGGCCGCGCTGTGGTGCAAGGAGCACATGAAAAAGCCGGTGGTCGGTTTCATCGCCGGAGTCACCGCCCCGCCGGGCAAGCGCATGGGGCATGCGGGCGCGTTGATCTCCGGCGGGGCCGACACCGCAGAAGCCAAGCTGGCCATCATGGAGGCCTGCGGCTTTGCGGTCACGCGCAACCCGTCCGAAATGGGCAAGCTGCTCAAACAAGTGCTGCGCAGTTGATTTGCGGTTTTGGCGTTTGGGGATATACGTAACGATTGCCCGGCGCACACTTGCCATGCGCCGCACATGCGGCCCCTCGTCCAGGGTGTGGAGCAGGTGAGGAGGAGCGCGGGGGTAATGCGCGCATGCAGGGCGCGAAAACCCAAACGCTATGATGTGCGCCCAGTCCCGATGGGACCGCAGATCGACCTTTCGGGGCAGCCACAGGCATGGAGCACTATTTCACCGTCGAATTTCTGACGGCCATTGGGCAGATCGTCCTGATCGACATTCTTCTCGGCGGCGATAACGCCGTGGTCATTGCGCTAGCTACGCGCAAGCTCCCGCCGCACCAGCGCAGGCTGGGCATTCTGTGGGGGACGGCTGGCGCCATCGGGCTGCGCGTGGTGCTAATCTTTTTTGCACTGACTCTGCTCAAACTGCCGCTGCTCAAAATCGTCGGCGCCCTGCTGCTGTTGTGGATCGGGGTCAAGCTGCTGGCGCCGCAGGACGAAGAGGGACATGCCGACGTGCAGGCGGCAGACCGGCTGTGGGCCGCGGTCAAGACGGTCATCGTCGCCGACTTTGTCATGAGTCTGGACAATGTGATTGCGATCGCCGGGGCGGCGCAGAACGCCGGGGAGCAGCACTCACTTCTGCTGGTGGTGTTCGGCCTGCTGCTGAGCGTGCCCATCATCGTCTGGGGCAGTCAGGTCGTGATCCATTTGATGCAGCGCTTTGCCGTGATCATCACCCTGGGTGCGATGCTGCTCGGCTGGATCGCCGGCGGATTGATCGTGTCCGATCCGCTGACCGAGCGCTGGGTCGAGAACCTGCCGCTGGCGCAATATGCCGAAAAAATCGCCGGACTGGCAGGTGCGCTCATCGTCTGGCTTGCCGCCAGGCTGATCTACCGTCGGGCATCCGCCTGAGCGGGCCACAGGTCGAACCACATGCCCACCACAGCGCTGCCGCTGCGATACGACATGCTCAGCCTGACCCATCCGGGCCGGGTGCGCGAACACAACGAGGACGCGGTCGCCTTCGATGCGCTGGCACAGGTGGCTGTTCTGGCCGACGGCATGGGCGGCTACGCAGCGGGCGAGGTGGCCAGCGGCATGGCCACGGCGCAGATCTGCGCCCGCATCGCCCGCATCAAGGCCGACTATCCCAGACTGACCGCGCTGGATCTGTCCACCGAGCTGCGCTCTGCCATCCGGCAGGTCAATGGCGACATCCTGCGCGCCGCGCGCAGCAACCCGCAGTTTTCCGGCATGGGGGCCACGCTGGTGGCGGTGGCGTTCACCGGGAATGTGGCGGTCGTCGCCCATGCCGGCGACTCGCGTGCCTACCTACTGCGGCAGGACCAACTGCGCCTGCTCACGCGCGATCACTCGGCGCTGCAGGAGCAGATCGATATGGGTTTGATCCTGCCCGAGGATGCGCAGCGCTTCGGCGGCAAGAACCTGGTCACCCGCGCACTCGGTGTCGACGCCGAGCTCGAGCCGGATGTGGCGATGCACCCCATGATGGCGGGGGACATACTGCTGCTGTGCTCGGACGGCTTGAACGATATGTTGTCTGATGCAAAAATCGAAACAGTGTTGCGGCAACACACCGGGCAACCCGCGGCGGCGGCGCGCCAGCTCATCGAGGAGGCCAACGCGGCCGGAGGGCGTGACAATGTGTCGGTGATCGTGGTGGCTGCCCGTCACCCGGGTTGATGCTCGTCTGCTCTAACCGATTCGACAGTTTTCAAACGGATAGCACATCGTGGCCAAACTCGTGATCACCCTGGATGGCAAAGTTTTGAAAGAGGTCGTTCTCAGCAAGGACCGCACCACGCTCGGCCGGCGCCCGTACAACGACGTGGTCATCGACAACCTCGCGGTCAGCGGCGAGCATGCGGTGCTGCTGCGCGAGACTGGGCCCGAAGGGGAGAGCTACACCATCCAGGACCTGGGCAGCACCAATGGCACTTACCTGAACGGCGCGCCGATCAAGTCCAGCCCGTTCCGCGAAGGCGACACGGTCGACATCGGCAAATACAGCCTGCGGTTGCTGTCGGATACACGGCAGACCAGTTTCGGGCCGTCGCGTTTTGGCGCGCAGACCGGATTCGGCAATTCCCGTTTCGGCAACTCGCGGTTCGGTAATTCCGGCTTTGCCGACTCGCGCAGCCGCGCCAGTGACGCCAACCGCAGCTACAAGATCAAGGTGCTCAACGGAGACGCTGCCGGGCGAGAAATCCTGTTGAGCAAGGAACAGACCACATTCGGCCAGCGCGGTGTGCTGGTGGTCAGTGTGGTGCACAAGCCGCGCGGGTATGAACTGGTGCAGGTCGAGGGCGAAAAGCGCGCGCAGGTCAACGGCGTGTCACTGGGTCTGATGCCTGTGCTGCTGCGCTCCGGGGACGTCATCAACCTCACCGGCGTGCAGCTGCAGTTCCTGCAGGTCTGAAGTGCGCGCTCCGCCAAAGGGCAGCGCAGGTGCAGCAAAGCGCTGAACAGACCTTGGGCCGTGCACCTTGGGCTGCAGCAATCTTGCCGCAGCCACTGCCGCCGGCAGCTCAGCGCGGCACGCGCATGACCTTGAGCATATTGGTGCCGCCCGCTGTGCCGATGGGCTCGCCGCAGGTGATGGCATAGCTATCTCCCGAGGCGACCGCCTTTTTCTCGATCAGCTTGGCCTCGGCCTGGTTGAGCAGGCTGTCGCGATCGGACTCGGAGGTGCTGAATCGCATCAACATCGGGCGCACGTTGCGGTAAAGCGCCATGCGGCGCACCGAGCTCTCGCTGCGCGACAGGGCGTAGATCGGCACGTTGACGCGGTGACGGCTCATCCACAGCGCGGTCGAGCCTGATTCGGTCAGCGCGGCGATGGCCTTGCAGCCCAGGTGATGCGCGGTGAACAGCGCGGCCATGGCGATCGACTGGTCGATGCG
>JBMFIE010000103.1:0-7009 GCA_049976465.1 Thiomonas sp. | reverse complement strand
CTGCCGCTGCTGTTCCAGCGCATCCTGACCAACGCCATTTTCGACTGGCATCGCAAGCGCAAGGTGCGCAGTGCCTTGTTCAGCAATCTGTCCGATTTCGACACCGCGGACGGCGAAGGAGACTTCGACCTGTTGGAGACCCTGGAACTCGAGCAGGTCAGCGAACATCTGGAAGGAGCAGACAGCCAGCTGCAGCGCGCACAAATCCTCAAACATCTGGAAACAGAAATTTCTCGTCTGCCCGCGCGTCAACGAGAAGCCTTTTTGTTACGTTATTGGGAGGAACTCGACGTTGCCGAAACCGCCCAAGCCATGGGTTGTTCGGAAGGCAGCGTCAAAACCCATTGCTCGCGCGCCATTCACACTCTGGCGCGCGCCCTGAAAGCACAAGGCTACGCATGAAGACCGACGCACCCGACACGCTGCGCCCCATCGTGGAAGCCCGCCTTTCGCAGCAGCTCGCCGCACGCCTGCATCAGGCCGAGCAGCAGATCACTCCCGAGCAGGCCGAGCGTCTCAAGGCCCTGCGCATGATGGCGCTTGCTCAGGCCCGCGCCAAAACCGCGCAAACCGCCGTTCATCAGGGCAGCACGCTGGCGCTGCTGGGTCCATTCAACTGGAAATCCTGGCTGTTTCGCACCGGTGCGATTCTGCCGCTGCTGCTGTTGATCGCCGGCTTGCTGGCGCTGCAGGAATATCAGCAGGAAAAATTCATCCGCGCAACGGCGGATATCGACACAGCCCTGCTGCTCGGAGAACTGCCGCCTGCGGCCTATGCTGACCCAGGATTCGCCCGCTTTCTGAAGCAGGAGCGCTGATGACGCGCCTGCCGACCAGTCCGCTTACTGCGCAGCGGCGTCTGCGGTTCGCCCCGTGGCTTGCCGCGCTCGGGCTGCTGCTCATCCTCGGCTGCGGGCGGGCAGCGCAGGCCGGCGAGGCCGCCCCGACCTGGAATCAGCTCACCCCTGCGCAGCAGCACATCCTTGCCCCGCTGCAGCCCGATTGGCACGAATTCGACCGCGACCGCAAGAAAAAATGGCTCGACATCGCTGCGCGCTACCCGGCGATGAGTCCCGAGCAGCAACAAACCCTGCAGCGCCGCATGAACGAATGGGCCCATCTCAGCCCGGAAAAACGTCGTCTGGCGCGCGAGACGTTCCTCTCCACCGGCAAGGCGCCGCTGCAAAGCCGCCGTGCCGCCTGGGAGGCCTACAAGCAACTGCCCGAAGCCGAACGGGAACGCCTCAAGGAAGAGGCCCGGCATCCCAAACCCAAGCCGGGACAGGTGGGGAAATATTTGCAGGAAAAACAAAAACGTGACTTCAACCTGCCCCCGGTTCCAGCCAAGATGCACGCCGTCGCGCCTGCGGTCAAACCTGCTGCAGGGACACGACCTGCCGTACCGGCCTCAGCCGCGCCGCAAACTGCCTCCAGCGCTGCGCGCTGAAGGGATGTGGTGGGCTGCCCCGCAAGAGCGGACACGATCGATTCTCCTGCGTCATGCGTGCTCTGCCCGCCCCGGCCTCTGGCCAAGTCGATCTGATCGCTCCCGCCTTACGTCGGCGGCTGGCCTGCCTCGTCTATGAAGCCCTGATCCTGCTTGGCATTGCGCTGACGACCGCAGCGGTCGTCGTGTTCGTGCTGCACGGTTTGGGAGCCGATCGATCCGCCGGCGCTGGGCGCACCGCCATGCAGGCGACCGAATTCGCCGTGCTCACGCTGTACGGCACCTGGTTCTGGAGCGCAGGACGCCAGACTCTGCCGATGAAAACCTGGCGCATCCGCATCGTCACCTCCAACGGCGAACCGCTAGGGCTCGGGCGGGCTCTGTTGCGCGCCCTGCTTTGCTGGCTGTGGGTGTTGCCGGCACTGATTCTCTCTGCCGTGCTGCACCTCTCGACCCAAGAAACTGGTCTGTTGCTCGGTGTCTGGGTACTGCTTTGGGCCCTGGCCGGTCGGCTGCGCCGCGACCGCCAGTTCCTGCATGATGCGCTGGCCAGGACACGCTTGATTCACGGCCGCACCTGAGCTGTCGTCACCTGCCTTTTCCTTTCACAAAAACTCCACCACCATGAGCGAAACCGGTTTGCATGTCCACACTCCCCACGAGGAACAGCTCGAAGAGGCCGCGCATCACGAAGGTCGAGGGTTGAGCCAGTGGGTGGCCATTTTCACCGCCCTGCTGGCGGCGCTGGGCGCCATCGTCAGCTATCAGGGCAGCCACTTGATGAACGAGGTCGTGCTATACAAAAACGAAGCCGTGCTCAAGAAGGCGCAGGCGACCGATCAGTGGAATTACTACCAGGCCGCCAGTACCAAGCAACACCTGATGGAGCTCGCGATTGAGCTGACTCCGCCCGACAAGCACGCCGAATTCGAAAAGTCCATCGCGAAGTACAAGGCGCAAAAACAATCGATCCGTGCCCAGGCCGAATCGCTCGAGGCCGAATCGAGAAAGGCCGACGCCGAATCTGCGCGCATGAACCGACCGCACACCAATATGGCCCGCGCACTGATCTTTCTGCAGATTGCCATCTCGCTGGCCTCGATCACCGCCCTCACCCGCCGCACCTGGCTGTTCGCGCTGGCCGGGCTGAGCGCCGCGGCCGGCGTGGGGCTGTGGCTGTTCGCGCTGGGTCAAGTGTGATGCTCAGCCCGCAATCACCGTGGTACGCCTGGGACGGCTGGAATGCGCGGCTGTTTCTCGCAATCAACCATGCGGGGGACAACGCGGTGTGGAACAACGCCGCGCGGCTAGGTACTGCACTGGCCGATCACCAACTACTGCCGGTGTACATGGGTCTGGCGCTGACCGTGGCAATGCGTTGGCCGCGGGTGTTGCCGGTGCGCAGTGTGCTGGTCTATGCCTGGGCCAATCTGCTGCTCTATCTGGCGATCTATGGCCTGCTCAAGCCGCTGGCCAACTTTCCCCGGCCGTTGTCGGTCTTTGGTACGCAGGCGGTGCATGTGCTGGGCGAACCCAAGTTCGTCCACAGCTTCCCGTCTGGACACGCCGCGTTCGCTGCGGCTCTGGCGGCAAGCTTTGCCTTTTCGCTGCCGCGGCCGTGGAGTGTGCTGCCGTGGATTTTCGTCCTTTGGGTCTGCTGGTCGCGCATCGCGGTGGGCGCGCATTTTCCTGCGGACGTGATGGGTGGCGCATTGATTGGCTTGCTGTGCGCGCTGGCGGCGCATGGCCTGGCAAAACTCTGGGTCAAGACCTCGGCCAATAGGTAAATCCGGCCGCCCGGCATGCGCACCTTTTCGGGGCAAAGTCTTGTGTTGTGGCGCTGCGCTCAGCGCAGGACCGGGCACAATCAAAAACGCCCCGGCATGCGGGGCGGATCTGTTGGAAAACGCCCCGACATGCGGGGCGTTTTGCGTGCCGACACCAATCCGGTTCAGCTGAACTTGCGGGTCGCCATGAAGCGGTCGAACTCGTTTTCGGCGAAGCGGAACCACAGGATGTCTTCGTTGCGGAATTTCGCCCAGTCGGTGTAAACCTTTTTCCAGTGGGGGTTGCTCGAAGCGAGCTCGGCGTAGATCTCGTTGGAAGCCTTGAACGCGGCCTCCATCACGTCCTTGGGGAAGCCCTGCAGCTTGGTTCCCTTGGCCACCAGCTCTCTCAGAGCAGGTGGGTTCTTGGCGTCGTACATCGCCTGCATGTTGACATGTGCGTGCGATGCCGCCACCTCGACGATCGCCTTGTATTCGGCAGGCAGCGCGTTGTACGCCTTCTGGTTGATGAACAGGTCGAGTTCAGGGCCGCCTTCCCACCACGAGGGATAGACGTAGTTCTTCGCCACTTTGTAAAAGCCCAGCTTCAGGTCGTCGTACGGTCCGACCCATTCGGCGGCATCGATGGTGCCCTTTTCCAGTGCAGGATAGACATCGCCGCCGGGAATGTTCTGCGGAACCACTCCGAGACGCTCCATAACCTTGCCGGCAAACGGGCTGATGCGCATTTTCAGGCCCTTCATGTCGGCCAGACTCTTGATGGGCTTGCGGAACCAGCCGCCCATCTGCGCCCCGGTGTTGCCCATCGGGAAATTGATGATGTTGTAGTTTGCATAGAACTCGCGCATGAGCTTGAGGCCATTGCCCTGATACATCCAGGCGGTCATTTGCCGGGAATTCATGCCGAACGGCACGGCGCAGCCCAGTGCGAAGGTCGGGTCCTTGCCGAAGAAGTAATACGGCGCGGTGTGCGCGCACTCCACCGTGCCCTGCTGCACGGCGTCGACCACACCGAACGGCGGCACCAGTTCGCCCGCGGCATGCACCGTGATTTCGAACTTGCCGCCCGACGCTTCCTTGACCTTCTGCGCGAAGATGTTGGCTGTGCCAAAAATGGTGTCGAGCGAATTGGGAAAGCTCGACGCCAGACGCCAGCGCACCGTTTGCTGGGCCATGACAGCAGCCGGGGCAGCGCCCGCGGCGAGGATGCCGGCGAGGCCGGCGTGCTTGACAAATGAACGGCGTTCCATTGGAGTCTCCAGATTGATCAGGGTTGGTCTTGATCTGAATGCATCATTTCATCTCAAGATGCATCTGATTGTATTGACCCGCCGCACGGATTTTGCGCCCAACAAAAAGCCGCCCGCAGGCGGCCTGGCAAACCGGGGCCCGCTGCTTCAGCCCGTGCCGCCCACGGTCATGCCGTCGATCAGGATGGAGCCGGTGGTCTTGTTGCCATAGGTGTAGGTATCGGCACCGACCGCGACCACATTGCGCATCATGTCGCGCAGATTGCCGGCGATGGTGATTTCCTGCACCGGGTAGCGAATGGTTCCGCCCTCGACCCAGAAGCCCATGACCCCGCGCGAGTAGTCGCCGGTGACATAGTTGATGCCGTGACCAATCAGCTCGATGGCAAGCAGCCCTGTGTCGAGCTTGCGCAGCATCGCGGGCAGATCGTCGCCCGGCTGGGTGAGGCGGCTGGCCAGCAGCAGATTGTGTGCTCCTCCGGCGTTGCCGGTGGTCTGCATGCCCAGCTTGCGGGCGGAATAGGTGCCCAGCAGATACCCCTGCAGCACGCCGCCGTCAACCAGGGTGCGCTTGCGCGTGCGCACGCCTTCGCTGTCGAACGGTGCGCTGCCGCGGCGCTTGGGCAGGGTGGGGTCTTCGATCAGATCGATGTGGTCGGCCCACACCGGCTTGCCCAGGCTGCCGAGCAGAAAGGACGATTTGCGGTAGAGCGTTCCGCCGCTGATGGCGTGGCTGAAGCTGCCGATCAACCCAGAAGCCAGCGGCGACTCGAACAGCACCGGGCAGCGGCGGGTAGACAGCTTGCGCGCCTTGAGTCTGGACAGCGCCCGCTCGGCGGCGTAGCGGCCGACCGCCTCGGGCGCGGTCAGATCGGCCGGGTCGCATTCCGAGGTCCACCAATAGTCGCGTTGCATGTCATCGCCACTGCCGGCGATCGGCGCGCACGACAGGCTGTGCGACGAGGAGGCATAGCCGTCGCAAAAGCCGCGGGTGTTGGCGAGCACGAAATGCGATTCCTGCACCGAGACGCTGGCCCCCTCGCTGTTGCGGATGCGGGGATCGACCGCGAACGCCGCTTTTTCGGCGCGCAGCGCCAGTCTGGCGGCAGCCTGCGGGGTCAGATCCCAGGGATGGTAGAGATCGAGTTCGGGCTGCGGCTCGCCTATGGCCAGCAGTTCCACTTCGGGCAGGCCCGCGCAGTCGTCCTCTGCGGTGTAGCGGGCGATGTCGAATGCGGCCTGCGCAGTGCGGGAGATGGCCTCGGCGGAAAAGTCCGACGTGCTGGCATGACCCCGGCGCTGGCCATCGTAAACCGTGATCGACAGGCTCTTGTCGCGGTTGTGTTCGACCTGCTCGATCTGACCGTTGCGCACGCCCACCGACATGCCCTGCCCTTCCGAGACCTCGACCTGCGCATCGCTTGCGCCGACGCGGCGCGCCGCCGCGAGCGCCTGCTGGGCAAGTTCCTGAAACTGCGATTTGGTGTAGGCAAAACGTCCCACGATATGGCATTCCTCGTTCTGTGCGCGCTGCCCCGTCCGGGATGGACGGTGGGTCAGAGCGCACGTCCAGTCGTTGGATAATAAGAGGCATGAAATTCCCGCATCGCCCCGCCGATACCGCCCAAAGCCGGTCGGACGATCGCCCGCCGAGCAAAAGTCAGGTCAAGCGCGACATGCTGGCGCTGCAGGCGCTGGGCGAGCAGCTCGTCGCCTTGCCCGCGCAGACCATCCGCCAGTCTGACCTGCCCGAGGCATTGCGCGACGCCGTGCTCGAAGCCCAGCGCATCACCGCACACGGCGGACGGCGGCGGCAAACGCTCTACGTCGGCAAGCTCTTGCGCGGGGCCGACGCCGATGTGGCGCGCAGACTCGTTGCCTCGGCCACGCAGGACGACCGCGCCAGCATCGCCCGCATGCACGCGCTGGAGCGCTGGCGCGACGTCCTGCTCGCCAGCGATGCGGCGCAGACCGAATTTCTCGACAAATACCCGGGCACCGATGCCCAGCAGCTGCGCCAGCTGGTGCGCGGCGCGCGCGCCGAGGTCGGTGCCGGCAAGCCGCCCAGGCTGACCCGCCAGCTTTTTCAGTTCATCAAGGCGGCCATCGCCGCGCACGACACTCGCAGCCACCCCGCAGACCATGAGCCCCTCCCCAGCTTCTGAATCCTCCCCGTTCGATGCGGTGCGCATCGGCCTCGTCTCGATCAGCGACCGCGCCAGCAGCGGCATTTACGAGGACAAGGGCCTGCCCGCGCTGCGCGAGTGGCTGGGCCGCGCGCTGCGCAACCCGCTGACCTTCGTCGAGCGGCTGATTCCGGACGACCGCCTGCAGATCGCCTCCACCCTGGTCGATCTGGTCGATGCGCAGCACTGCCATCTGGTGCTGACCACCGGCGGCACAGGCCCGGCACCGCGCGACGTCACACCCGAGGCCACGCTGGACGTGGCCGACAAGGAAATGCCCGGCTTTGGCGAGCAGATGCGGCGCATCAGCCTGCACTTCGTGCCCACGGCCATCCTGTC
>JBMFIE010000102.1:0-7030 GCA_049976465.1 Thiomonas sp. | reverse complement strand
CACGTAGGCAAGGCGCCGCGCCCGCGCCGGTGCCGAAAGCGTGGCCAGATCGACGCCATTGACACGCACGCCACCGGCGCTGGCGCGGTGAATGCCGCAGAGCGTTTTCAGCAAGGTGGTCTTGCCGCAGCCGTTCGGCCCGAGCAGCGCGACCGTCTCGCCCAGGGCCAGACGTAGGCTCACGCGGTTGACAATGGTCTGATCGCCATAGCCTGCCGACAGGTCGATGGCCTCGATCATCTGCGTCTCCTTCACTCACTCCACCCGAGGGCCACCCGCCGCAGCACCAGCGCGAACAGCGGCAGCCCGACCAGCGCGGTCAGCACACCGAGCGGCAGCTCCACACTGAGCGCGCTGCGCGCCAGATCGTCGAGCAGCAGCACATACAGCGCGCCAAGCAGCGCCGAGGCCGGCAGCACCCGGCGGTTGTCCGCGCCCCAGATCAGCCGCGCGATCTGCGGGATCAGCAGCCCGACCCAGGCGATCATTCCGGCGAGCACGACCGACAGCGTGCCCAGCAGCGTGGCCAGCGCGATCACCGCAAGCCGCACCGCGCGTACCGGCATGCCCAGCGTGGCCGCCTCCTCGTCGCCCATGCTCAGCACATTGAGCGCATGCCCGAGCTGCGCGAGCAGGGCGGTTGCAGCCAGCATCCACGGCACGCTCAGCCAGACCGTGCTTGGCCGCACCGCCGACAGCGTGCCCATCAGCCAGTAGGTGATCGCCGGCAGCTTGTCGTAGGGGTCGGCGAGATATTTGGCCGCCGACAGCAGGGCGGTGAAAAACGCGCCGGTGATCAACCCGGCGAGCAACAGCACGACGATGCCGCTTTGCCCGACCAGGCGCGCCAGCAACAGCGTCATGCCGACCGCGAGCAGCCCGAAGGCAAAGCTTGCGAGCTGCACCTGCCACAGCGCGGAGCCCAACAGGATGCCCAGCGCCGCGCCGAACGCCGCCCCGGCCAGACCGCCGAGCACCTCCGGCGAGGCCAGCGGGTTGCGAAACAGCGCCTGGTAGGCCGCGCCCGAGGCCGCCAGCCCCGCGCCGATGGCGATCGCCGCGGCCACGCGCGGCGCGCGCAGCTCGACGATCACCGTCCACAGCGCCGAGCGCTCGCCGTGCAAGCCCTGCCACAGCCGCAGCGCGGCTTCGAGCGGCGAAGGCTGGTAGCGCCCGAGCAGCAGCGACAGCAGCGCAGCAAACAGCAGCGCGGCGGCCAGCCACGGCTGCGCCTTCATGCGCCGATCCCGGGCGAGGCGCCGCTGCGCAGCGGCTCGGCAGTAGCCGGCAGACCGAGGCGCAGCCGCGGCAGCACCTGGTCGCGCAAACGCACCATCTGCGCAAGCTGCACCTCGGGCTCGGCGTGCATGGGATTGAACGCCAGCCGCGGCACCTGGCGCGCCGCCAATAGCGCATCCAGCTGCGCCGCGCAGTCGGCAGGCGTGCCGACGATCATCCGCGACAGGCTCTCGCGCTCGTCGGTATCGGTCAGCGGCCCACGAAACCCGGCCGTCCACTGCGCCTGTTTGTTGCGGCGAAACGCGGCAAGCCACTGCAGCGCGTGCTGCTCGGCGCGGGTGCGATCGTCGTCGATCCACAGCCCGCGCACCAGCAGGGCATCGGCAGCGCCGCGCGCCGCCGCGCCCCAGTTGACCGCCTGCGCGTCAAACGTGTCGAGCGGCCAGAACTGCGCGCACATCCAGCCCAGCCCGCGCTGCGCCGCCCAGGCGAGCGTCTCCGGCTCTCGGCTGGCGACGAACATCGGCAGCGGCCGCAGCAGCGGCGGCTGCAGCGGCGCCGGCGCGTCGGCGGCTTTGCCGTCGAGCAGCGCCAGCATTGCATCGACCACCGCCTGCATCTGCGCGCGCGCCTGCTCACTGCCCCAGCCGAAGGCGCGTTTCTGCGCCTCGAACGGCCCGCCCTTGGCAAAGCCAATCGCCACCCGCCCGGGTGCCAGATTCGACAGCAGCGCAATGTCTTCGGCGAGCAGCCGCGGGTTGCGCCCGGCGGGGAGCACCGCAGCCACGCCGAGCTGGATGCGCCGGGTGCGCGCCGCCCAGTGCGCGAGCAGCAGCAGCGGAGAGGCGCTCTGGCTGTGCGGGTCGAAATGATGCTCGGTGACCCAGACCGCATCGACCCCCGCGGCCTCGAGCGCCTCGACCAGCGCGGCGCGCCGCGCGAAAAACGCCGGCATCGCCTCGCCGTCCTGCGGCTGCATGTGCAGCATCATGCCGATCTGCGGCAGGCGCGGTCGCATCTGGGCCGGAGCGTTCATCGGTCAGTACTTGGTCGGAAAATCCGCCGCATTCGGATGCAGGATCGCGGCGGTCTGCGTCGGACTCAGCGGGTGGTGGAGGTACAGCGCGAAAAACGCCTGCGTCAGCCGCTCGATCGGCTCGCCGAACACCGCGCGATACTCCAGCGGGAACACCCTGCTGGCCAGCCAAGGCGCGGCAATCAGTCGGATGAACGACGGCGGCCGGTCGAGCCAGCGAAACGGCACCTGCGGCGCGAACAGCACGTGGCCGTCGCGCACTGCGCGCAGCAGCCTCCAGCGCGGCTCGGTCTGGATGGCGCGCATCGCCGGGCCGTCCTGCGTGACGATCCAGTCCGGGTCGGCGGCGAGGATTTGCTCGAAGCTCACCCGCACCATGCCGAAGTGGCTAGCGTCGCTGCAGCGCAGCGCGTTGTGCGCGCCGATCAGGTCGATGACTTCGGCGTGGATCGACCCCGGACACTCGCTCGCCAGCCCGTCTTCACCTTCGGCGTAATAGATTCGCACCGGCGGGTGTGCCGCCACGCGATGGCGCAACGCGGCCAATCGATCCAGGGTTTTTTCGGCGGCTGCGGCGAGCGCCTCGCCGCGCGACGCCAGCCCCAGCGCCTGCCCGACTTGCCGGAACGCCGCCGGGTAGTCGGCCAGGGTGTCGAGCTTGACCGGGCAGACCGGGATGCCCACGCGCTCGAGCGCCTGTGTGCTCGCCTGCGCGCCGACCGTCGCACCAGAGACCAGCGCCAGCCGCGGCCGCACGCGTAGCACCTGCTCGAGGTTGGCCGTCTTGCCCTGGCCGAACCAGCCGCCGAGCACCGGCAGATCGAGCACCGATCGGGGCAGGATTTGCGCCGCCTGCCGGCTCCACGGAAAGTTCAGCCCGGCCATGCGCTCGGGCGCGAGCGCCAGCAGCAGATAGTTGTTCACCGGGCTGCTGCCGTACACCGGGCCGCTCGGGGCCGGCGGGCAGGCGGGCGGAACCTGCGCCCAGACGCTGGCTGCGGCCAGCGCCCACAGCAGCAGCGCGACGATCCAGTGCCTCATAGCCGGTATTGCAGTTGCACCCGCAGCTCGCGCCCCGGCATCGGGAAGCCTTCGCTGAGCGCGTAGTTGCGGTCGAACAGATTGTTCAGATTGGTATAGAGCGTCAGCTTCGGCGCGAGCTGCTGCGCCCAGCGCAGGTTGACCACGGCAAAACCGGCCACCGGCTGCTTGCCGTTGGTCGTGGTCTGCCGACCGCTTGCCGCCTGCAGATGTGCCGACAGCGTGGTGGCGTCGCTCGGCAGCCACGAAATGCCCAGATCACCCCAGTGCCGCGGCGCGTTGGTTGCAAGCAGCCCGGGCGAGCCGAGCGTCGCGTCGAGATAGCTGTACGCCAGCGAGGCGATCCAGGCGTTGCCGATCGGCGCGCGCACGCTCAGGTCCAGCCCCTTGTTGGTCGCGGTGCCGACGTTTTGCGCCTGGCTGATACCGGGCGTGGCGGTGGCGACGCTTTCGATTGCGTCCTTAATCGAATCCCAGTACACCGCCGCGTCATACTGCACCCCGCCGAGCACCACGCCGGAAATGCCGACCTCGCGGTTGAGCGCCTGCTCGGGGCCAAGCGCCGGGTTGGGGATGGCTTGCCCCAGGCGGTAGGAATACACCTCCTTGATGCTCGGAAAGCGGGTTTTCTGCCCGATGCCGGCGCGCAGCTCGGTGTGCGCATCGAGCTTGTGCCGCCACACCACCTGCCAGTTGTTCGCGCCCACGCGCGGGCTGGTGGCCAGCGGCTTGATCTGGGTTTGCGCCTTGTTGGCGTATTCCTGCGCCTGGTCGAAGCGGTGCTCGTCGCGGCGGTAGCCGAAGGTGATGGTGTCGGCCTCGGTCGGGCGGTAGGCGTTTTCGAACCCCAGCGCGTAGGTGTGCGCCTCGAAGCGCAGCCAGGGGGTTTGGTACGGCTGGTATTGCGTGGCGAGGTTGGATTCGCGGTGCACGTCCTGCTTGTAGAACAGCCCGAGCTTGAGGAAGTTTTGCGCCCCCAGCGGCTGGCCGAGCTCGACCGTCGCGCCGTTGGAAAAGTCGCGGTACTTGCTGTTGAACGCGTAGGGTTTTTTGGTCGTGGTGTAGCTCGCGTCGTCGTAGGAAATGAGCTGGTTGTCGAAGGTGTCGTGGTACAGCCGCGTCTTGAGATAGCCGCTGCCGACCGCGGTGTTGCCAATGTAGTAGAGGCTTTGCTTGTTCCACTGCGGCCAGCGCCAGTAGCGCACCGGCTGGCCGGTGCGCTTGGTGTTGCCGGTGTAGGGCGGCGAGTCTTTGTCTGAGTTGACGGTGTAGACCCCGAGCGCGTAGTCGTCGGTCGCGTTGGGGGTGAAGCCGATCTTGAGGTTGGCGTTGATGTCGTGGCTGGCGGCGTTCAGCCGGTTTCCGCCCGGCTGCGCCGGCACCGGCCGGAAGTCGCCAGACAGCGGAAAGCCGTTGCGGTTGACCGTGGCCACACCGCCCTGCACATACCAGCGGTTGTCGATGCGGCTGCCGAGTTGCACGGAAAAATCGTTGCCGTAGAGCTTGTGCTGGTTGGCGGTCAACCCGCCGGTGATGCTGCCTTCGAGCTTTTTGCTCGGCGCCTGGGTGACGATGTTGATCGAGCCTCCCATATTGTTCGGCCCGTACATCAGCGAGCCCAGCCCCTTGGTGACGACGATTTCGGCAATGCCCGGGGTGAGCAGGCGGCTCAAGTCCACGTTGCCGTCATACGGCACGTAAATCGGGATGCCGTCGATGTTGAGCGTGATCTGCCGCGAGTCGAACCCGCGGATGTTGACCTGCGCTTCGGCGCGCTGTCCGAGCGTGACCGGGGTGACACCCGGCAGATCAGCCAGCGCTTGGCCCACATCGAGCGCGCCGCGGTCGAGCATTTGCTGCTGCGTGACCACGCTGCTGCTCGTGCCGCCGGGCGGCGCAGCGCTGACGCCTTTGGCCTGCACATCGACCTCGCCGAGCTGGAACACGGGCTGCGCGGTCGAAGTCTGCGCCGCAGCACCTGCGACGTGCAGCAGGGCAAGCAGGGGCAGCAAAGTCGGTCGGACAAGGCCCAGGGGTCGCAGACCGCGGGCCGAACGGGTCGGGGTCATCGAGCATCTCCATGAAATACACTGCGTCATATTCTTGAAGATACACTGCAAGGCGCCTTTTCGACCATTCATGCCGCGATGACTTCACTGGATTTGCCCGCCGTCAAAGGCTCCTCCCTGGTTCGAACCTTGCCACCATACATGGCTGCCGTGCTTGGCGCGGGAGACGTGGGTTCCGCAGTCGCTCATACGCTGTTTTCTGCAGGATACGACGTGGTGCTTTTCGAGGACGAGCAGCCGACTGCGCCGCGCCGCGGTATGTGCTGGGTCGATGCGGTATTCGACGGCAAAGCCACACTCGCCGGGCTGACCGCCGTGCGCGTGTTCCAGCCCGATGAGGCCGCGCAGGCGGTGGCGCAGCGCGACTGGCTGCCGCTGGCGGTCGGCGCCGATCTGCCGCGCTGGCTCGAGGCGCTCGGCGCCGATCTGCTCGTCGATGCCCGGCTGCGCAAGCATGCCACCGCGCAGCCGGATTTGCGCGCGTTCGGTCTGCCCTCGATCGGCATCGGGCCGGGTTACAGCGCGGGTGAACAGGCCGACCTGGTCGTCGAATCGGCCTGGGGCGAGGACCTCGGTCGGGTGATCGAGCACGGCGCAACGCGCGCCCTTGCCGGCGAGCCCCGGCCCATCCTCGGTGTTGGCCGAGAGCGCCTGATTTATGCGCCGGCAGCCGGCGTATTCGCGTCCGGGTTGCGCATTGGCGATGCGGTTCGCGCCGGCGACCCGGTTGGGCTGCTGCACGGCGCGCAAGGGGACGCCATCGTCCTGCATGCACCACTGTCTGGTGTGCTGCGCGGCCTGACCCGGCCGGGTGTGACGGTGCAGCGCCGCACCAAGCTGGTCGAGGTCGATCCGCGCGGCGATCCGGCGCTGTGCTTCGGCCTGGGCGAGCGCCCTAGCCGCATTGCCCGCGGCGTGCTGCAGGCCGCCGACAGGCTGCGGCACACTACTCTGCAGCGGGAACAGGCCCGCCAGGTGCGTGCAGCATGAGCGCGCCGACCCGCCGTGCGCACACTCCCGCAATGCACGTGCACCGAATAGCGCCCGCCGGTGCGGGCCGCGATCTGCCGCCGATTGCGCGTGCGCACAGCCTGCGGCAAGCCGCATCGATGCATCGCCGCGCGTCGCCTTCCACCCGAGCGCGCGGCCGGGCATATTTTTGTGTTGACACGCACCGCGCCCGATCTGTATATTTCGAGAAATACATCGACGCAGCGCAGTGCGGGGCAGCAAGCCTCTAGCGGAGCGCATGCATCGGTGTAAGGCGCTGTTTTTCCATTTGGTTTTGTAAGATGACGGTTGCGCACGGCCGTGTGTGTGCAATTTGGAATATCTGATTCAATACATCGCAACCTTTCTTCACGCCATCTGGAGATTCGACCATGCAAACCAGCGCCCGCAACCATCTCAAAGGCCGCGTCCATGCCGTACATGACGGCGCCGTCAACACCGAAGTCGTGCTCGATCTGGGCGAAGGCCAGCATCTGGTGGCCATCGTCACCAAAGACAGCGCGCACCGCTTGGGCCTGGCCGCAGGCAAGCCCGCGTGGGCGCTGGTCAAAGCCTCGTGGCCCATCCTGGTCAAAGGCGCGGCGCCCGCAACCTCGGCGCGCAACACCCTGTGCGGCACGGTGAAATCCATCAC